>JAILLS010000083.1 GCA_024693025.1 Succinivibrio sp. | reverse complement strand
AGAGCCTGCGCCTCGGACTTATCTTTGCTGAACAGCAGCTCTATGTTCTGGCAGGTAAAAATCTGTAAAAAAAGGCGAGCTGGCTCTAAGATCTGCAAAACTTAAACAGCTTTGGTTCAAAAAATTACAAAAAGTAGTTGACAAAAGTGCGCAATAATATATAACTAAGACATAGGCAGTACTGCTTAACCTCCTGTGCACCTGCCTTAGTTTGTCAGAGGCTATTGGGATGCTAAAGTCTAAGGAAGCCTTTGAGAGCGTCATACAAGGTGCAGGAGCATGAGTTAAGTCGCAGTTAGGCAGAGCGGTATACAGTCAGAATTAAGCTTGAAGGACTCTGGTTTAAAGGGCTGGAGTTAACTTTTCAGTTTAAGTGAATTATGGAGATCAGGTGCTATGTCAGAGATTGATAAATTTTCCGCGCAAAATCTAAGTCAGTTAGCTCAGGATAAGACTTATTATCTGTCAGATCAGGGTGAAATCAAAGCAGCCGGTCCTCTTACCAAACTTAAATTGTATTTTGGCCTGGGACATTCAAGGCAGAGAGTGAATAATCTGATTAATGCCTTTCAGACGTCCCTGTTAGATCAGGTTGGCAAATCTCATGCGTACAATCTCTATACCGCGTTAAAGACTTTAGATGACGCCCATGCCATTACCGGCGCGGATATGTCGCAGATTGCACGCAATTTTAGACAGGCCAATCAGCACAATATCGAAATTGCCAACGCCAAAAATCAAATACACGCACAGATTGATAAATCGCTCAGATACCTGCAAAACAACTTTCTGAAAGGAACTCAAAATACCAAGGCCCTAAAAAACGTTCTGGATAAGGCTTTCAAGCCGTTATTACAAAATCTTCCGCTCAAAGAAGAAAATGGAGAGAAGACTTTAAATAAAGAGAAGTTTGATGCTCTATTATTGGCCATAAAAAATAAGGTAGAAAATTTAATCATTCATGCGGTGAGTACCACCAAGGTTGAGATTACAGAAGAATATGCAAACTATATGACTCAGCTTGGTTTTTGTGACTTTTACGACCCGGATGCACAGGCCGACCCGGATGCAGTGGTCGTAACGGATGGCACAGGGGCTGAGAATCTTAAAGGAAAAGATGAAGCTTTTGCACAGTTAATCATTAGTCAGGCTAATGCAGGGCGCGAGCAAATAGACAAGAACACCGTTGACGCTATGATTAAAAAAATAGAAGATTATGGAAATTCCGGTCCCATAGGCAAAAAAAATGCGCCCTTCTTACGCAAAGCTATTGAATATAATGCCTTACCTCTGCTGAAAAATGCACAAAGCCAATCCCGGCCTGTTGAAAAAGTTTTGGCGAAATTAGACACCATAATAGCTAATCTTAATCAGATGGCAGCTTTGGTACATGAGCCTACACTATATGATCTGGCCATGGATACCGTAGTGAGTCTAGGTGATGCTGTGAAGCCTGAAATGCTTAAAGGAATATATGAGCTTGCCTCAAAGCAGGATCTGTCCGCTATCAAAGATTTAAGCGCCACATCAAGCCTTGCTAAGATCAATCAAGCTTTTGATATGCTTGCCACTGAGTCTGAGAATATTATTACAAAGGCTAATTCAGAGTCTAAGTTAGCGCTCGGAGCAGAGCCGCTGGAAGCGCTCAGAGCTTTCACGCAGGAGGTTTTTTATAGTCGTTTGACCTCAGTTCAAGTTAAAAATCTGCATGAGGCCTTTAGCTCTTTGAACGGACAGCTCCTGTATCAGAGTTACGACCAGCTGCAGAGCGATAGAAATGTGGATTTTGCAGGCAAGTCACAGGTTTTCTGTAAACAGGCGGCCTCGCTTCTGAACGGTCGCAAACATAGGTTTGATCAGATGTTAAATCACCTGAATGAATTTTTAAAACTGCCGCCGATGGGTGACTATCAAAGACATATGCATATTGGTAATCCGCTGACCCCGGAGATCAAAAATATTGTTAATACTTCGTTATTAAACAGAACAGAAGAGTTTTTTGATAATTTTATCAGCCAGAATGTCGAGGCTATGTTTAGCGGCTTTGAACAGAATAACGCACTGCAGAAGATTAAACAGCAGATCACCACAACCATGATAGAGACCATAAACAAGTCCAAGGGCCCGGTGAGATCCTTCAACCATTATTTTAATGAGCTTTTATCAGAGCAGATAAAACATAGCTATAACTCTGCGATACTCAAGGGACTGCAGGAAATCAGAAGTGTCGGAACACCAGGTAAAACACTTGAGCATACGCAGTTTGCCAAGGATCTGATGCGTAACTTTGAGTGTAATCTGGTAGTTAAGGATGAGAAAGGTGAGCCTAAGATGATCAGGCTTGATAAGGATCCCAAAAAAGCCTGTGATCAGATTGCTCAGTATGTCACCGGAAAACCTGAGGCTCAATACGCTACATTAGCGCCTGCAGAAAAGAAATCTGCAGAGCTGATGATAAGTTTATTATCTCAGGCCTATTTGACAAAGCTTGGTTCTCAGATCACCAATGTCTTTACCCCTGCAGTGCAGGAGCAGGGTATATACTTTACGATGGGGAACGGGCAACCACCAAAGCAGTCTTTATCTATAGAAAAGAATGAGAATGGTGATCTCGTGCTGAAAGCACATTTCTCTCAAAACTTAAATATGCTTCAGGCACCTGATTTGGAAAATCAGCAAGCGCAGGATGTGATGCTAGACCCTCAAAAGAGTACAGAGACAATCGATGTTGTCTATACATTACCAAAACAAGAGATTGAAAAAATAGCCAATATGGATGTAACTGACCTAACTCTGGCTGAGCGTGATAATCTGCAAATACTCAAGGATAAACACCTTGATATTAACGGCAGACCTAATGTCAGCTATAGCATCAATGTAGCAGCTAAATAGCCGCGCGGCTGCGTCTTAGGCTCCATCCACGCAGCAAAGTTTGCGGATGGAGTCTTTCTGCATTCAGTAAGATAGCTTAATACTCTCACTCCTGCAGAGGATCCGCTCCAAAGGCATTAGGTCCTCTGCTGCCTTTTAGCGCAAAAAAGATGGTTAACAAAAGTCCGATTAAAACATCCAGAAGCGGGATCCAGGATAAAAGCATGGCGAGTAACAGCCACCAGCCGCTGTAGCCTAAATCATGCATTCTGCGGACACTCACGGCCAGACCAGGGATTAACAGATAGAACAGAGGACCTAGCAGGATGGCCAGCGCAGCTATGAGGCTGATAAGATTATCTCCAAAGATTGAATACGCAAGAGTCATCCCTATGGGACAGAGCACGCCTAAAATAAGGCAGGAGAACAGGCAGAAATACCAGTATTCAGAGCGGCAGGCTCGTCCTTTAAAGCAGGCATATCTCTCTTTAAGACACGTTCTTATCGCCCATCTGAAGGTATATCTGTCACTCTGTGCTCCCTGAGACTTAGCAAAAGGACGCTCATAAAACGCAGTGCTGACAGAATCCTGGGCTGGTGACTTAGCAGCAAGAGTGGCGCCGCAGGCCTGGCAGAATTTAGAACCATCAGGAGTTTCCTGACCGCAGTGAGGACAAAACATAGTATTTTTCCAAAGTTAAACTTAGCTTAAAATCTTAAGAGGATTAAGACAGATTGTAGCTAATTTAACCTGCTCTGCTGCAGCTTAAATCAAGAAGTGCTGAAATTGTCATGGAAATGTGAGATGAGAGCAAAAGAGAGAACTGACAGGCAGGTACAGCGACCTGAAATTATGCTGCATTTCAAGTTTATTCAAGGTTAGCTCTTGATCTTATGAAAATTTTGTTTAGGATAATCAGAATGTTTAAAAGGAGCTTTTAGGATGAGCAAGGTGTGCCTGATTTTAGTGACGGTGTTCTGCCTCAGTGCCTGTGCTACTGTGTCACCGCGGGTCGGAGCCAGCAATGACAGTGCCAGCGGCAAGATTGTGCTGGCAGCGCCTTTTTAGGCAGGATTTAGCCAAATCTGAGGCTTAGGGCACTCTTTTCGGTTAGCAGAAAGCCGGTCTGTTTAGTTCCTGACTGTGGGCTAAGCTGAAGTCAGCCTGTTTTGGGGCTTGCGTGCCTAAAATATTTGTGATTTTAAAGGCAGTGCAGCAGTTTTCTGACTGGAATTCAGTTATCATAGCCATGGTCGTTTTCCTGCCCAGGGTCAAACGACTATTTTTTTAGTTAGACAGGCTAAAATTCACTTCCTGGTGCTAAGTTTGCACCGAATTTTTTTAGAGCCTAAGGCTCTGTTAAATGCAGAGCCTTAACAAGTCAGCTGTCCTGCAGCAGAAGACAGAAGTTCACAGAGGATTTTTTTATGGCGCAGAATTTTTTTGCCAGCTGCCCTAAGGGGCTTGAAGGTTTACTGCTCAGCGAACTGAAGGCTCTTATGGTCGAGGAGCCGCATGAAACCGTGGCGGGGGTCTCCTTTAAGGGTACCTTTGAGGTGGGCATGCGGGTCTGCCTGTGGAGCCGCTTTGCTTCAAGAGTCCTGCTGCAGCTCTCCGAGTTCTTCTGTGAGGATGACAGCGATCTCTATATTGGCGCACAGGCGGTGGCCTGGGAGCGCTATTTTACCCCGCAGCAGAGCATTGCCGTGGATTTTTCGGGCATGAGTGAGACGCTGCGCAACACTCAGTATTCAGCTGTCAGAGTCAAGGATGCCATCTGCGATCGGTTCTCCAGTCAGACGGGCATGCGTCCGTCGGTGGATCGCGAACATCCTGAGGTGAGAATTTTTGCAAGGCTCAGCAGGCAGCAGAGTGTGGTGATCTCCCTCGATTTAAGCGGCGGGGCGCTGCTCAAGCGTGATATTCAGCGTCAGACCGGCATTGCACCGCTCAAGGAGAATCTGGCCGCGGCCATCGTGGAGCGTTCAGGCTATACTAAGGGCAATTTCTGCGATCCTATGTGCGGCTCCGGCACGCTGCTGCTGGAGGCTGCCTTCAAGCTGACCGATACGGCTCCGGGGCTTATGCGCACGCATTTTGGCTTCTTCTCGTTAAAGCAGTTTTCTTCTGAGGCCTGGCAGCGTCTGCTCAGCGAGGCTAAGACCCGTCATGAACAGGGGCTTACCAGGGCGCTTGAGGCTCACTGTCAGCTGCAGGGCTTTGATATGGATGAGCGTGTCGTCGCCTATGCGCAGGAGAATGTGCGCAAGGCAGGCTTTGAGGAGCTTATAACCGTGTCCTGCTGCGCACTCTCAGAGCTTTACAATCCTTTCGCTTCTTCTGAGCTGCCGCTCACCTGTGTGACCAATCCGCCTTATGGTGTGAGAATGGGCAATTTCAACGAGCTGCTGGCGCTGTATACCGAGCTTGGCACCAAATTCAAGCAGCAGTTCGGCGGCAGCAGGGTGGCGGTGATCTCCTCTTCTGAGGAGCTGCTCTCCTGTCTGAGAATGCGGGCTGACAAGGTTTATCATCTCTTCAACGGCGAGCTTGCCTGTCAGCTGCGGGTCTATACCGTTAAAGAGGCCTCCGAGCAGACCGTCAGCACAGCGGGCAGTACAGAAGCGGCCCAGCGCCCCGTGGATTTTATCAACAGGCTGACCAAGAATCTGGCCAAATACCGCAAGCTTGCCGCACAGCAGCAGGTGGATGCCTATCGCGTCTATGATGCCGATGTGCCTGAATATGCCGCCGCCATCGACTATTATGCCGGCTTCTATGTGGTCTATGCCTATGAGGCGCCAAGTACGGTGCCAGCCTGGCTGGCAAGACAGCATCTTCTTGACCTGGTGCAGGCAACCGTTCAGGTGACCGGAGTGCCCGGCGAGCAGGTGATTTTAAAGCAGCGGGCCGTGAAAAAGGGCGCTGCACAGTATGAAAAGGCCGAAGAGGCGCGCGGCATCTTCTATACCGTCAATGAGATGAACTGTCTGTTCAGAGTCAATCTCTATGATTATCTGGACACCGGGCTGTTTCTGGATGCCCGCCTCATCCGGCAGCAGGTGCGCAGACTCAGCGAGGGCAGGAGCGTGCTGAACCTGTTTGCCTACACCTGTACGGCCAGCGTGTGTGCCGCCTTAGGCGGGGCTTTACATACTCATTCGGTGGATATGAGCAGGACCTATCTTGAATGGGGCATGGAGAATTTCAGATTAAACAAGCTTGATTTAAAGAATCATACCTTTGAGCAGGCTGACTGCCTGAGCTGGCTTTCTGTAGAGCATGGGCAGCAGTACGATCTCGTCTATATCGATCCGCCGACCTTCTCAAATTCAAAGCGCATGGAGCGCAGCTTTGAGGTAAGACGCGATCAGGTGGCACTGCTTGCGAATGTCACCCGCCATCTCAAGGACGAGGGTCTGGTGATCTTCTGCACCAATCAGCATAACTTCAAGATTAGTGACGAGCTTCAAAAGTACGGTTACTCCATTGAGGATATCTCCGCTAAGACTCTGCCTTTTGATTTTAAGAGAACGCCTAAGATTCACAGCTGCTTTATGCTGCATTTTAAGCGCTCTTTGATGACCGAACAGCCCGAAAAGATGACCGAGCAGCTCGCTCCGTCACGCTGGAGCGGTGAGCTCAAGGCATCCTCTCCTTATGGCGGGGCCAATAAGGAGCAGCGCGGCCCTTACAGACGGAGTGCGGAGCATTCTCACAGCAGAGCGCAGGAGGGGGACAGCTTCCCTGAGCGGAAGTTCAAAAGAGGACCTGAGCGCCGCGGCCGCGGACGCGACGAGGGCAGACGGGAGAAGCCCAGGGCGGTGCGGGTCTGGGGACCTGAGGGCGTCAAGCCGGGAGTTAACTGATGTCAATCGTAACTCTGATGGATGCCTCGCTGGCCTATGGCGCGGACAGTCTTTTGAGCGGAGCAAATCTGGCAATTGAAGAGCAGGAGCGGATCTGTCTTCTAGGCCGCAACGGCACCGGTAAATCGACACTGCTCAAAGTGATCTGCAGAGAGCAGGAGCTGGATGCAGGGCGCATTATCGTGCAGAACGGACTTAAAATCGCAAGGCTGATGCAGGATCCGCCTGCCTATGAGACCGGCACGGCCTACTCACTGGCCGCAAGCGGAGTGCCGCTGGTCGGAGAGGCGCTCTCCCGATACAGTCTTAGCGAGGATGTGCATGAACAGCAGCAGCTTGCCAGTGTGATAGAAAGCCATGACGGCTGGGCCAAGGATGCGGTGATTCGCAGAATTCTAAGCAAGCTGGGCCTCGAGCCCTCCTTACCTTTAAAGGAGCTGTCAGGCGGCTTCAGACGCAAGGCGGCTCTGGCGGCAGTGCTGGCCTGTGAGCCGCAGCTTCTGATGCTCGATGAGCCGACCAATCATCTGGATATAGAGACCATTGCCTGGTTTGAACAGTGCATCAGAGACTTCAAGGGCACGGTGCTCTTTGTCACGCACGATCGGGCCTTTGCGGATAATCTGGCCACCCGTATCGTCGAGCTTGACCGCGGCAAGCTGTATTCCTATCCGGGCTCCTTTAACAGATACCTTGAGCTGAAGGCGGAAAGACTGCGCATGGAGACTCTGGCCAATCAGGAGTTTGACCGCATCCTGGCTGAGGAAGAGGCCTGGATCAGACGCGGAGTCAAAGCGAGACTGGCCCGCAATGAGGGACGGGTGCGCGATCTGATGGAGATGCGCAGACAGCGCAGTCTAAGACGTGACCGCCTCGGCAACGTGGTGCTGAAGGTCAATGAGGCAGAGCGCTCAGGCAATCTGGTGTTTGAGGTGCGCGATGTCTCGCTTGACTATGAGGGGCGGGAGCTGATCAGGCCTTTTTCGGCTACTGTGATGCGCAAGGACCGGATCGGCATAGTCGGACCTAACGGTGCGGGCAAAACCACGCTGGTGAGCATTATTCTGGGCAAACTCAAGCCTTCCCACGGCTATGTCAGAGTGGGCATGAACGTACAGGCGCAGTATTTTGATCAGTATCATGAGCAGCTTAGGGAAGATAAGACCGTGGCGGAGAACGTAGCGGACGGACATTCCGAGGTGATCATCAACGGCAGGAGCACGAGCGTGATCTCCTATCTTGCCAATTTCCTCTTTACCGCAAGACGCACCCGCAGTCCGGTCTCCGTGCTCTCAGGCGGCGAGAAGAACCGGCTGCTTCTGGCCAAGCTCTTTGCCAGACCCTCAAACGTGCTGGTGCTCGATGAGCCGACCAACGATCTTGATCTGGAGACTTTAGATCTGCTCGAGGATCTGATCGCCTCCTATCCGGGCACCGTGCTGGTCATCAGCCATGATCGCCGCTTTATCGACAAGGTGGTGACCGAGACCTGGGTCTTTGACGGACAGGGCGGCATTGAAAGCGTGGTCGGCGGCTGGGCGGATGTGCAGGCCTACTATAACCGCAAGGCAGTGAACGACAGGACTCAGGAGGAACAGAGCAGCAAACGTCCGCACACGGTACGCAAAAAGACCGCGCTCTCCTTTAAGGAAAACTATGAATTGACGCATCTGCCTGAGGAGATTGAGCAGCTTGAGACCAAGCTGTCCTCCCTCGATGAACAGCTAGGCGATCCGCAGCTGTATAAGGAGCAGGGGGACAAGGTCAGGGAGTTACTCTCATGCAAGGCAGAGCTGGAACAGACGCTCGAGGCGCGCTATGCACGCTGGGAAGAGCTTGAAGAGGCAAAAAAGCGCTATGAGCAAAATTGATCTGCACTGCCATTCCACCGCATCGGATGGCACGCTTAAACCGCGGGAGCTCGTCGAGCGGGCGGTAGAGCTGGGACTTACCCATCTGGCGCTGACCGATCATGACTGCGTGGCAGGCTTTGCGGAAGCTAGGGAGGCGGCAGCCTCACGGCTGCAGGTGATCCCGGGGGCCGAGCTCTCGGCACTGTGGGAGGGTAATCAGATCCATGTGGTCGGTCTGTTTATAGGCCTTGAACACCCTGAGCTTAAGACCTTTCTTGAGGGACAGCTGAAGCTTAGAATACAGCGGGCCGAGGAGATCGGGAGCCGGCTTGAGAAACTGGGCTTTGCCGATGCCTATGCGCGTACGCTCAGTCTTTCCGGCAGCGATACCGTGGTGACCCGCGGCAACTATGCCAGATTTATTGTCGCACAGGGCAAGGCGGTGACGGTCGATGAGGCCTTTAACACCTATCTTAAAAAAGGCAGGAAGGCTTATGTGCGCACCCAGTGGCCGGAGCTTGGCAGCGTGGTCGAGGTGATTCTGCACAGCGGCGGAGTGCCGGTGCTGGCTCATCCTTTGCGCTATGATCTGACCAATTCCAAGCTGCGCCGCCTGGTGCAGGATTTTAAGAGTGCCGGAGGCCGGGCCCTGGAGGTCGCCTCCTGCCAGCAGCGCCCCTGCGATCGGGAGTATCTCTCACGGCTTGCGGTGCAGTATGAGCTTAAAGCCTCGGTCGGCTCTGATTTTCATACCCCGCAGCAGTGGCGGGAACTGGGCTATAATCTTGATCTGCCCGCGACGGTAGTTCCGGTGTGGCAGTGCCCTGAGGCTGCAGAATATCAGTTTATGACGGAAGAGTCATTAGAACAGTAGGACATGAGGTCAATTATGCAAGCAGAATATATTACGGTGCATCCAGATAATCCGCAGAAACGCAATATCCATCAGATCTGTGAGATCCTGCGCAGAGGCGGCGTCGGGGTAATCCCCACGGATTCAGCCTATGCCCTGTGCTGTATGCTCGAAAACAAGAATGCCATGGAGCGCATCACCAGAATCAGGCAGGTGAGCAAGACCCATAATTTCACGCTGCTCTGCCGCGATCTGTCAGAGCTCTCCACCTATGCCAAGGTGGACAACAGCGTGTTCAGGCTGATCAAGAACAATACGCCGGGTGCCTATACCTTCATTCTGCCGGCCACCAAAGAGGTGCCCAGACGTCTGATGAATGAAAAGCGCAAAACCATCGGGATCAGAGTGCCGAAGCATGCGATTATCGATGCGCTGATCACCGAGCTCAACGAGCCTCTGATGAGCTGTACGCTGCTTCTGCCTGAACAGGAGGATCCGGAGTCGGATCCGGTGGAGATTAACTCCAAGCTCTCAAAGCTTGTGGATGTGATCGTGGATGGAGGCGTGGTGGCGCCTCAGCCGACTACGGTGATCCGTTTTGAGGAAGAAGGCCCGGTGGTAAGACGTGTAGGTCTTGGCGATCCGAGTCCGTTCATGGATTAAGGACAGGTCCTTTAAGGAGCGGGGCGATGCATTATCTGTTAGGGGTGGACTTAGGAACCTCAGGCTGCAAAACGGTGCTGTTTGACTTAAAGGGTCAGGCTCTTGCCTCACAGACGGTTTCCTATCCTCTGCTGCAGCCTAAAAACGGCTGGGCAGAACAGCAGCCTGAGCTGTGGTATCAGGCGGCCTTAAGCTCGCTGCATGAGGTCATGCAGCGGAGCGGCGTAAAGCCCTCTGACGTGTTAGGGCTCTCTATCGCAGGTCAGATGCATGGACTTGTGATGCTCGATGAGCATCAGGAGGTGCTAAGACCGGCCATCCTCTGGTGTGATGCAAGATGTGAGCGGCAGTGTCAGGAATTTACGCAGCGCGTAGGCTCAGAGCGCCTGATGGAGCTTAACGGCAATCCGGCGCTGCCGGGCTTTACCGCACCTAAGATTCTGTGGGTGCAGGAGCAGGAGCCTGAAGTGTTTGCGCACTGCCGCACCATCCTGCTGCCTAAGGATTATGTCCGCTATCGTTTAACCGGTGTGCTTAAAGCTGAAATCTCCGATGCCTCGGGCACCAATCTTCTTGATCTTAAGCGGCGCGTCTGGTCTTCAGAGCTGCTGGAGTCCTTAGGTCTTAAGGCAGAGCTGCTGCCCATGCTGTGTCAGTCCTGCGAGGCAGCTGGAACTCTTACTAAGGAGGCGGCAGAGGCCACCGGGCTTCTGTCAGGTACTCTGGTTGCGGCCGGGGCTGCGGATAATGCCGCTGCCGCTTTGGGCACCGGAGTATGTCAGGAGGGCAGCGCCTTTGTCACCCTGGGTACCTCAGGCGTGATTTTTGCGCATACCAGAAGACCTGTCTACGATAAACAGGGGCGCGTGCACACCTTCTGCGCTGCAGTGCCAGGGGCCTATGCGCTGCTCTCCTGTACGCTCAGCTGCGGACAGTCTCTGCGCTTTGGCCGCGATGTGATGTATGCCAGGGAACATGAGGAGTGCGCGCAGCGCGGTGAGGAGATCTATGACTACATGACCGACGAGGCCTCAGGGATCCCGGTCGGTGCTGAGGGTCTTATCTATCTGCCTTATCTGATGGGAGAGCGCTCGCCGCTGCTTGATGCCAAGGCGCGCGGTGTGTTCTTCGGTCTGTCGGCTCTGCACTCAAGAGCGCATCTGACCAGGGCCATCCTCGAAGGAGTCTGCCTCTCGCAGAAGCATAATCTAAAGGTTTTAGAAGAACTCAAAGTGGTGCCTGAGGAGCTCAGAGCCTGCGGAGGCGGGGCCAGCTCGGCGCTGTTCAGACAGATCCTCTGTGACAGCCTCAGCAAAGTCATTAAAACCGTGACCTCCAGGGAAGGTCCGGCTCTGGGGGCTGCCATTTTAGCCGGCTGTGCCGCCGGAGCCTACAGTTCAGTGGAGGAAGGGGTGGCACAGTGTGTCAGGCTGAAAGATGAGGAATGTCGTCCTGATCCTCAGGCACAGCAGCGCTATGAGGCTATTTTTGAGCTCTATGAGCAGCTTTATCCTGCTCTAAAACCAGCTTTTGCTAAGCTTGACACGCTCAGAGCAGAGCTTGAATGTTAAGCTTAGACAGACTTTTACCAACATAGGAGCAACAGCATGCAATCGTATAATATTCCTAAACTGAAACTCGGTCTTATCGCCGTTTCCCGTGACTGTTTTATCCGCTCGCTCTCAGAGCGCAGACGCGCTGCCATCGTGGCCGCGGCAGCTGAGCGCTCCCTAGATCTTTGTGAAATCAAGGTGACGGTGGAGAATGAGCGGGATGCTCAGAAGGCGGTAGCCCAGGCGAGGGAGGCAGGCTGCAATGCTCTGGTGGTCTTCCTTGGCAATTTCGGTCCTGAGACCCCTGAAACTCTCATCTGTCAGCAGTTTGCCGGCCCCTGCATGTATGTGGCGGCGGCTGAGGAGAGCGGACAGGATCTCGTGGATGGACGCGGTGATGCCTACTGCGGTATGCTCAACTGCTCCTATAATCTGGGGCTGCGCAGGCTTAAGGCCTTTATTCCGGAATATCCGGTCGGCACCGCCTCTGACATTGCCGGCATGATTTTGGAGTTCTGCCCGATAGCGCGCGTCCTGCTGGGACTTGCGCAGCTTAAGATCATCTCCTTTGGTCCGCGTCCGCAGGATTTCTTTGCCTGCAATGCTCCGATCAAGGGGCTGTATGATCTTGGGGTGGAGATTGAGGAGAACAGCGAGCTTGATCTGCTGGTGGCCTATCGCAGGCATGCTCAGGATCAGCGCATCCCGGGAGTTGTTGAGGATATGCGGCAGGAGCTGGGGGATGGCAATACCTATCCAGATCTGCTCGAGCGCATGGCACAGTTTGAGCTGACGCTGCTTGACTGGGCTGAAGAGCATCGCGGGGCCCGTCAGTATGTATGCTTTGCCGACAAATGCTGGCCGGCTTTCCCGGAGGAATTCGGCTTTGAGCCCTGCTATGTCAATTCGCGCCTGGCTTCCCGCGGCATACCGGTTGCCTGCGAGGTGGATATTTTCGGCGCGCTCTCTGAGTATATCGGCGCCTGTGTCACCGAAGATGCGGTCACGCTTCTGGATATCAACAATTCCGTGCCAGCCGATCTCTTCCTGGAAAACATCGCTCCGCGCTATCCGCAGTATCAGCAGAGCGATACCTTCATGGGCTTTCACTGCGGCAATACTCCTTTGTGCAAGCTGACTAAGAGCACGGAGTGCAATCTGAAGCTGGGCAAGATCAACTATCAGATTATTCAGCACCGCCTGCTTGAGCCGGAGGGCTCCGAGCCTAACTTCACCCGCGGCACGCTCGAAGGCGATCTGCAGGCAGGTCCGATTACCTTCTTCAGACTGCAGACTACTCCTGATACCAGACTGCAGGCCTATGTGGCCGAAGGCGAGGTGCTGCCGGTGGGCACGCGCTCCTTTGGCGGCATCGGTATTTTTGCCATCAGAGAGATGGGGCGTTTCTACCGCCATGTGCTGATTGGCAAGCGCTATCCACATCATGGAGCTGTTGCCTTTGGCCATGTCGGCAAGGCGCTCTTTGAGGTGTTCAAGCTCTTAGGCGTAAGCGATATCGCCTACAATCAGCCTAAGGACGTCCTCTATCCTCAGGAAAATCCTTTCAGATAGACCCTAAGATCATGACTGCAGCTTATCTCTGCAGTCATGCATTAGGCCCTAAGCGGGCTTAATCCCTTCAGTCTGACCACAACCATTCTGCCGGCAGAAGAGAGCATAAAGGAGGCCTGTATGTCAGCTTATGTCAAGCTTAAAAATTCACTCAACCTGCCTAAATTCGGCCTGGGTCTCTGGGATATCGGAGAGTCCCGGGCGCGTGCTGAACAGGAGGCAGATAGCATTCGCTATGCACTGGAGCACGGCGTGCAGCTGTTTGATACGGCAGAGATGTACGGCATGGGGCGTTCGGAGAGTTTTTTAGGCGCAATTCTTAAGGACTATGAGCGCAGCTCGCTGTTTGTGATCTCCAAGGTCTTACCTTCCCATGCGGGCAGGGGCGCGCTGAGACAGGCCTGCGAGGGCAGTCTCAGGCGGCTTGGAACTGATTATCTTGACTGCTATCTCTATCACTGGATTGGTGCTACGCCGTTTGAGGAGGTCATTGCAGGGATGGAGAGTCTGGTGCAGGCAGGACTTATCCGCAGCTGGGGCGTCTCCAACTTCGATACGGCAGATTTAAAGGAGCTGATCGAGGACTGTCAGGGCACCTCCTGTGTGATAAATCAGGTGCTCTATCATTTGGGCTCCCGCGGCATTGAATATTCACTGCTGCCCTATATGCAGGAAAAGCAGGTGATCCCGATGGCCTACTGTCCGCTTGCGCAGGGCGGAGGGCTGTGTCAGGAGCTGTACAGCTGCAGTGAGGTTCTTACAGTGGCAAGAGCGCATAACGTGAGCGCCGCTCAGGTGCTGCTGGCCTTTGTCCTTGCCCGTCAGGAGATGGTGGCCATCCCTAAGAGCGGCAGCCTCAGGCACCTTCAGGAGAATCTTGCCGCAGCTGAGCTGAGGCTCTCTGAGGCAGAGCTTGCGTTGCTGGACAGAAGCTTTCCTGCTCCTGACAGGAAAACGCCGCTTGATGTGGTCTGAGCAGATCCTTAGTGCATAAGCCTCCTTCAGTTTTGCCGTCTGCTGCCGTTAATTAGTTAAAGGATGACAGATTTGCCTGCAGTTTCTGGAAAAGGCGAGTTTTTTTTAGGCTTGACCAAGATCTTTTTGATTGCAGATAATCAGGTTAAATGCTCAGGATTCTTTTAGAATTAATCCTAAAATTTTGCCAAAATTTCCTTTATAATAAAAGTAACTTGGTTTTTTTTGGGGTTAGTTATGAATAGACTTTTTAGCACTCTAGGCGTGCTTCTTACCGGCAGTGCTTGTCTGATGCCTATTCATATAGGGCAGGCATCAGGTAGAGACGGTCTGTGGCAGGATCCATATGCCTCAAATAATGTATATTCAGGGCAGAGCCTAGAACAGCTTGATACTCAGCGCAAATCCTTAAGACAGGAATTGTTGAACG
The DNA here is from genome assembly GCA_024693025.1 of Succinivibrio sp. Classification (GTDB taxonomy): domain Bacteria; phylum Pseudomonadota; class Gammaproteobacteria; order Enterobacterales; family Succinivibrionaceae; genus Succinivibrio. The sequence continues at coordinate 56,551 of JAILLS010000083.1, read as the reverse complement.
ACAAGGCAGTCTCCACGCAGCGGCAAGCCATCGCCAAGAGCCGTCAGGAGGAGAGTGCAGAGGATAGGGAAAAAAGACAGAAGCTTTATGAAGAAAGTGTGATGCAGCGGGGTGAGTCGGTTATCGCCGAACGCAAAGCCTTACGGGATCACCGCATCAAGATTGATGCGGATAAACTGCGCGGTCTTGCCTCCTCGTTCTCTAAGTAACCATAAGCCTTCAGTCTTCTCCTCAAGAGAAGACTTTTTTGTCTCCCCTAAAAGTTTTTAGTTACGCAGAAAATTAAACTGATTAACTGAATAATTTGTTTTTAATTGTGGATTTTATCAAGAATTTTTTTATAATTAAGTTAGAAGAAAGTTTTATAAAGGTGGGAAGCATGAATAGACAGAATCGTCGACCGGGAGCCCTTCTCTGGCTGATGGCTATGCTGATGCCTATTCAGCTAGGCTATGCTGCAGATGATCTCGATCTCGAGCTCGAGCAGACCCCGGTCTCAGAGGTTGCTCCTGCTGATAAGGCGAAGAGTGCTCCTGCGGCACCTAAAGAGAAAAATATCAATCAGGCAGAACTTGACAGACAGCGTAAGGCTCTGCGTCAGGAGCTGCTCAATGATCGTGCCACTTCCGTGCAGCGCCAGGCTATTGCCAAGAGCAAGGCGCCTGAAACCGAAGAAGAGAAGGAAGCACGGCAGAAGCTCTATGAGGAGAGCGCCAGTGAGCGTGGTGATTCGGTGATTGCCGATCGTGAGGCGCTGCGGGATGGCAGAATCCACCTCGATGCCGAAAAACTCAGAGGCTTAGGAGCCTGGGCTAAGGGCGACGGTGAGGCCAAGCCGATGTCGGCACAGCAGCTGGCACGCATCCGCAGAGAGCAGGAGAGCCGCAAGTCTATTTCAGGCTGGGCTTCAGGCGGTGATATTCAGGAAGCCAGACGCAAGGCGCGTGAAGAGACCAAGCAGGAAATTTTAAGACAGCTGCGCGATACTGACAGTTACTAGGTAAGGCTGAGAGTCAGTCTGGTTAACCGCGGGCAGTCAGGACAGGCTTAAGCCTGGCAGGTTTAATTCTGAAAGATGCTAGAGTGTGAAGTTAATTTAATCTGCTGCTGCATTTTATGCGGCATCATGTTGCAGTCCTATAAAAGGCAGGATGTCAAGGCCCGCCTGATCTTCTGGATCTGTGTGCAGCTGCTGTTAATCTGCATCTTTGAAATAGTCCAGACCATTTCCTTAAAGCATCAGATCTCCTACCTGGTTAATTTTTCCTTAGCCTGTCTGATGCCATTATTCTGCGCTCTTGCCTATGACTGGTATGTCTATGTCTTCAGTGTGCTGCGGCCGCGCCGCAAGCTGCGCGAAGTACCCTTTGATCGCTTCTTCAGGGTAGTGATTGTGCTCTACAGTCTGTTTTCCTTTACCTCGCCCTGGCATAATCTGCTCTTTGTTGTCAGTGAAGAGGGCGTGGAGATCCGCGGCGGATATATGTGGACGGTGGTCGCTATCCCCTGGATGTGCGGGGTACTGTCCATCTATATGTGCATAAGGGATCTGCATTATGCGCGGCGCAGATTAACGGTATCCGCCAGCCTCGGCATTATCTTTTTGACCCTTTTGGGCATGGTTTCTGGCATTGTGCAGTATTCAACCTTCCTGCCGGTGGTGGCCCCGTCTGTGACCTTAGGCATGCTGATTTATTTTATCAGCCTGCAGAATACCTGGATCTCCAAGGATCCGCTCACCAAGCTGAACAATCGCAGCTGTCTGAGCTCTTTTCTCAAGTACAACTACCGCAGCCGCGCCAAAAACCTGCAGCCATATGTGCTGTATTTTGACGTCAACCGCTTTAAGAAGATCAATGATAATTACGGGCATGTGGCCGGAGATCTGGCCTTGAAGCTCATCGCTGAGGTTCTGATGCAGAAGCTTGAGCACACCAGACATTTTGTGTGCCGCATGGGCGGAGATGAGTTTGTCGCGATTCTGTTTGTGCAGGATGATCTTGAGGTCAAGGATTTTATTCTGACGACCAGGGAGCTCATCAATCTGCGTTCAGAGCAGGAGGATCTGCCCTTCAAGATCAGCATCAGCATCGGGGTGGCCAGACTTGATGATCACGGGCGCAATTTTGATGAGGCGCTCTCTCAGGCTGAGGGTGAAATGTATTCCGAAAAGCAGTATGGAGCAAGTCTGCTATGAACAATCTCTTGCTGTGTCTTGAAGTGGATATTTTCTGCTTATGCTGTTTAGGCTGTCTGTTCTATACGAGCCGCTCTAACTACGAATCTAATATCTATCTGTTCTTCAGAATCACCATGAGAGTAGCGGTGCTTGTGATCCTTGATCTGCTCTCAAGAGCCCTGCGCATCTATGCCACATATAATGAGGTCAGCCCCTATGTGACTCTGCTGGTGGTGACGCTGTTCCTGTTCTGGGTGGTCTATATGGGCTACAGTCTGTTTCTGGATGAATGCATTATTTTCTTCCCGCAGCGCATCCCGAATATCCTGTCCTTCCTGATGTTTTCGCTGCCTTTCTGGTTTATCACCTGCATGATTTTCACCTCCTTCTCTCACGGGCGCATTGTCTATATCGGCGTGGAGAACCGCATTTATCTGGGGGAGTCCTTCTGGACAGTGCTGGTCGTATACATCGTCTATCAGGTGCTATCGCTCATCGATCCTCTGACCACCATTGACGCCACCCGTGTCCAGGGGCAGGTGCCGGTGCATCTTTACTATATCCTGGGGCTGGGGACCGTCCCGATGCTCGGCATGTACTGGGAGTTTCAGGTGGAATATCCCGTGGCGGTACCCGTGTATACCCTGACACTGTTCTATATCTTCATTACCATGCAGCATCGCGGGATCTCCCTGGACGGGCTGACCAAGCTCAACAACCGCGGTGAGCTGAACCTGTATCTTAACCGGTTCTTTAGCTCTCACAATCAGAGCAAGCGGCAGAAGCTGTGCCTGATGTTTATCGATATCAACGGCTTCAAGCAGATCAATGATACCTACGGGCATGCCGAGGGAGATCGCGCCTTAATCTATATTGCCGGAGGGATCCGGGATTTCTGTGAAAATCATGAATGCTTTGCCGGCCGCTATGGCGGAGATGAGTTTGTGCTGGTATTCCAGAATGCGCAGGGCGAAGAGATGAAGCGCAATCAGCAGGAGCTCGAGCAGCTGATGCAGAAGATTGCGCATGCGTCCAAGCTGCCTTATAAGCTCTCCATTTCGGTAGGCTATGTGTTCTACCGTCCTGAATTCAAGGATGTGAAGAGCTTTATTACCGCAGCTGATGAGTACATGTATCGCAACAAGCAGCGCTACTACAGTCAGCCTGCAGGCTGACTAGTCCTGTTCACACAGCAGCACGGCCGTGCTCAGATCAAGTTGTCTGTCGCACGGCAGCTTCACTGTCCAGCCTGAGCCTTTAGCGACACTCAGAGGCTCTCCTTTCAGATCGCACAGCGCTGAGGCATCCAGAGGAATGAGACCCTCCGGCGTGCTGATGAGCAGCCTGCTGGTGTTTTCAAAATGGTTCTTAACCTCGATGGTCAGGGTGCCGTCTGTGTCCTGAGCGGTGAGCGAGCCTACGATCTCCAGTCTGCCGCGGGTAGGCGTATTGGTTTCATAATCCTGCGTTTCATCGGGACGATGCGGGACGAGCAGGGCAGTCGTGTATTTGCGCGACATGATGCTGTTAACGAGATACTGCGCTTCCTCAGGCACGTCTCTGCCTTCAGCCACAGCATCGATGCCCAGACGATAGGCGCGTGAGACAATGGCACTGTAAAAAGGAGAGCGGGAGCGCCCTTCGATTTTCAGGGAATCCACTCCGATCTCCATGAGCTTGTCCAAAAGAGGCAGCGTGCAGAGATCCTTGGAGTTCATCAGATAGGAGCCGTGGGCATCCTCTTCAAGCTCCATCCATTCACCGGGATGATTGAACTGATCCTCAAGCTCGGCGGTCATGACGCGGATGTTTCTGGTATTAAAGGCCCAGCGGCAGGCATTGTTGCAGGCTCCCACATTGGCATCGCGCCTGGCTAAAAGCCCCGAGATGAGACAGCGTCCCGAGACGGCAATGCATAATGCGCCATGGGCAAAGACCTCCAGCTCCATATCCGGACAGTCAGCGCGGATCATGGCAATCTCAGACAGGGTCAGTTCCCGGGCCAGGATACAGCGGGTCACGCCAATCTTCTGCCAGAATTTGACTGACCAGGCATTGACGGTATTGGCCTGTACTGACAGGTGAATGGGGATCTCCGGGTAGCGCTCGCGCACTATGGAGATAAGCCCCGGATCGGCCATAATAAAGGCATCCGGCTTTAAGGCGGCGATCTCATCGAGAGCGGGCAGAAAGCTCTGGGTGCGTCTGGCGTGAGGAATGGCATTGAGCACGGCATGAAAGCGTTTGCCAAGCTGATGTGAGAGCGCAATGCCCTCGGCAAAGTCTTCGAGGGAAAAACCGTTGCCGCGCACTCTCAGACTCCAGCGCGGTACTCCGGCATAGACGGCATCAGCTCCATAGGAGAGAGCCATTCTGACATGCTCAAGGCTGCCTGCGGGAGCTAAAAGCTCTGGTTTCCTACTGATGGTCACAGTCAAAGATCTCCATGATGGCAAGGCCGAGTTCATTTAAAAGGTCGGCCTGAATGATCAGCTGTCCCTGCAGATTGGCAATCTCATCATCCGTCTGCTCAGGCAGCATCCGCTCAAGATAGAGATCGAGAAGCTTGAGGCGCTTTAAGCTTAAATCTGAGGTCAGCACCAGCGAGACGGCTTCCCTGAAGATTACCTGTACTTCAGTGGAAACCTTGCCTGAATTGATATGCACCGCAATCTCCTCAGAGGTCAGATCCTCGCGGGAGGCTCGGATCACGCCGCCTTCCTCGGCAGGGCTTTTGAGTACGGTGTCGGTGCCTAAGGCAAACTGCTCAGGCAGCTCAGCAGGATCTGAGAGCCAGGCGGTCATTCTGTCCTCTACCACGCAGCGCGGCTGCAGAATCTTAGCCGGGAAGCTGCCCAGAGCCTGTCTTAACATGGCCAGCACGCCTTCGGCTCGTTTGGCTGAGGATGCCCCGATGGCGACCAGCTTCGACTCGGGATTAATCCAGATGAGATAGGTGCGTCTTGTAGTAAAGGCGCGGGAGAGCAGCTGGTTCTGCACCGCGGTCTTCATCGCGTTGCGCTCGTCATGATTGACCTTGCGGTTGAGCTCCTGTTCCTTGATTCTGATCTGGTTCTCCAGCTCATTTTTGACCACCGAGGCCGGCAGCAGCTTGTTTTCTTCCTGCAGCTGACAGAAATAGTGCTGTCCCTGCCGATAGCAGTAGGGTGTGTCAGGACCAAACAGCGGGATAAAGCCGCTGGTGGCAACCTCCTGGGCCGTGCAGGGAGTAAAGGAGGTGCTGCTCAGGGCGTCATTGAGTTGCTGTTCATCGTCAAAGACTGATTTAAGTTCAGTTAAATCAACGTTATAGAGGCGGGCGTTTTTAAACCACATCGTCATTCATCCTTGGTTAAGCCTTCACATAAGATTGCTCTCCATGATAGCAAAACCGTCGCGAAAAGTCGTAGCATGCCGCGCAAAGAAGAGGACGATCTGCGCAAAGCACGCCCTAACACTTTGCGGTACTGAGCAAAATTGCGATTTAATCTTAGTTCAGAGGTGCAATTAACAGTAGAATAAAGATCAGTACACCGTGAGAAGAACAAGGGGTGAAGCATGCTGGCTGAAGAACTTATCAGTACCTTAGGACAAAGACTCGGCGCCCCTGGTCTTGCTCTGTCTAAAGAGCATACCTGCGCGGCCGAGTTTGATGATGATGTGCTGTTCTTTGAACATCATGAGAGGAGGCTGTTTATCATCGCCGAGATTGGAGAGCTGCCGCTTGATATGGATAATCTGCGCTATCTGATGCAGGCCAATCACTTAGGCCGCGGTAGCGCCTTCGGCTCGCTGGGCTTTGACAAGCGCAAGGGGCTTCTGACTCTGACGCGGGTGCTGGCAGATGATCTTGCCTATCAGAAGTTTGAGGATCAGTTAAGCCTCTTTATCGCGGCTGTGCGGTTCTGGAAGGTCTTTCTGCAGCAGGGCGGACTGCAGCAGCCTAAATCCTTCTCCCCGGCAGATCTCGTTAACCTAAGCTAAAAGACCAAGGTCCTCTTCACGTCCCTGCAGCCTAAGAGTATGGACTGCATATCTTTTTGTTATTTAATAAAATCCCTGTTTTGGGCTGGCGAGCCCTGTCAGTTTGAGCAAGATCTGTAAAGTTCTGGGCTAGGTGAAAATTTTTTTCACTTTATGTGCGCTTAATGATTACAATTTCCTTGATTTATGTTAAAAAATTCACCTTCTGATTTTAGCATGAGTCAGTGTTTTTAAAAGTAAAAAAAGGTTTATACGCGTTATTTTTATCAGCAAAAAGCCTCACTATTGCAAGAAAAAAGGCAAAGAGATCATAGACTTTTTTTTTAAAAAATATTAAAAATATTGGTCGAACTCACTAATAACTCATTCTTTTCTGCTACAATTAGTGCGATCTTACCCTTCAATCTCGGGCAAAGGAGTTTTTATGACCTTAACAAGGGCAGATATAGCGGAACGTATCGTACAGAGCAATGCCATTCCCAAAGAACTGGCAGGGCATTTTGTGGATGCTTTTTTTGAAAGTATTGCACACAGTCTGGAACTGGGTGAACCAGTGAAGCTAACCGGTTTTGGCAATTTTATCCTGCGTGAGAAGAATGCCCGTCCCGGGCGTAATCCTAAAACAGGCGAAGAGGTTGAAGTAACTGCAAGGAGGGTGACCACCTTCAAAATCGGGGCTAAAATGAAAAAAAGGGTCTGCGGCAGATAGCAGCCTGCGGCCAATGCTAGTGTAAACTTGTCTACGGATGCTCTTTAGGGAGCATTTTTTGTATCAGTCAGCAGCCCTTTTCTCCTGCTACACCAGGGAGTTCCCATACTCTTGCTCATTTATGCTCCTGATGCTTAAAGCTTGTCTTCAGAAATTTATGTCTTCATCCTATGAGGCAGGTTCATTTTGTTCAAGTATCGACAATTCAGCTAAAAAGAGCTTAATCCCGCGGTATTTTATTGAAAAATAATCAGCTAAATGGTAAGATATATCTGTTTTTTTTGCGATGAATAAATTGAATTAGCAAGGTATTTTTAATGACCGACCAGAATCAAGATCAGAATCAGGATCAGAATGCCGCAGGCCTGAGTGCCAGAGGGCTGAATGACAATGTCAAACTAGTCAATTTGGAAGAGGAGTTAAAACAGTCCTTTATTGACTATGCCATGAGTGTCATTGTGGACCGTGCGCTGCCGGATGTGCGCGACGGTTTGAAGCCAGTACACCGCCGCGTACTGTTTGACATGTATGATTTGAAGGTCTGGCATACCGGGCAGACCAAGAAGTCAGCCCGTATTGTGGGCGATGTGATCGGCCGATTCCATCCGCACGGCGATGTGGCGGTTTACGATACCATTGTGCGCATGACGCAGTGGTTCTCCATGCGCGAGCCGCTGATTTTCGGTCAGGGCAACTTCGGTGATATTGACGGTGACGGCGCAGCCGCCATGCGTTATACCGAAGTCAAGATGAACAAGATCGCCGAGCTCATGCTCGAGGATATCGACAAGGACACGGTCAATACCTATCCAAACTATGACGGCAACGAGCAGATCCCGGAAGTGCTGCCGACCCGTTTCCCTAATCTTCTGGTCAACGGCTCCTCAGGCATCGCAGTGGGTATGGCGACCAACATTCCTCCGCATAATCTGATGGAGGTGATCGACGGAGCCCTGGCCGTACTCGATAATCCGCAGATTGAGCTTGACGAGCTGATGAAGTATATCCCGGGACCTGATTTTCCTACGGGCGGCATCATCGTCGGCAATGACGGCATCAGGCAGGCCTATGCCACCGGCAAGGGACGCTGCGTGATCCGCTCACGCACCCATATCGAGACGGATAAGTCCGGACGTCAGACCATCTATGTGGATGAAATTCCGTATGTGGTACACAAGATAGATATCGTCAAGCAGATCGCCTCCCTAGTACGGGAAAAGAAGATTGAAGGCATTGCCGAGGTCAATGATCTCTCCGATAAGGACAATCCGGTGCGCATCGCCATCGATCTCAAGCGGGACGCCTATCCGGAGGCGGTGCTCAATAATCTGTTCCAGAGCACCTTGCTGCAGTCCTCCTTTGCCATCAATATGGTCGCCCTGGTGCATAACCATCCGCGCCTGCTGCCGCTTAAGGATATTCTTGTCGAATTCGTGAAGTTCCGCCGTGAGGTGGTGACCCGCAGAACCGTGTTCCTTTTGCGTCAGGATCGCCGCAAGGCTCATATTGATGAAGGTCTGATGGTCGCTAAGGCCAATATTCAGCGGGTGATTGATCTCATCACCTCCTCGCAGAATCAGGAGGATGCCAGACAGAAGCTGATGGCCGAGCCCTGGGACTCTGCCGAAATCGAGCCGCTTATTGAGCGCACCGAGGAAGGCATTAATATTTCTCTGCCGCAGGGCATTCCTGAGGATCGCGGTATTCACGACGGACAGTATTTCCTGTCGGAAGAACAGGCCCGCGCTATTCTGGCGCTGCAGCTCTCCCGCCTGACTCACCTGGCGCAGGATGAAATCCGCAATGACTATAAGGAGCTGCTTGAGCATATCAGAAATTATCTGGAGATTCTCAACAAGCCTGAGCGGATGCGGCAGGTGATCCGCGAGGAAATGCTGGCGGTGCGCAACGAGTACAACGATAAGCGCCGTACCGACTTTACCGTGGATTTAGGCAAGTTTGACAAGGCGGAGCTGATTGCCAGACAGGATGTGATTGTGACCATGTCCTCGCAGGGTTATGTGAAGTATCAGGATATCGCCACCTATGAGAGTCAGCATCGCGGCGGACATGGCAGGGCGGCAGCCAAGCTTAAGGATGAGGATTACATCACCAATGTGGTGGTGACCAATACCCATGACCGTCTGCTGTGCTTTACCTCGCAGGGACGGGTCTTTGTCACCATTGTCTATGATCTGCCGACCTCCGATAACCGCACCTGGCGCGGCCGCTCCATCAACAATCTCTTCAAGATCGAGGAGAACGAGCGGATCACGACGCTGCTGCCGATCCCTGAATTTGATGATGAAACCTATATCTTTATGGCTACCAAGCAGGGACGGGTCAAGAAGATCAGATGCTCTGATCTCAACAGCTTCGTGGCCCGCAACAACAATAACGCGCTGAAGGTCCTGAACCTGCAGGAAGGCGATGAACTCATCGGCGTGGAGATTTCAGGCGGCGATGATGATGTCTTCCTGTTCAGCTCCAACGGCCGCTGCCTGCGCTTCTGTGAATACTATTCAGGCCGCGACAAGGACGCAGCCGAGAATGAGCTGGAGAGTGCCGAAAGCGTCGAGAGCGAGGATGAGAGCAGCGAGGATGTGGGGATTTCACGTCACAGCGGCTCCGGAGTAAGACCGAGCGGACGCGGCTCAGGCACCATCAAGGGCATCAGGCTCAGAGACGGGGCCACCGTGGTGTCACTGCTGGTGATTGCTCCTACCGATCCTAATCATCAGTGTCTGCTGGTTACCGATAAGGGCTTTGGCAAGCGCATGGATCTGTTTGAGATTTCCATGCACAACCGTGCTACCAGCGGCATCTATGCGCTCAAGGAGAGCGACAAGCGCGGACAGATTGTCGGCGCGGTGAGAGTGGATGACAATTCAGAATATATGCTGATCACCGACAAGGGAACCCTGATCCGCTCTCCGGTCAATGCCGTGGGAGTCTACAGCCGCAACGCTACAGGCAATATCCTGATGCGGCTTAACGAGGATGAGAGCGTGATTGGCGTGCAGGCCATCTCCGAGGATGTGGTGGCTAACTCCCGCAAGACAGCCGAGGCCAGAGCTGCTGAAAAGCAGGCGCTGCAGGAGGAGCTCAGACAGCAGAATGAGTTCATCAGTAATGCCGCCGCAGCAGCAGAAGAGTCCGCAGCTGCAGAGAGCAGCGGGACTGATGAGGCTGTGAGCAGCACGGAAGATAGCAACGGAGATACGCACTAATTTTTTGGCTGGGGCGCAGGTAGCGCCCGTTAGGAGATGTGTTATGGGTAAGGTTTGGAATTTTACGGCAGGCCCCTGCATGCTGCCTCCAGAGGTAATGCAGCAGGCGCAGGCCGAGTTCTGTGATTATGCAGGTACCGGCATCGGCATTATCGAGTCCTCGCATCGCAGCAAGGAATTTGATGAGATTGCCAAAAATTCAGAGCAGCTGCTGCGGGAACTTTTGAAGATCCCGGATAACTATCGGGTGCTCTTTATGCAGTCAGGCGGAAGGGGACAGTTTGCGGCCGTGCCGCTTAATCTGCTCTCGGAGAACGGAGTCTGCGACTATTTCGTCACCGGTCACTGGTCGAGGCAGGCCTATAAGGAGTGCCACGAGCGCTTTGGCAATGCGGTGCTGCATGAATGTGCCCAGCGCAACTCCCGCGGCATCTACAGTGTGGACTATGCGCAGATGCGCCTGAGCCCGCAGTCTGAATATGCCTATGTCTGCTTCAATGAAACCGTCAATGGCCTGGAGCTCTTTGAGCTGCCTGATTTAGGCTCGGTTCCTCTGGTGGCTGATATGTCCTCCAACATTCTGACCCGCAGCATTGATGTGTCCCGCTTTGGCGCGATAGTCTTCGGCGTGCAGAAGAACGTGGCGCCGGCTGGCCTGGTGATCGCCATTGTCAGAGAGGATCTGCTCGGGCACAGCCGCAAGTACTGTCCATCCATCCTCGACTGGACGGTGATGAATCAGTATGACTCGCTGTTCAATACCCCGTGCACCTTCTCCTGGTATATGGCCTATCTGGTGTTCAAGTGGATCAAGAATCTGGGCGGAGTAGAAGCGCTTGAAAAACGCAATATCCAGAAGGCCAGACTGCTGTATGAATATCTGGACAGCACCAGCTTCTACAATTCGGTCATCGATCCTAAGGATCGCTCCCGCGTCAATGTGGTCTTCACCCTTAAGAATGACGTGCTCAACAACAAGTTCCTCTCTGAGGCCAAAGAGCATGGTCTGATTGGACTTAAAGGGCATAAGGTCTTAGGCGGCATGCGGGCTTCCATCTACAATGCCATGCCGCTTGAAGGCGTGCAGGCGCTGGTTGATTTTATGCAGGATTTTGCCAAGGCCAACGGCTAAGGAAAAACTATGTCAAACACGCAGACCCCGTGGTATCAGAGTTATCCTGAGGATGTGCAGCCGCTCGTGGATGTGGCGCCGTTCCGCAGCATCAATCATCTGTTTGTCAGTGTCTGTAAGAGTCATCGGAGACGGACAGCGTTCATCAGCTTTGAGCATAAGCTGACCTATCAGCAGCTGTCCTTTGAGGTCGGCAATCTGGCGGCCTTTCTGCAGCAGCGCTGCAAGCTCAAGCGCGGGGATAAGCTGGCGATCATTCTGCCTAATATCCTGCAGTATCCGGTGGCCGTGTTTGCCGCCCTGAAAATCGGGCTCATCGTAGTCAATATCAATCCTCTCTATACGGCCTGTGAAATGCAGAGCGTACTTAAGGACTGCGGCGCCAAGGCCGTGATCGCCTTTGAAATGTGCGCGCGCAATCTGCAGGAAATCCTGAGTGATACAGAGGTTGACCACCTGATCGTGACCGGACTTGGCGATATGCTGGGGCTGCTGAAGGGCAGCTTTATCAACTTTTTCATGCGCAGCATCAAACGGATGGTCGGTGCCTATGACCACAGCCGGGTGATCCCCTTTAAGCAGGCTTTGCGTGAAGGACGGGAACTGCCCTGCGATACCCCGGTGATGCACAGCGATGATGTGGCTTTTCTGCAGTATACAGGCGGTACCACCGGCAAGCCTAAGGGGGCCATGCTGACTCATGGCAATATCATTGCCAATGTCGCGCAGCTGACGCATATGTACGGCATGGTGCTGCAGAACGGCAGGGAGGTGATCCTTACGCCGCTGCCTATCTATCATGTCTTTTCCATGACCGTGAATCTGATGCTGGCCTTCAGTCTGGCGGTCACCAATATCCTGGTGCTCGATCCGCGCAGAATGAAGATGCTCGCAAAGATTATCCGCAGACATCCTGACATTACCCTGATGACCGGCGTGAATACGCTGTACAACACCATGCTCAACCATGGTCTGCTCACGCCTAAGTCGCTGCCTCAGCTTAAGCTTGCCATCGGAGGTGGAGCGGCGATTCAGTCGGGAGTTGCTGAACGTTTTTATCAGGCCACCGGCAAACATATTCTGGAGGGCTACGGTCTTACCGAATGTTCACCGGTCACCTGCGTGAATCCGCATACCTCGCATGTCTATAACGGCTCGATAGGCATTCCGCTGCCTAATACTCTGGCGCGCATTGTCGACAATCAGGGACAGGAGATTTGGGATCTCAATACCCCAGGTGAGCTTGAATTTCAGGGGCCGCAGGTCATGCTCGGCTATTTTAATAAAGATCAGGAAAGCTCGCAGGTCATGGACGGCAAGTGGCTGCGTACCGGAGATGTGGCCGTCTGGTGCGAGGGCGGATATCTGAAGATCATCGACCGGATTAAGGACATGATCATTGTCTCAGGCTTTAATGTCTATCCGTCAGAAATTGAAGATGTGGTCTCGCAGAATAACAAGATCCTGGAATGTGCCTGCATCGGTGTCAGCTCAGAGCAGACCGGTGAAGCCATCAAGCTCTTTATCGTCAAAAAGGATCCTCAGCTTACTGAGCAGGATGTCCTGGATTTCTGCAAGCAGTATCTGACCGGCTACAAGCGCCCTAAGATTATTGAGTTTGTGCCGCGTCTGCCTAAATCACCGGTAGGCAAGGTGATGCGCCGCTATCTCAAACAGCATCGGTTAACTGATTAAATGCAGCAGAGTACCTTTACCTATGTGGACAGGCAGGAGCAGCTTGCAGAGCTGTGTGTGCAGATAAGAGCTCTGACTCCTGACTCCTGTATCGGCATTGATACAGAGTTTATCCGGGATGTGTCCTATTATCCAAAGCTCTGTCTGCTGCAGCTTGAAGTGGCAGAGTGCTCTTATCTTGTCGATCCCCTGCAGGTGAATCTGACTGAGCTTCTGCAGGCGCTCAATGACACCATGGCGCTGCTTCTGGTCTACTCAGGCTCTGAGGATTTTGAGACCATCGTGCATGTGGCCCGCAGCCTTGGTCTTACCGAGCAGCTGAAGGCGCGCTGTCTTGATCTGCAGGTGCTGATCTCCATGCTCAATCTGGGCTATCGCATGGGACTCTCTAAGGCAGTGGGCCATTTTTTAGGGCTGGAGCTGCTCAAGACCGAAACCTGCTCGGACTGGGCAGAGCGCCCGCTCAGCGCGGCACAGCTTGAATATGCCGCACTGGATGTCAAATATCTGAAACCGCTGTATGACAAGCTTTTAAGCCTCTGTGCGCCTGAGCAGCTGCAGTTTGCCCTGGCCGAGACCTTAGAGCTGCAGCTGCAGGCCTTTACCATCTTAGAGCCTGACGAGGCCTATCTCTATGTCGACAAGACCGCGAGACTCAATGCGGCGGCCTTAACTAGACTGCAGTTTATCGTGAAAAAGCGCCTTGAGTATGCGCGTGAGATAGATGAGGCGGTCAACCGGGTGATCACCGGCTGCGCTCTGGCCAAGATCGCTGAATTCTCGCCGCGTACCCCTAAGGCTTTAGGCAGCTGCAATATGAAATGGGGGGCTATCCGGGAGCATGGCAGCGAGGTGCTGCGGTGGGTGGAGGAGGCAGCCAGACTGCCTGCAGATGAGAGTCTCAGAAAACCGCTCGCTTACTTTCTGAATGCTTCAGCTTATCAGGAGCGGCTGCGCTCTCTTAAGCATAAGCTCACGCTGGCTGCGCAGCAGGCGCGGATCTCCCCAGAACTTCTAACCCAGAAAAGGCTGCTTGCTGACTATCTGTTCTGTGAGGCCTATGGGCTGGACAGCGCCAGACTCAGACAGGGCTGGCGGAAGGCTCTAACTCAGAATCTTGACTAGGCTCAGGCATTCTTGCGGGATTTCTTCAGCACTGTAACCTTGACAATATTCCCGCCGGAGCGCTTGGATTCATACATCGACTTGTCTGCCGCCGAGACGAGCTCATCGAGACTGATGAGGTGGTTTTCGGTATAGGCTACACCTACTGAGGCCTGCAGAGTGCGCATCTGCTCCGATTCATCAAATTCATCCTTGATGGCCTGCTGGAAGTGTTCTGCCCGCTCGGTAAGCTTTGCGAGTGACAGATCGCTCAGATAGACCACAAACTCATCGCCGCCCTGACGGATGGAGATGGCGTTATGATCGGCAAACTCCTCATGCATCAGTTCAGCCACGGTTTTGAGGGCGGCATCGCCGGCCTCATGACCATATTCGTCATTGAGCATCTTAAAGCGGTTTAAGTCGATAAAGATAATGCTGTCGGACATGCTCTTCTGGCGCAGAATCGGGACGTTCTTATAGAAGTAACGGCGGTTGTAGAGCCCCGTGAGCAGATCGGTGGAGGCCTGCTGGAAGAGCGCCTCGGCATTCAGATGCTCCTTGGTGACATCTTCAAGCAGAATGATATTGCCGATCTTTTTGGAGAAGACGTCGAGCATCTCCTCATTGGTTACCGTGATCCATTGCTTCTGTCCGTTTTTCTCATAGTACCATTCGTCGGACTGATCCTCGAGGGCGCTGAGATCGAGCGTACTGTTCTGGAAGCGCCAGCCCTTGTTGAAGAACAGGGCCTTAATAAAGGTTTCCTGCTGTCCGATGGCATCGGCACGATCGATGTTGAGCAGCTTGCAGAGCTTGTCATTGACATTGCGGATGACCTGATCGGTATCGATGAGCACTACGCCGAAAGGGAAGCGATCGAGCATGGCGCGCAGCTCGATGGACAGGTTCAGCACATCGGTGATATCGCTGGCAATGCCGACGGTACCCATGATCTTGTGTTCATCGTCAAACAGCGGCGCCTTGATGGTTTTGAATTTGCGCATGCCGCCTTTGATCAGTACGTTTTCGTCAAAGACTCCGGCGACGCCTTTATCCATCACCTCAACATCGGTTTCCTGGCAGACGAATTCGCCCTTGCTGTAATCTTCAGGAGAGATATCCCAGATAAAATAGTGACCCTTGCCGCGAATGACATCACGTGGCTTGCCCACGGTATCACAGAACTTCTTGTTGATTTCAATATGGGCCCCGCGGGCATCCTTAAACCAGATCATGGCCGAGGAGGCATCGATGACACTGAGCATCATATTGGCATTGAGATCGCGCTGACGCTGTACGGCATAGTTCTGCTGCAGCGCGGCAAATTTGCGCCTTACCTCATAAAGTTTGGGGGTTACCACCCAGACATCATCAACAAATTCCCAGTACTCTTCAGGTACTTCTGACGCAGAGTCTGAGAGCAGAATGACCTTGGCAGGCGCCTTGGAATGGGTTTTAAAAGCTTCGATAAGCTCAGTATTGTGCAGATCGATAAGATAGACGTCAAAAGCAGCTGTGCCAAGCTCTGCCCGCAGGAGACCGATTCTGAATTCATGGCTGAATTCTGGCAGCGGAGGGATCTGCTCTAGCGCTTTAACTAGGCTGTCATCTTCATATTCAATGCAGAATTTGAGTTTCTTTTCGTACATGGGTCTCTCGAGGTTGCAGGCTTATATTCTGTTATTATAATTTTTTCTGAGAAAATTTCTTTGATCTCTTGGCACTATTTTTAAATCTGTACTAAAAGTTAGCTTGAGCAAGCTCTCAAACTTTACTTTTTTTGCTGCAGCCTGAAGCAGCGGATCTGATTTAACTGAGAAAATTATACTCTGATCTGAAGGATTTGGCGCAGCTTCTGAACCTATGACCTCTTTTGCGGCAAAATTGTCTTAAATTTACCAGGCCTGTGAAGTGGAGCTAAAGTTTGCATGAGGCTTGTGTGTTAAAATTTAGAATTAGATAGATATTTGGTACGGAGAAGAGCTATGGCCCTCAAGTTTTCACCGCAGAATGTGATGTTTATTCGGGTTACCAATCAATGGTATCAGATGGTTAAGGCTAGCTATATTGCAACAGGCTCTTCACGCCTGAATATCTGGTATAACTATTCTCAGGCCGCTGAATTTGAGAAGATCAGCAAGAAGGTCAAGCCGGGTGAGCTTGTGCTGTTTACGCTGCAGGCTATTTCCGGTGACATGTATGTGGTCGGAGGCGGCTATCTGCTCGACAGACAGGTGCTGACGCAGAAAGAGGCCTGGCAGCTGTACGGCGTGAAGAACGGAGCGCGTACGCTTGATGAGTTCAGTGAATTCCTCAAGGCTCAGGACATTAAGACCGATAACATCCCATCCGTGGTGGTGAGCAGCTGCTTTATCTATTCACGCGCAGACTGTCTGCTCATTCCTTCTGAATTTGCCGCAGGCTTTAAGTCCAAGCTGTGCGGAGAGCTGAACACTGATAATCCTATCGGCATGTATCTGTGCAAGATTGCTCAGGAGCGGCGTTTCCCGCAGCTGCAGAACGGCAGATCGGAAAATGACTGGCCGGGCATCTATGTGATGGCAGCGCAGCGCAACAATGCGCGCCTGGTTGCCAATTTTAACGCCAGGCTCCTCAAGGCCTATGACTTTACCTGTGCCATTTCAGGCTGTAAGGTGAATGCTGCGCTAGAGGTGGCACATATCAAAACCTTCTTCGATGAAAACTTTCATACCAGCGACAATGGGATTGTGATGCGCTCTGATCTGCACAGCCTGTTCTCCAGAGGATATATTACCGCCTACTACAAGACCCCTAAGCAGGTGGTGATCAAGGTTTCCTCCTGTCTTAAAGAGCAGGGCGATGATTACTATCTTAACTTTGACGGCAAGCCTCTGCGCCTGCCTGAAGACAAGAGCTTCTGGCCAAATCCTAAATATCTTGAATGGCATATGCGTGTCCGCTTTGAAAACTGGCTGAGCTTTTTCAATATTCAGCCGGTGGGTTTAACTGAAACCGGTACCTATTAAAGGGTTTACCGCCAAAAAGCTCTGTCAGCACAGTCCGGCAGAGTTTTTTTATACTGTTGCCTTTAAAGTTTAGCTCTGCGGCAAACATGGTCGGAAAAGCTGCATGCCTTTATATCAGGCGCTTTGTGCTGACAGATCTGACTGAATTCTGCAAGATCAGTGCAGTTCATTGTAGATTGCTATGCCATTAGATGATCCGCAGCCGCTTACCACCAATCCTCTGACTAAAAAGCAGGTTAAATTCCCAGAGCCGGTCAGCAGGCTTGTCTGAATAAGGCTGATCTGGCACAGTTTCTGAGTGGTAAGCCGTTACCTTAATAAAACAGCGCAGAGTTTTAACAGAACTCTGCGCTGTTTTTATTGATAAAAGTTCAGCGTCAGTCTTCTTCAGCCAGCTGTTCGGCATGCTTGCGCTTCAGATTGAGGAAGATTATGGAGCCTATCAGGAGCAGTAGGGCAGTACCCAGACTGAAGAACAGATTATAGGTGATGCCTGCGACCACATAGCCGAAGAAGGTGCAGGTAGCGACCAGCATCGCGTAAGGCAGCTGCGTGTAGACATGTTCAATGTGGGCGCAGCCTGAGCCAGCAGCTGAAAGAATCGTGGTATCCGAGATCGGTGAGCAGTGATCACCGAAGACTGAGCCTGCCAGGGTAGCGGACAGGGAGATCACAATCAGTTCCTGCGAGAACGGATCAATGGCCTGAGCTACTGTCACCACAATCGGGATCAGAATGCCGAAGGTGCCCCAGGCAGTTCCGGTGGAGAAGGAGAGAAAACCGGCTACAGCAAAGATCAGGGCCGGCAGAATCGACTGAGCGCTGTCGCCGTCTTCACCGACGAGCGTGGAAATAAATTCAGGGGTCTGCAGCAGATCGCGGCACACGCCTGAGATGGTCCATGCCAGAGTGAGGATGAGGCAGGCCGGCACCATAGCCTGAATGCCGCGCAGAACCCCTTCCATAAAGGCTTTGATGCTCAGCAGCTTTCTTGAGACAAACAGGACAAAGGCCACCACCAGTCCCCCGAAGGAGCCCAGCACCAGGGCAGGACCTGCGTCAGTATTGCCAAAAGCGGCTCCGATACTGTGATAGGCTTCATCAGGGCCGAAATAACCGCCTACATAGAGCAGGGAAAGCGTGCAGAACACAATCAGGGCGAGGATCGGCACGATCATATCCCACATGGTGCCGTCGGCTGAGCCTTCGAGCTGATCCTCAGTCTTAGGACTTATCTCAGGAGCAGCTTCGCTCTGCAGAGCTTTCTGTTCGGCCTTGTACATCGGTCCGAAATCAAAGCGCAGCAGGGAGAGCAGCACTACCAGAGTGATGGAGAGCAGGGCATAGAAATTCCACGGTACCGTGGCAATAAAGGCGCTCATTTCATTGTCAAAGGCTTTGGTTTCCTTGAGGTTGGAGCCAACAGCTGCCGCCCAGGAGGAAATTGGCGCAATAATGCAGATCGGAGCTGCGGTCGCATCGATAATATAGGCCAGCTTTTCACGTGAAATCTTGTAGGTGTCAGTGATCGGACGCATCACGGTACCGACCGTCAGACAGTTGAAGTAGTCGTCAATGAAGATAAAGGCGCCCAGAAAAGAGGTTGACAGCATGGCGGATCTGCGGCTTTTAATCCGGTGGGTGGCCCACTGTCCGTACGCCTTGGCGCCGCCTGCCATTGAGATTACATAGACAAGGGAACCTAACAGGGAGCAGAACATCACAATGTTCAGATCAAATTTGACCACCATCTCCTTGAAGGCTACTTCTGCGGTACCGACCAGGATATTGCCTGCATAACCTGAACCGAGACAGTAAATACAGGTACCTGACAGGATACCGACGAGCAGGGATGAGAAAACTTCTTTGGTCAGCAGCGCTAAGGTTACGGCAATAACTGGCGGCACAATGGAAAGTGCTCCTGCTGCATATGGTTCCATGAATAGCTCCTTAGGATCAGGTAACGATAAAACAGCGCTATTCTATCACAACCAGTAGATAGAGGATGCAGACTCCATTGCCTGCACCTAAATTGACTGTCTGTCAAAAAAAAGCCTAAAGCGTTGGCTTTAGGCTTTACGAGGCGCTTTAATTATTCACTTAAACTTGCAGAATTGCTGCCTGCATCAGGTTTATCGACTTTAGGTGCATCGTCCTGCTTGGACTTATCCTCTGAAGCGGCACCCTGCACGGTTCCAGACTCTGTATCACCGGTCTTGTCTTCAGTCTCTGAGTTCTTCTCCTCAGCCATCTTCTGCCTGGCTTCCATGATGGTCTGACGGGCCTGTGCCGCTACCTTGCGATCCTGTGAAGAGGGCTCAGCAGGAGCATTAGCTGAGGAGATGACCTTTTCCATTTTCTGGATGGTTTTCTCAGGGCTGTCCTCTTCGGAGGTATCGATGTTGACATGACCTCCTACCGCATAATTCTTGCCGTCAGGCCCTTTTTCGTAATCATAGTAAGGACCGGTCGCCAGACCTCCGGCAGCAGTCATATGGGCCTCTTCATGAGTTTTGACCTCCTTGTCGCGGTCCTTGAGCTCATCGACCTTGGTCTGCTCCTCATCGGTCATGACCTCGCCGTTTTCTTTCTTGTCGTTCTCCTCACCGGTATCCTTGGTGGTGTCCTCTTCTTCAGCCTTCTTGGCAGCACTCAGATTCTGCTCCTCTGCACTGCTGTCTGACTTCTGAGCTGACGGATCCTGAGGCTTGGTATCTTCAGAGGCCTGCGGCTTGCCTGCCAGATCATGCAGGGCTGCCAGCGCCTGATGCCGCTGATGGGAATAAAGGTTTTCTGTACCGTCAGTCTCACTTTTTTCAGTGCCGGTGATCGCTACCTGAGTCTCGTTATCCTTGCGCAGAGGATCGTTTTCAAGCTTGCCGACTTCTGAAACCTGCTGATTATGCAGCTCCTGATTGCGCACCTCAGTCTGGGTCTGAACGTTAAAACCACTGTTAATTTCCAACATATACAGTTACTCCTCTAGCTCTTAACTTGTTTATCGGAAAAAACTTGAGAGAACTTTAGAAAAAATTTTGTGATCTGCACTCTTGAGGAGTGTTGGAAAATTAAACTGCAGGTACAGCGCCTGCAGCAGAGTTAACGGCGCAAATAAAAAAAACTTAGCAGCACAGGCAGGAGCAGAGTCTGGGCTGCTCCTGCCTGAGCAGAACTAGAAGCCTACCTGATCAGGATCATGACCTGAGCCGCCGCAGTAGGCCATCTCGTTGATGGTCTGCATATCCTGAGCACTGATGGTGAAATCAAAGATCTCGGTATTGGCCCTGATGCGCTCTGCGTTCACGGATTTAGGCAGCGGCACGGTACCATTCTGCAGACACCATCTGATACACAGCTGTGCCACAGATTTCTGATAATTGGCCGCAATGGCTTTAAGGTTTGGATTGTCCAGCATTCTGCCCGTGCCTAACGGGCCCCAGGCTTCGATTAGAATCTGATGCTTACGGCAGTATGAGCACACCTGCTCCTGTCTGAAGCCAGGATGAAATTCAATCTGATTGACCATCGGCGGGATCTCGCTTTCAACGAGGGCAGAGAGATGTTTTTCAAGGAAATTCGAGACGCCTATGGCCTTGATATAGCCGTCCTTGTAGAGCTCTTCAAAGGCTTTCCAGGTGCTCAGGTTTATCTCGGCAAAATTTGGATACTGCCTGCTGTTAGCCGGCCAGTGGATGAGATAGAGATCAAGATAGTCAAGCTTTAAGTCCTGCAGGGTTTTGAAGAAGGCCTGCTTGGTCTTTTCATAGCCGCGCATGGCGTTCCACAGCTTGCTGGTGACGAACAGCTCCTCACGTTTGAGACCAAGCTCGTTCATGCCGCGCTGCAGCGCCACGCCTATGCTGGATTCGTTGCCATAGATGGCTGCCGTATCGATATGGCGATAGCCGCATTTAAAGGCCTGCAGTACCGCGGAGATCGCCGTGTCTCCGTCCGGAGTCTGCCAGGTGCCGAAGCCAAGGACCGGGATGGCTTTGCCATTGACCAGGGACAGGGTGCTTGAAGGGGAGGTAAATTCTTGATTTTCCATACTTGTCTCCGAGATAAAAATTTCTTCTATCATAAATGACTTCAGGCAGGAATAAAACCTTTTATCTCACAAGTTTTCAGGCAAAATCTTTGAAAAAGAGTACAATCAGGCAGCGATGGAATTCTGAGGTGTCTATGTCGCTTGAGACCTTTGGGCTGTGCTGCGGCTTTTTTGCGGCTTTCTGCCAGGCCCTGAACTATACCTTCTCTAAGGACTGTCAGGAAAAATACAATCTGCATGGGATTAGAGAGCTTGTTGCAGTGCATATCTGCATGTTCGTGCTGTGCATCGGACCTTTTCTGTACTATCAGCCCTGGCAGTATCTCAATCTGCACACAGCGCTTCTTTTGTTGTGCAATGTCAGCTCTTATCTGGTGGCTCAGTACATCATGATTTTGGTGTTTGACCGGCAGGATGCCTCCATTGTCTCACCGCTGATGACCATTAAAACTCCGATCCTGGCGCTGATTGCCTTTCTGTTTTTCGATAAGGAGTTTACGCCTCTGCAGTATACGGCTATTTTCGCGATTATTGCGCTGGGATTTTATTTCTCTTCGCTCTCAGGACGCGTCAAGCCGACTATTCTGCTGGTGCTGGCATTAGTCTGTGTCTGCTTCAGTATCTCTGATTTGTCCATGACCGCGCTGACCTATGCGGTGCCAGGTGAGACTCTGACCGTGGTGGCTATCTGCTCAGTCTGTGAATATGTGGTCTGCGGTCTGATTGCTCTGCCGCTGATGCCGCTGTGCAAAGTGCCGCTGATGGGTGCCTATCATGCCAAATGGGTCGGCATCACCTGGCTGGTCTGTACGCTGGCCTTTGTGGTGACCTTTCATGTCAATGGCGTGGTGGAAGGCAATATCATTCAGACTCTGCGCAGTGTCATCGGCGTGATCATAGCTTATGTGTTTTATCGCCGGTACATAAAAGATGAGAGCACCTTCAAAAAGAAGATGCTCATCACGCTGGGAATGTTTACAGCGGTCGTGCTGTATTATCTCTGATGCTCCCACCTGCAGGCAGGGCCCTGAAAAGTTCAGCTCTACTCGATAAACATTGAGGAAATCGACTCTTCATTGCTGATGCGGCGAATGGCTTCAGCCAGCATCGGAGCTAAGGAGAGCACTCTGAATTTGTCGAGCTTGAGGAATTTTTCTGAAGCAGGAATTGAATCGGAGACAACCAGTTCATCGATCTCTGAATTAGCGATATTCTCGTAGGCAGAACCGGATAACACCGCATGGGTGCCATAGGCATAAACGCGCTTGGCTCCGCGCTCCTTCAGCGCTGCTGCTGCCTTGCAGAGTGTCCCGCCCGTATCAATGATATCGTCGACAATAATGCAGTCTCTGTCCTTGACATCACCGATGAGGTGCATGACCTCTGAGACATTCGGACGCGGACGGCGCTTATCGATGATGGCAATATCGGTATTGTCAAGAAGCTTGGCAAAGGCTCTGGCTCTGACCACACCACCCATATCAGGAGAAACGATGCAGGGGTTGTTGAGGTCATGTTTGTGCATATCCTCGACAAAGATATTGCTTGAGAAGCAGTTGTCCACCGGCACATCGAAGAAGCCCTGAATCTGTTCGGCATGCAGATCTACGGTCAGCACGCGGTCCACACCCACGGTAGAGAGCATATCAGCTACCACTTTGGCACTGATTGGCACACGGGCTGAGCGCAGACGCCGATCCTGTCTTGCGTAGCCAAAATAGGGGACTACCGCGGTAATACGCCCGGCTGAGGCTCTGCGCATGGCATCGATCATGACAATGAGCTCCATCAGATTATCGTTGGTCGGAGCACAGGTAGACTGAATGATAAAGGTATCGCAGCCGCGGACAAACTCATTGAGCTGCACATGAATTTCTCCGTCACTGAAGGTATCTACTGTAGCGTCACCGAGATGAATATACAGATGCTCTGCTATGCGTTGCGCCAATTCAGGAATGGCATTACCACAAAATAGTTTCATTAAATATGCATTGTGGGTCCAGTCAGACTCACAATCTCCTTATCAGGTTGAAACAGCCAAGCCCAAAAAGCTTGTTATCAGTCTAAAATTTTAACTTTTTAACCAAAAAAATTCTACTTAAGTCATGAAAAAAGTTTTTTTGTGTTTATCTAAATATCATTTTGATAAATGTGACTTTTTATATCTGAACTTAGATATTAAGCACAAGGGATTGGTTCAAAACAGTCTTAAAGATCAGATTGTTAGTCGACAAATTTAGTCGGCTCGTTTTTTGAACCTAGCACTAAAATATAAAAAAAATTAGATCAAAATACAAAAAATTTAATTATAATAACTATCACATCCTTAGTTTTTCATGTGAATTTTTCTAAAACGCACATTTTGTAACTTAACAAAGATGTTAAAACCATCTTTATTAAAAGTTAAGAATATTATTAAGGATCTTAAGGAATAGTGTTTATGTCTTTAACCCGTGAAGATATTTATCATCGTATAGAGCTTAAAAATAATCTCAAGCTGACTCATGAGTTGACTAAAGAGTTTGTTGATAGTTTCTTTGAGACGATTGTGCAGGTGTTAGAGCGAGGAGAAGAAGTCAAGATTACCGGTTTTGGTAATTTTGAATTGAAAAATAAAAACTCCCGCCCTGGACGAAACCCTAAAACCGGGGTAGATGTCGAGATTTCAGCGCGTCGGGTTACCACCTTTAAAACCGGCAAAAAGCTGCGCGCTAGAATCAATCCTACGCCTAAGCAGCGTTAAAGCACAGCTTGCATTTCTGTCTTGTGGCTACTGATTTAAGTAGCCTTTTTTTTGTCCTGCTGGCTGCTGCTATCAAGCCTCCGCGTGTGTGCAAAGGCCTGCAGATCTGCTGGCCGTACAAAAGCTTCAGCAGGAGCTTAAGCTGTAAGTCTATTCTTGCATTGAAGAGCTCTGCCTGCTCTACAGTGTGTTTATTCGCTTAGGATAGGTGGCATAGACTATTTATTTGCAGAACTTAGGTCCTAGTGTCGGGATCTCTATAAATCCGGTCTGAAATGCAGCTGACCGCAGCGTTAAAAGCAGGCAAACTCCAAAAGTCCGTCAGCTCTAATACGAGCGCCCTGACAGGCAGATTCAGGTTTGAATGTTTCAGGCTTTGCGCTGGGTCATAAAATCCTAAAAATCACTATAACCAATCTGATGACATAAGCTGCAATGCTATGATTTTTCTCAAGAATTAGGTCGTCGGACGTGATTATGAAACTAATTGTCCAGTCAGAAAATATTGAAGATTTTTTAGAGAGTAATTTTAGTTATGTCGATAAGACATAATATATTTACAATCTTACCAAAAATTATAAAAGGCTTTGCTTTTCACGTCCGCGTCGCTTTGGAAAATCGCTTACTCTGAAGACTATAGGTACTCTTTGTGGCCAAGGAGTTGATCCTTATGTCAAAGGAACATGGATTTATGACAGATGGGAGCAGGATCAATATCCAGTTCTTCAGTTAAGTTTTCTAAAGTTGTCTGTCACTGATTTAGATGATTTTAAAAGCGATTTTTGTAACGAAATCCTAAAATTTGCTAAGGCAAATAAGATTACCGGCTTTAATGATAATGAAGAGCCGAAGAGCCTTTTAGGTAATGTTTTTGCTGCTATGCCTGATGAGAGTCAACTTGTCCTGCGTATTGACGAGTATGACTGTCAGCTCACCGCCAATATCAGCAACAGAGAGCTATATGAGGAATTAAGGACTCTGTTCAGAGCTCAGGCGCACTGAAAAGACGCGGTCTGAACCTTCTGACTTTAAATTAGATAGAGGTTTTAGTCAGATCAGAGTAAAATAGATCCTGTATGTATGCAGTTTTGAGAGCTTCTAGTTATGGATCCAAATCAACTTACCGCTTCGCGAAAAACCATTATCGGTGTGCAGTTTCTGTTTGTAGCCTTCGGCTCGACGGTATTAGTCCCTCTGCTTGTGGGACTTGATCCGGCAACAGCACTTTTTACCGCAGGACTTGGTACTTTACTCTTCCATTTTGTCACAGGAGGGAAAGTACCAATTTTTTTGGGCTCAAGCTTTGCCTTTATTGCACCAATCATTGCTGCCAACAAGCAGTGGGGTATGTCAGCCACTTTAGCCGGCATTGCGGGGGTTGCTCTGGTTTACTTCCTCATGTCAGGTCTGATCCTGTGGCAGGGACGGCGTATTCTTAACCGCTTCTTCCCGCCGGTGGTGATAGGACCGATCATTATCCTGATCGGTCTGTCACTGAGCGGGGCTGGGGTGGACATGGCCAAAACGAACTGGCCTCTGGCTCTGATTGCACTTGCGACCGCCATCATTGTGCTCACCTTCTGCAGGGGACTGCTGCAGTTAGTACCGGTGATCTGCGGGATCACTACAGGTTACCTGGCGGCTATCTATATGGGAGTGGTGGATTTTGAACCGATCAGGGCGGCGGCCTGGTTCTCTCTGCCTCATTCAATTTCAGATTTTCATCTGCCGGATTTTTCCTGGGAACCGTTTGTCTTTATGATTCCTGTGGCAATTGCTCCGGTCATTGAGCATATTGGTGACGTGTACGTGATCAGTGCGGTGGCCAAGCGTGATTTTGTGACCGACCCTGGTCTGCACCGCACCATGTTCGGTGACGGGCTGGCCTGTCTCGTGGCCTCTCTGCTGGGCGGGCCTCCGGTTACTACCTATAGTGAGGTGACCGGTGCCATCCAGATCACGAGGGTCAGCAATCCTCAGGTGATCCGGATTGCCGCAGTAACAGCGCTGGTATTTTCGGTTTTAGGTAAGCTCAGTGCGGTGCTGCAGAGCATCCCGTCGGCAGTGTTAGGCGGCATTATGCTGCTGCTCTTTGGCAGTATTGCTGCGGTGGGTATTCAGAGCATGATCCAGCATGAGGTGGATCTGCACAAGACGCGCAATCTTATCATTGTTTCAGTCACCCTGACCATGGGCATAGGCGGTGCGGCCATCGGATATGGAGACTTTATGTTTACCGGCATCGGCCTTGCGTCGATGGTTGCAGTGCTGCTTAATCTGCTGCTGCCGCAGGATAGTGAAGCTTAAGGTTGGCAAAGACTGGTAGTTGACACAGGAGAGCCTTGAATTGGGGATGTCGCTGTTACATAAGTGCTTGGTGCTGCTGTCTGCCGCGCTCTGGCTGTTGCCGCTGCAGGCTGCACTGAGCGAGGATGACGATCCTGTCTATCATAAAACCAAGTCCGTGCAGGTGTATTTCGGCAAGACCCCCATGACGATCATCAACAATGTCAGAACACAGATCATCAGGCAGGCCAAAGAAGCAGGGATGCAGGTGGAAAATTACGAGCTCGCGGGCTCTCTTGAAAAACAGCTTAAAATCATTAAAGAGAATGCCAGGCCTAATGTACCGATTATCATCCATGTCTCCGATCGCGAACATGATGATTTATTTGCCAGCGAACTTATCAGCCTGAATCTGCCGCTGATTTTCGTCATGCGCAAGCCAACCTCTGACAAGATCAATCTGTATTCTGACTGCTGGTTTGTACGCAGCAACAGTATTGAAGGCGGTCTGATGTTAGGCGAGAGCGTGTATCAGTATGTGCGCCGCTCTTATCCTGACTGGGATCAGAACCGCAATGGAGTTCTGGATCTGCTGCTGATCACCGGCGTGGAGGGGCATCGTGATACCAGAAACCGTACCACCGGCTTATTCAATATGCTTAAAAACCGCAATATCAACTATAAGGTGATCAGAGAGGTTAAGGGTAATTTCAACTATGAATATACGATGGATCAGCTGGCGGCTATCTTTGATACCGGGATCCTTTCGGATATCGAGGCAATAGTTGCAGAGAATGACGATATGGCGCTGGCGGCCATCTCAGTGCTGGTCGACTATGGAGATCTGAATCCGCGTCAAAAGGGCTGGCCGGTCATCTTTGGCGTGGACGGTCTGTCCGATGCCAAAATTCAGATTGCTGAAGGCTATATGGAAAATACGGTCGTACAGGATGCGGAAACCATTGCCAGGGTTTGCGTGAGTCTCGCTCAGGGACAGCGTGATCTGAACAGGTTTATTGATGAGAATCGAGCGGTGGTCCGCGATAATGATATTCAGCTGCCTTATTATATCTATAAGACTCCTCAAAAAAATACACCTAATCAATAGACTAAATTAATGGTTCTTTAGCGCCTTGTGTCTGCCCAGACAGTTCACCCAAGGTCCTGCCTTATGCCTAAGGTCGGGCCTGAGCTCAAAGCTGTGGAATCTTGAGAATAAGTTAAAAAAATCCCGTCAGGCTTAAGCTTAACGGGATTTTTTGGTGATGAGGCTTAACGCTGCAGCAGCGCCTGACGCTCTTCCTTGGCTGCCTGAGCTGCGGCAGCAGCGTCCTGAGCCAGGCGTTTCTGCTTCTGTACCACCTGCAGCCACGCAAAGAAGGTACAGGTGGCGGCAACCAGGATAATGATGGTCGCCAGCGCGTTGATTTCCGGACTCAGACCACGGCGCACGCTTGAGAAGATGATCATCGGCAGCGTGGTGCTTTCAGGGCCAGCGACAAAGCTGGTGATCACGAGATCGTCCATGGACATGGTGAAGGAGAGCAGGAAGGCTGAAACCTCCGCCGGCATAATCGAAGGCAGCACCACGGCAAAGAAAACCTTGAACGGGGTGGCGCCGAGATCTTTGGCCGCCTCTTCTACCGAGATATCCAGCTCGACGAGTCTGGAGCGCACCACCACGGTGGCATAGGCGGAGCAGAAGGTGACATGCGCGACCCAGATGGCGAACATGCCGCGGTCTGCAAACCAGGGAATAAAATCTCCCAGGGTGACGAACAGCAGCAGGAGCGCCAGACCTGTGATCACCTCAGGCAGCACCATTGGAGCGGTCATAAACAGCACAAAGGCAGATTCACCCTTAAAATAGTGAATTCTCACCATCACCAGGGCAGCCAGCGTGCCGATAACCACGGAGGCAGCCGCTGAACACACGGCAATGGACAGGGAGAGCAGAACTGCCTTGATAATGGCCGTATTGTGGAACAGAGCGTTATACCATTTGAAGGAAAACTCCGTCCAGACGGTCACCATCTTCGACTCATTGAAGGAGTAGACGATCAGAGTGGCTATCGGCAGATAGAGAAAGATCAGGGCGGCCGTGAGGATTACGAATTTGGCAATGCCGCTTTTCTGTTCCTTAGTTAAATTAACCATTAGACACGCTCCCTGCTTTTACGCTGTGCGTTGAAGAACCAGACGATTGGGATGGCCAGAATAGCCAGCATGGTGATGGCTACGGCTGAGGCTAAAGGCCAGTCGCGGTTGTTGAAGAACTCCTGCCACAGAATACGGCCGATCAGGATTGAATCCTTACCGCCGAGCAGTTCCGGGATCACGTACTCACCCAGAGCCGGGATAAAGACCAGCATGGAGCCGGCCACAATACCGCTCTTGGTCTGCGGGATGAGCGAGTTGAAGAAGGTCTTGATCGGACGGCAGCCCAGATCATAGGCCGCTTCAATCAGGGTATAGTCAACCTTCATCAGGGCGGCAAACAGCGGCAGCACCATATAGGGCAGATAGCAGTAGACGATGCCGACATAGACGGCAAAATCGGTCTGCAGCATATGCAGCGGTTCGTCAATAATCCCCAGGGCCATGAGGATGTCGTTGATCAGACCGTCCTTTTTCATGATGGTCATCCAGGCATAGATTCTGACCACAAAGGAGGTCCAGCTCGGCATGATGATCAGCATGAACATGACGTTGCGGGTGGTGTTCTTGCAGGTGGCCAGCGCCCAGGCGATGGGATAGCCGATGATCAGGCAGAACAGCGTGGAGAAGGAGGCTACCTGCACGGATTTTAAGTAGGAGCGCAGATAGGTGCCGTCCTCATCGGTAAAGATATTGGTATAGTTCTCAAGGTGCAGGAGGATCTGCATCGCTCCATCGACGAAGGATACCAGCGGCGAATAGGGAGGGATGGCAATCTCGGTGACCGAAAAAGATATCTTGAAGATAATCAGGAACGGCAGAAGGAAGAACAGCAGCATCCACAGATAAGGCAGGAAAATGACCGCATACTGGCGGATCCCGTTTTCCTGATGGACCATATTTCTGATCTCCGCTTTACGGCGGCGGCGCTGCTTAATCTTCTGACGGATCAGGGTGGGAGTGATCCCGCTTATACCTGTAGGCATATGAACTCCGGCATTAAATGGTTAGGGCAATGCAGGATTCTGGATCCCAGCTTAAATACACGTGATCTTCCCAGGTCGGCAGACCGGTTTTGAAACGGTCGACATTCGGCAGGGTCGATGACACGATGCGTCCATCGGTAAGCTTGACGTAGTAGATGGAAATATCTCCGAGATAGGCGATATTCTCCACATCACCTTCGCACCAGTTGGTTTCCTCAGCAGGACGCTCCTTGGAGATATAGATCTTCTCAGGTCTTATCGCAATGGAGAGCGGCATGCCGTCAGCAAGATCCAGATCGTGCGAGAGCTCGATAGGATGATGGAAGTCGCTGGCCTTGATGATGGACTGCGTGGTGTTGGAGGAGACCAGGGTGCAGTCAAACAGATTGACTGAGCCGATAAACTCTGCCGAGAAGCGGCAGTTCGGGTTTTCGTAGATCTCGCGCGGACCGCCGACCTGCACAAACTCGCCGCGATCCATAATGGCGATGCGATCGGCCATGGTCATGGCCTCTTCCTGATCATGGGTCACCATCAGACAGGTCACACCTACGGAGTTGATGATATCGACAAGCTCCAGGCGCATCTGCTCGCGCAGCTTCTTATCGAGGGCACCCATCGGCTCGTCGAGCAGCAGCAGGCGCGGTTCCTTGGCCAGAGAGCGGGCCAGAGCCACGCGCTGACGCTGACCGCCTGAGAGCTGATGCGGCTTGCGATCCACATAGTTTTCCATATGCACGAGCTTGAGCATTTTCTGCACGCGCTCTTCGATCTGAGCCTTAGGCATATGCTCCTGCTTCAGACCAAAGGCGATATTCTGCTTGACGGTCATATATGGGAACAGCGCATAGGACTGGAACATCATATTGATGTTGCGTCTGTAGGGAGGATCATCGACGATGTCCTCACCATCGAGAATAATCTTGCCGTAGGTAGGCTGCTCAAAGCCTGCCAGCATACGCAGCAGGGTGGATTTGCCGCAGCCTGAAGAACCGAGCAGCGCGAAAATCTCACCTTCATAGACAGTCAGATCCACCTTATCTACGGCATTGAAATTTCCAAACTGCTTGGTTAAACCTTTTATCTGCAGAATCGGTTTTTTATTCTGGGATACAGGGGAAGCTTTCCAGCCCGGCAGCTCACCAGGACGGTGCTGCTGCTTCTGCGGCAGGGGCTGCTTGGTATTCTCGGTATTCTCGGTCACGCTTTACTATCTCCTAAACAGTAGCTTGAAGCAAGCTAGCAATCGACGAGTGATTAGTTGAAATATTGCGACGCATGATACACAAAAATACTCGTTTTGTTTAGGGATTTTGTAAAAATAAATTGTGAGGTTTTTCCTGAAGGTAGAGGGCGGCAACGGACAGGCAGAAGATCTGCAGTCTCTGCTGCAGATCCTGTTGCTTTATTTGGCTTTTTTGCTTTTTTTCTTGGTCTCTTTGCTCGCTTTGGCGCTCTTGCTCTTGACCTTCTTAGCATCTGCCTGCTTGCCCGTGTCGCGATGGACCACGGAGCCCGTAGCCTGATGGGTGGCCAGGATCAGGACCTCGGCAATCTGCACATGCGCAGGAGCTGAGGCTGCATAGAATGCGACATCCGCAATATCCTCGCCGGTCAGAGGCTTGATGCCCTGATAGACCGCATCAGCCCGTTTGGTATCACCATGGAAGCGGGTGTTGGAGAAATTGGTTTCGACCAGGCCCGGCTTAAGATTCGTGACTCTCACCTGAGTGGCGGCCAGATCGATTCTCAGACCGTCGCTGAGCGCCTTGACAGCTGCCTTGGTCGCACAGTAGACATTGCCTCCTGCATAGGCGGCATCGCCTGCGACAGAGCCGATATTGATGATATGTCCCTCATTGCGGCTGACCATATCCGGCACCACCATGCGGGTCAGATTGAGCAGCCCCTTGATATTGGTGTCAATCATCACATCCCAGTCGATGACATTGCCTTCATATTCCGGCTCAAGCCCCAGGGCAAGACCTGCATTGTTGATCAGCACATCGATCTTCTGCATCTTCTTAGGCAGAGACAGCAGGGCATTGCGGCAGGCTTCACGGTCACGTACATCAAACTCGAGAATTTCGACAGTAGCCTGGTAGTTAGTCTGCAGAGTCTCCTTTAAAAAGCTGAGCTTCTCGCTGCTGCGGCCGGTGACAATCACCTGATAGCCGCCGGCGGCGAATTTAAAGGCGCAGGCTTCTCCGATGCCTGAGGTTGCTCCGGTAATGAGTACAGTTTTTTTGGCCATGATGTCTCCTTGTGTGTTTGTCTTCTTGCATTATAGGTGGGTATGTGCTCAATTGATTGCGGCAGGCACAGGAAATGATGGTTAGCTAACATAAATTTTTAGAGTTTAAGTGCTCAGCACCTGATCTGACGTTTGGTTTATTGCGCTCTTTCAGCTAAAATATCCATACAACCTGAGGTTTTTATGGATAATTTTTTCACCCGTCGGGGTACGGCTTTTTATTTTGGTCTTGATCAGGAGACGCACGTCGGCGCGCAGATTAAAGCGGTCGGCGGGCTTAAGGTGCTGGTCTTCTACACGCGTGAGTGTGTGCAGAGCGGACTTATCGATACGGTCAGACGCTCGCTTGGTCATGAGTCGCTGGATTTTTATGAAATCGAGCTGGAGCACAGCCTGCCGTTTCTGGACAAAATCGCCAAGGTCGAGCGGATCTGTGAAGATAGGGACATTGATTTTGTGCTGGCCATAGGCGATGAGCATGTGGTGAATTTTGCCAAGGCGGTCGCGTCAGGAGCACGCTTTTTAGGCGATGTCTTTCAGCTCTTTCGCGAGCAGGTTGTCCCTCAGAATGCGCTGCCTCTAGGCGTGATCTCCACCGTGCCTGGCAGCGGCTACGAGCAGTCCAGCAGCATGAGCGTAGTCGAGCAGCAGGCCGACGGCACCTATACGGTCTATCATATGCAGAGCGACTGTTTAAGTCCGCGCTTTGCCATTTTAAATCCCGAGCTGATTCTGGAGTTTCCGGAGAGACTGGGTGAGGTCTGTGCCAATATCATCGGCAGCGTGGTGGAGTCCTACTTTACCAATACCCATGGCGTAGAGCTGACCGATCGCGTGTGTGAGGGCATTCTGGTGACCGTCCACTCCGTGCAGAAAAGGCTTCAGGAGGATCCCTTGAATTATGAATCGCTGTCCAATCTGATGTGGGCAGGAGTGCTGGCGCATGGTGAGATCAGTCAGGACCGTCAGGTGGATCTGGCTCTGGAGCGCTTTACCGATGCGCTGCAGTCCCTCTATGGCTGCACGCATGCTCAGGGCCTGGCGCTGGTGCTGCCGGTGTGGCTTGAGTATGCTTTAAACAAGAATGTGATGCGCGTAGCTCAGTTTGCCGCCCGCACCTTCTTTGTTCCTTTTAACTATGCTGCCCCTGAACAGACGGCGCGCGAGGGGATCAGACGGCTGCGCGATATGTTCAGGTCTTTAAACCTGCCCTGCTGCTATGAAGATTTTAAGGGAGACGGGCGGGATATCAGCAGGCTGCTCAACCTGATGCAGCTTAAGGATGATACGCTGATAGGCTCCTATATGAAGCTTGATCGTACCGCCTGTGAGGTGATTCTGTCGATGATTCTGGTGGCTAAGCTGCAGTCGGCTTAAAAATCCTGAACTGTTTTGCCCTCTGCACCATTTTAGCGTACAATAGCTGTGAGTCTCGGTGACGCAGAGCAGTGAGCTTTACGTCAGGATAACTTTAGAGCTCTTTAAGTATGATTACCTGTTACATTGCAAGAGGATAAAAATGGCTGAAAAGAAGAAAAGCACTACTGCTAAAGCAACTGACAAAACCAAGGCTACTGCCGCTGCCGCAACTACTACTGAGCAACAGACCCGTCTGGTCATGCAGTCGGCTCAGAATATCGCTGTCGTATATGCCAATGCCTTCTATACTCAGAACACCGCGGATGAGCTTTTCATCACTGCCTGCATCAGTCAGCCGGCTGCTGACGGCAAGGGTGCGCTGATCAATGTTCAGCCTCAGGCAAGACTGGCTATGTCGGTCAAGAGCGCTGCTCAGCTTTATGAAGTTTTAGGCAAGGTACTCTCACAGTACAAGAAGGCTTAAGGCTTAGCCTGTAAAAAAAATCTCAAACCGCGGGTTTGAGATTTTTTTTGTCTGATTACTGCTCCTTGGGCTTATCGTGCAGCTCTTCGCTCTTAGCGCCTATGCTCTCCTGAGTGTCAGGCTGCCTGTCAGATTCTGTCTTGGACAGAGCTGATCCTGAGGGAGTCTCAGACGCATCTTCAGTGCCAGGCAGCAGGGTGGCCTGCGCGCCTGAAGGCATGCTGGTCAGCGGAGCTTCCTTTTCAGAGGCACTGTTGTCATCAGTGACGGCCTGATATTCAGCTTCCTGCTCACTGATCTCCTTCTGCAGCTCTTCATCCTCAGTGCCGAACATTTTAAACAGCGCCTGCATAAAGCTTGGAATAACCTCAAAATTGCTCAGCGGAATGTGCTCGGTGGTCTTGTAGAGATCCTTGCCGTCAAGGCAGAGCGTGATGGCCGGAGCATTGAGGTTGTAGAAGGTGTTCAAAGGCAGCGGTGACTCCTGATCGAGCACCTTGACAGCCTGATCAATGCCGATCGGGCGGATAAAGCAGCAGTCGGACGGCCCGTATTCATCGGCCATGCAGATTTTCTTGTCATGGCGGTTATTATAGAAAGTCAGCGCCTTGTCGAGCTTGATGAACAGCTCCCGGTCATAGCTGTTGGCCTGCGTCAGACGCTGCTGCGGAATAAAGTTGTTGCTGAAGTAGACCACAATAGAAGGTCTGGGCAGATGCGACAGATCGTTGAGGCGCTCGATGACAATCTTGGCGGTTTTAATCTGATCATAGCCGTCCTTGTGACATTTCTGCAAAAGTCCCTCTATGGCGGACTCGAGATTGCCGCGGTAATGACGTCTGGCCCGGTAGAACAGGTCAGAATAGGAGAGCACTTCAGCGTCCTGATAGGTAGGATCATAATGCTCTTCAAGCAGCTGTTTGAAGGTGGAATAACGATCATCGGTATTGATGGAAGCCTCCTCCAGCGCCTTGACCGCAGCCTGCTTGAGCTCCTCGAGCAGGTCGGAGAAATTCAGGTTGACAAAAGGCATGGAGATCCCGATCTGCACGGCATCAGGAGAATTGCGCGAGCGGTTGCCGTAGCAGTTCAGATACTGCACCATGGGGATCAAAGGCTTTTTGGAGAGTGTTTTGGTAAAGTTCGGGTTTAATTCGAGCTTCTGAATCAGCTTGGCGGCGATGAGCGTTGGGGAGAAGCCGGCAAAAGGGGTCTGATTATCCGAGCCCTGACCGAGGATATAAAAGCACACCTCGGTTACGCCAAAGTTTGCTGAATAGAGCGGCAGGTTATCGAGGTTATAGCCATAGGGCTTGGGTGCAAAGTTGACCGCCAGACGGTACTCGAGATCATTCTGTCTTAACAGATCATGCATCGGCTCCAGGCACTCCCTGATCCCCTGATGGCGTCCTATGGTATTGGAGGTACAGACAAAGAGCAGATTAATCGGCAGATTTTCAAGCTTGTCTGACATATCCTTTAAAAAGACGATCAGAGCACCGGTGGCAAACTTGCATTCATAGGAGCCGAGCCCATAGAGGGTTTCCTCATCAAAAAGATCATTACGGGCATTGCGCTCGGTGATGGTGACCTTGAGTTTTTCCTTGAGCTCATCGCTTTTGAAGGCCAGCGACTTTAACATCCCGTAGGTATCATTATTGGAGGTGTCGGTATTGCACAGCAGGATGAGCGTGTCCTTGACCTTAGGCTTAGGCGTGCGCACCAAAGCCAGGATGGAGTGATTCTTGCCGTCCTTGTGCTCGATAAAGCGCAGATCATGGGGTTTGCGGCGAAAATAGTTGAATTCCTTGATGCCGTCATGTACCGCGTTGATAATAATGTTCTCGCCGCTGCTGTCTGTGACGCTGGGAATGGCGATAAGCCATTTGGTCAGAGTAATCGATTCGTTTTTAAAGGAGGTAAGTTCCAAGGCTTGTGTCCTTCTCTCAGATCTATTTCTTGTATAACTGGGCTTTTAAGCTGCGTACATTGTTGTCAAAGGCAATCTTTTCAGCCTGTGCC
Source organism: Succinivibrio sp. (assembly GCA_024693025.1). Taxonomy (GTDB): domain Bacteria; phylum Pseudomonadota; class Gammaproteobacteria; order Enterobacterales; family Succinivibrionaceae; genus Succinivibrio. The sequence continues at coordinate 21,168 of JAILLS010000083.1, read as the reverse complement.
AGCTTCGGCGTCCGATTGTTGGGCAGATCGACCTTGAGCGGATCAACAGGATGATCATTGATGCGAATTTCGTAATGCAGATGCGGTCCTGTAGAGCGTCCTGTGTTGCCGGACTTGGCAATGATCTGACCGGCCTTGATCTTCTGTCCGTTCTTCACGTCAAATTTAGACAGATGCATATAGACGGTAGCGTAATCATTAAAATGCTTGATGATCACGGTATAGCCGCCGCCTCTGACGTAACCGGCAAAGGTTACGACTCCGTCGGCAGGAGAGTAGATCGGGGTGCCGATAGGTACCTTGAAGTCGACGCCGTTATGCGGTGCGACCTGATGCAGAATAGGGTGTACGCGGCGCGGATTGAACGGGGAGCTGATCTTGATCTGGCCTGTGATCGGGAAGCGTCTGAACACTCCGCTGGTCGGATGGAACTCATTCTCGGCATAGAAATTGTTATTCTGCGGATGCTTGTAGACGGTAACCTTGCCGTAGATCTGCGAGTCAATCTCCAGCGCCTCCACATGAGAGGTGGCACCGCGGCCTGAGAACAGCACGCGCAGCGTATCATGGGCACGCAGCCTCGAGAGATTGACCTTGGTGAGCACCGCATGCTGAATCTCTGTGATGGCGATGTCATCCAGTCCCAGCCGTTTGGCCGCTTTTTTGAAATTCTCGCCCTGTTCAATGGTGCCGATGAGCAGCTGAGGACGGTTGATATAGGCCAGATTGAAAGCTTCCTCGCGATCCTGCTGTGATGACTGAGTCGGCTGTGAAGCCTTAAGTGCCTCTTCCTTGGCACTTCTCTGCGCAGCCTTAAGCGCTGAAGGCATGTTATAGGCATTGAGAAAGCCTGAGATCTCCTGAGGATCCGCAACATGGGCATTGAGCTTCTCATGCACCACGGTAAAGTCATTTTTGCCTGACATGCGGGTAAAGCGGACCTGCTTGTCCTGCGGCTGCGGCTTGACCAGCTCCATGAGTATGTTGTGCTCATCTACAAGCAGATGCAGCTCATCACCCTGCTTTAAGGCAAGCTCACGACCCTTGGCCACCTTCTTGAGTCGTCTTAAGGTGGCAGGCGGCAGACTCAGTTCATTGAAGATCTCAGAAAGAGACTGGCCTTTCTTGACTTCAAGTGCATACCAGGTCCCCTTAGGACGCGGGATGATAGGCAGCTGCGGCTTGATCTTCTCTGCCGCGGCGGCTGTCTCGGTGATCTGAGGCTCAGGAGTGCGCAGAGATTCTGCTTCCTGTGTCTTAGAGTCAGCTTCAAATTTCGGCAGGAGCTGACTTACCGGAGCTTTAGTCTTAGGTTCTAGCCTGCTTGCCAGCTCCGTAAGTTCATGCACCTGACTTATCGCGGTTTCCTGCAGCTGTTCCTTGGTGAGCCCCGGGGCTTCTGTCAGGCTGATTTCAAGTTCGGCATCCTTGTCCTTTAACAGCACCGGGACCTCTTGATCCGGCACGGTACTCTCAGGCAGTTTGCCCGGAGCATTCTGTACGATGAAAAAGTCGCGCGGCAGGGCGATGTTGTCATCAAAGTTTTCTTCAGTGATCTCCTGCGTGGTGACAACTTCAGGCTCTTTGGCTGCTAGATACTGTTCACCCATCTGTTTTTCATTTATGGCCGCTGGTCTGACCTGAGGGGTACCTAGCAGTGCGTATAGGGAAGTGGCCTGCTCCTCTTCCTCTTCATTTTCCTGATTGGAGAGGGGGGAGAAGATAGGCAGAGCAAAAATCAGTGAGAAGACAGTAACGGAGATGATGACCAGAAACTGGCGCATGGTAAAGGGAAGATTGTTGGGCAGGGTTTCAACTGCCACAAAATCCTCGGTATTTTTCCGTCTGCTCACTTGAATATTCAACATGGCGCTAATTCTACCATAAAGCACTTCTGCCTTAGCAGAGAACTCAAGCGTATTTCTGAAAAAAACTTGGGTAAATTCTGAGGCGGGCAGGTAGTTATTCAGCCAGAGCAGTGAATCTCATAACTCTGGCTGAATGCCTAGGCAATCAGAATAATGAAGCATTCAATGAAAATAGCCAGCAGCAAAAGGGCAGTCACGATATAGCCCTGCAGACAGATCGGGTAGCCTAAGGCCATATGCATGGAGAGATCGGAGCGGATGGTCACAAAGCTTTTGCGGGGAGAGCGGCGAAACCACAGATCGCGATACTGACCTAGTGCAAAGCGCACAATAAAAGTGGTCAGAAAGGCAAAGGCAAAACAGACGAGCACTCGCGGCACGGTGACATGAAAGGTAAACTGGTCGAAAAACATCATAAAGCTATCCTGTGCAAATTCGCTATAGTGAAATCTTTAGGCTAAGAAAAGTAAAGTTTAACATCGAATAAAATTTGATCAAGATCACATTTTGGGTTTATTTTACGTAAATTCTAGGGTTTTCGGATTAAATCCGTTTGCAGTCTTTGCATGCTTCAGCGTTTGGGATGTAAAATAAGCGCCGTTGTATTTATGGGTATAAGAATTATATATATTTATTTGTATATATATTCAATATGCCATATGAGAAAAATTGAGCCTTTGCCTGGTGCAATGACTTGTTTAATTTAGGAAAATTTTATGGATCCAGCAATTATTACTTTGGTAGTATTAGGCGTTGTCGCCTTTTTATTCGTTACCGAGTTATTGCCGATTGCTATCACTGCCTTAAGCGCTACAGTGGTCCTTGCCTTGACAGGCGTGTTAACCACCAAGGAAGCTTATGCCGGTTTTTCCAACAACACCGTGGTGCTGTTTGCTGGTATGTTCGTGGTAGGTACAGCCATGCTCGATTCGGGCCTGGCACAGTCGGTAGGCAATTTTATTATTAAGAAAGTGGGTACCAACGAGCGTCCGTTGCTGCTTGCGATGATGCTGTTAACCGTGTTCATGTCGGCTTTTGCCAACAATACCGGAACGGTCGCCTGTTTAATGCCAATGGTGATTGGTCTGTGCGTGTCCGCCAAGATCCCATGCTCGACCCTGCTGATGGGTCTGGCGATTGCAGCAAATGCTGGCTGTCAGCTGACCATGATCGGTACACCTCCAAATATGCTGGCCAATGCCGCCTTAGAGCAGGCTGGAATCGAGCCTTTCGGCTTCTTCGAGTTTGCGATTATCGGCGGTCCGATTACCATCTGCGCTCTGCTCTTTACAATTTTTGTGGGTCCTAAGGTTCTGCCTCATCACATTGCCAAAATCGGCGGCGACGACGGTGAAGGTGAGATTGTGGGCACCAACAAGCAGCGCTGGGAAGCTCTGATTATTCTGGCCTTAGTGATCAGCGGTCTTATCGTCGGCATCCCTGGAGTCAGCTCCAGCATGGTGGCCGTGATCGGCGGTCTGCTCTGCGTGCTGACCGGCTGTATTACTGAAAAGCAGGCCTATCGCGGCATTGACTGGGTGACCATCTTCCTCTTTGCCGGTATGCTCCCGATTGCTACCGCTCTGGATAAATCAGGCGCCGGCCGTATGATTGCTGAATTCGTGTGCGGCTTTATGGGTGATAATCCATCCGGCATGACCATTATGGCTGTTTTATTCATGCTCTCCTGCGGTCTGACCCAGTTCATGCCTAATACCGCTACTGCAGCTCTGCTGATGCCAATCGGTCTGTCTATTTCCGAGCAGATTCACGCTTCTCCTTATGCTGTGATCATGGGTATTACCATCGCTGCTTCCTGCTCCTTTGCTACTCCGGTAGCAACTCCGCCTAACACTCTGATTTTAACTCCGGGCGGTTTCAGATTTATGGACTATGTGAAGATCGGTCTGCCTTTATGCATCATCAGCTTCATTCTCTGTGTGCTGATTGTGCCGATCGCCTGGCCTTTTAATTAGTCTGTTGGCTTCTGCCAAAGGCAGGCTTAAGCGCATATAAAGACTCATTATTTCTAAGGAAATAATGAGTCTTTTTCTTTAGATCTGGTGCTGCGAGCTTTTCTGTGCATCTTTTCCGGTTCACTAAGACTTCTTGGTCTGCTGCCATCAAACCTTGCTCATTAAAATTTTTGAATAAGACTGAAGCTGTAATTGATTTAGGCTCACGACTGAAGGAGTCAGATTTTAAAATTATATATTTAATTTTCAATGCTTTTAGAGCAAATGTGTGGCCTTTGGATTAAATCAGCGTTTTCTAAGTTAAACAATCTGATCTATTAGCAGGACAAATCGTTTTAACTTATTGAAATAAGATAGTAAAACTATTATTTTGAAATTTTAGTGAGCAATCCGTGGTCTCCTCTAAATTCCACAAAATCAGATCTAAAACAGCTAGAAGATAGAGGCAGATCTGCAACCGTTTATGGTTACTCTTTTAGCTTTCTATAAGAATTATTCAAGTAAGTATACGCAGCCGTAAAAAAGGAATGTATTTTAGTATGCATTCCTTTTGAAAATTAAAGCGGTTTTCGAATCTTTTGTCTAGCTAATAGGTTAGTGCTTAGTCTGTAAAAGCAAAGCCTATTACCGGATCCCAGAAGGCTAGGTAAATTACGGTAACAATGAGGAGTACAGCATATGAGGCGACAGCAAAACCGCTGGAAGTCTTGAAGGTCTGAGCTGTAGTCTCGATGGCCTTCTCATCATCATAGTTAGGATTGGTTGACAAAGATACAAATACGATTATAGCAACAGTTAAGAACAGGGTATAGAACATCTGATCAATGAATGGCATGCTGATTGGTAGAAATTTTAAAACTAAGGCAATTACAATTGAGGCTAATACCCCGATAATTGCAGCTTTAGATGTAGTCTTCTTGTAGAACAGACCGCATAGGAACACGGCAAGAATACCAGGCGAAACCACGCCGGTGTATTCCTGAATGTACTGGAAGGCCTGACCTAAAGTACTTAACATCGGGGCGAGAATGATAGCAATAACCAGAGCCACCACAGCAGTGATCCGCCCCATACTGACTAAAGTCAGATCTGATGCCTGTGGCTTGATGTACTCTTTGAAAATATCCATAGTGAAGATGGTTGCGGTAGAGTTCAGCATTGACGCTAGTGAAGATACAATAGCGGCCGCCAGAGCAGCAAATACTAAGCCCTTGATACCGACTGGAAGCAGCTGAGCAACCCATGGATAAGCTTTATCAGCACGCTCAGCAGTAGGGACAGAATTGGCAACTATGTCACCATAAAGTGCTTTCAGATTTTCCAAAAGTGCGGGATTATGCACAGTAATGTAGTAGGCTGCAATACCAGGAATTACCACAATAATAGGAGTGATGCACTTTAAGAAAGCGGCGAATACAAGACCTTTCTGAGCCTCATCGATAGATTTAGCGGCAAAAGTACGCTGAATGATGTACTGGTTGAAACCCCAGTAATAGAGGTGAGCTACCCACATACCTCCAATCAGCACAGCAATACCAGGCAGGTTGGAGAATTCAGGATCGTTCCGATCAAGAATCATGGTGAAGTGATCAGGAATTTCTTTGACTAAGGTTGATAAACCGTGCAGGACACCGTCGTCACCACCAATCCACTTTAAGGAAAGATATGACGTTGCAAAACCACCGACCACCAGAACGGCAACCTGAATAACGTCAGTCCATACCACCGCAGACAGACCGCCATATACAGAATAGATGAGAGCAAATGCAGCCAGACCTATAATTGCATACATCATAGGAATACCTAAAATAGTCTCAAGTGCAGTACCGCCCAGGTAAAGAACAGAAGTCAGGTTAACGAAGATGTACAGACAGAGCCAGAACACCGCCAGAATGGTCTTTAAGGTTCGGTTGAAACGTTTTTCCACGAATTCAGGAATGGTATAAATCCCTTGCTCAATGAAAATCGGCAGGAAATATTTACCAACCAGAATCAAAGTGACAGCAGCAATGAACTCATAGGAGGCTATACCAAAACCTATGACAAAACCTGAACCAGACATGCCGATGAACTGTTCAGCAGAAATGTTTGCCGCAATCAGAGATGCTCCCACAGCCCACCAGGGAATTGATTTGCCTGCTAAGAAGTAACCTTCTGCAGAATGGGTATTCTTTCTGGAGGCATTAAGACCGATAGCAACAACAAGCAGAGCGTAAACAGCAAAAATTACATAATCTATGGTGCTTAATCCAGCAATGACCTGATTATCCATATAAAACAAACCTATCAGAATAAATAATTATGGGGGGGGAGCATTACGTTCACTAGATTTTTTATATTATAAATCCAGCTTAAACAACTAACAATACGTATTAATAATTAATTTTAAGAATAAGGTTTTAGTCTTTTATTTTAATGAGTTAAAAGGTTTATACTGATTGTTTGACTTTAGAGCATTTCGGCCACCTGCATTGCCCATGGCTATCTGGATTAGTCTTATGCTGTCGGCAGTCTCGGCACTGATACAGTCTCATCAGACTTGGTATGTCTTGCTCTGTGCAATGACTATAATGTTAAATATCTGCTGTATTCCAAGGTTCACTCTGGACTTTGGCTGTCATCGCACAGCTGCTGAGCAAAGGCTCCCATTTCCTCAAATGCGCTTTGGGACTGCGGGAGATCAGGCATGACCAAAGGAAAATCGTGAGGCATACCCGGATAGATGCTGAGCCTTGCCTCAAGCCCATAGCGGTCAGCTGCCTCTTTGAGCATTTCACTGTCAGAGCGCAGAATTTCATAACCGCCAGCCTGAATGAGCAGAGGCGGCAGACCGCTTAAATCGGCATATACAGGTGACAGCTCCGGACTGCTGAGGGCATAGCCTTCAGCATAGGCAGGTGAGGCGACAGCCTGATTGAGAGGCGTGTGTTCGCCAAGCACCTTGTCCCGTTTAAAATAGGCAGTTCTGGAAGGCAGCTCATTGAGCGCGGTCCACGGTGAGATCAGAATTAGCCCCTGCGGCTGAGGCAGCTTAAGTTCTCTGAGCTTGAGGCAGAGGCTCAGAGCCAGATTGCCGCCTGCCGAATCACCGATGACCAGCAGTTTATGCGGATCACATCCTTCCGAGAGCAGTTGTCTGTAGACTGTCACGGCATCCTCTAAGGCTGCAGGATGAGTATGCTTGGGAGCATGACGGTAATCAAAGGTATAAATGGTTCTGGCCTGCAGTGCCTGCGCCTGTCTCTGCGCAAAAAAACGGTATCCCTGATTCAGACCCAGCACATAGCCTCCGCCATGGCACTGCAGTACCACCCGGTCTGAATCTATGGCGGTATTGGTGAATTTTTCAACCGGTACTGCAGCTGCGCTGTAGCTTTCATGCAGCCAGCCATTTAAGGCTTTATAAACGGGACGAACCTGACCTTTGACGGGATTAAAATAAGCCTGCATATAAGCCTTTATATAATTCTGTACCTCGGCGCTCTCGCCGTCAGGAGGGATGGCAGAGGCGATGCTTAAACACAGAGTGGTTAAGAGCAATAAACTGAGTCTTAGGAATTTCATTAGAGGCTCCTGATCCTTTTAGGCTGGCTGCAGGCAGTTTAAAGTAAAAGCCCGGCATTAAGCAGGTTCTGCCTCATTATAGATAAGTTAGGCCTCATTATGCCAATACCTATTTTCTATACTTATCATTAACAAAAATGCATAACTGAATTGGGGTCGACTGATCTAGCCTGTTTAGCGGTTATAAAGTACTTAATAATTTGAATTCTTTGCCGATATTTAAGTAGAAGAGTCGGAGTCTGCTTTAGACAGACGATAAAAAGACCTCAAGGAGAGAATATGGTGAATTTGCTTACCCGAGCTTTTACGGCGGGCACTGTATCGCTGCAGAAGCAGCAATGCAGAGCTAAAGCAGCCTCTGCTGAGCCTTTATCTGCACAGGCTGTCAGTGAGGAAAGCTCTGACAGTCTTTTGTCCAAAATCAGGGACAGTCTTGCCAGGGCAAAAGAAGACAAACCTCAGGATGAGCGCCGGCTCACTGAGATTAAAGCCAAGCTTGAGAGCGGCCGGAAACTGTCTTTTTTTGAAAAGCAGTATCTTAGGGTGGCCGATCCTCTGACCTATAATGATCTGCTTGCCTCAGAATGCGAGCAGAAGCAGTATGAGCGCGCTCTGCAGCGCTGCAGGAACCGTGAGGAGGTGGCAGCCTTAAAATTAGGCCGGCTGACCACCGCCTATGTGAATGTAAAGAACATCAGCAGTAATCCGCATATTCAAGAGGAGGACAGGCTAAAGTTCTGCTCGATGCAGCAGCGCCGCACAGAGCAGGTTGAAAAGTCAACCGCAAAATTCACTCAGAGCAGAGAGTATCAGGATCTGCCGACCCGTGAGGAAGAGCGCGTGCATCAGCAGGAAATACGTCAGGCCGAGCGTGCCAGGCTCTCTGGCCTGAGTGATAAAGACTGTGCGCCAAAGCATGACGGCCTGCTGCAGAACAAGTCAGAGGAGGCTTTGCGCCAGAGCGAGAGAGGCGTGAGCGAGACAGAGAACTATGCGCTTAAACAGCAGCTGTTTTCGGTAGACGGCACGCTTAAGACCTATCAGGAGATCCTGCAGCGCATCAGGCGTACCAGAACAAGGCTCGGTCTGATGCCGAAGGCAAGCTCTAAGAGCAGTCCTGATGAGACTGCACTGGCACCAAAAGATCTTGATCAAGCCAAGACTCCTGCCTAAACCTGGGATCTGCATCCGGCATATGGATGCAGATCTCGGGCTTTTTCCCCATGACCGTGCTTAAGCTCTGGCAGATGCTAAGCTCTAGTTTTTTTAGAGCTATCTTGCAATTTGTAGTCTTTTTTTGAAAAAAGCTGAAAAATCTTAGTAAGATAAAAGTAACTGAAGGGCTGAGCTTAAGTATTCGCTTGAGGGTGGCAGGGGGTGTGAGGATGAATCCATTTAATCTCTTAAAACAGGCAGATCCTGAATTATTTAATTTCTTTGAAAAAAAGCTGGATTATCAACATAAATCTCTGTCTTTTATTCCTGATGAAAACAGCACTTCACCACTGTGTGCGGCCATTTTAGGCAATGTGCTCATCAACAATTCAGTCACCAAGGACGAGTTTAACCGCACCATGGGCCTTGAAGGCCTGACCTGCAAGCGCATCTGCGAGATTTTCGGGGCCGATCATGCCAATCTCAGGGCTATTACCATTGAAGGTGCCTCCCGCGTGGTGTTTCAGGCCTTAACGCAGCGCGGCGATATCGTGATGTCGCTTGATCTGCGCAAAAAGGAGCACTGCAACAACGAGAATTTTGTCTATCGCTTTGAAAACTTCGGCGTGGATCCTAAGACTCAGCTGTTAAACTACGATGAAATTGAGAAAAAAGCCTTAAACTGTCATCCGCATCTCATCATCGTCTCCCCGATCAACTATCCTTTATCCATCGATTATGCCAGGCTCAGTGCCATTGCCAAGGCGGCAGGGGCCTATCTGTGGTGTGATATCTCACAGAATGCCGGTCTCATCGCCGCAGGCGTTTTGAGCTCACCTGTACCTTATGCGGATGTGGTAACCTTCAGGACCTTTGGCTCTCTGCAGGGACCGCAGTCTGCGGTGATCCTGTGCAGTTCGGATCTTGGCAATCTCATTGACCGGACCGTGACCACGGCAGGACACAAGGGGCTGCTGACCCCGTCGCTGGCAGCGCTTGCCTGCCGCATGATTGAGCTCAAGTCCGAAAATCACAGGGCCTATGCCAGAGCGGTGGTCGAGAATGCCGAGGCTTTTGCCGAAGGCCTGACCCGCGGCGGTGTCAAGGTTTTAGCCAGCGGCACGCAGACGCATCTTGTGATGGTGGACAGCAAGAGCACGGCTCTGAGTGCGCGTGGCGCGCAGGAGCTTCTGTTCCAGAACGGCATCAAGGTGAGGACCACGGATCTTCTGACCTCGGATGCGCGCATCAAGTTTGATTCCATCCGCTTCTCCACGCTGCCGGCAACGACCCGGGGCGTCTCCGCGATCGCGATGTCCAGGCTTGGCGAGGCGATTGCGCAGATGCTGGTGAATCCGGATGAACAGCGTACGGCGGCTCTGCAGGAGCTGATCGGTAAAATCACATGTGATCTGCCGATTTTCTCTACCGCGTGGGTGGATGATGCGGTAAAGTCTGTCTGTGATACCGAAGCCTTCCGCTGGATTAACAGTTAGGATCTGCCGATGCTGTTAGGCGAACCATTTGGTGTGGCAGATCTCTTCTCCATCGCACCGATGGTTGATGTGACCACGTCAGCCTTTCGCAGGCTGGCGCGCGTGATGACCAGACAGGCCATGCTCTATACCGAAATGATTGCGGCCGAGGCTCTGGTGCATGAAAAGCTTGAGCTGCTCGCGCATCATGAGGACGAGCTGCCCTGCACGCTGCAGCTGGGCGGCAATGATCCCAAAAAACTGGCTGTTGCCGCAGCGATTGGCGAGAGTATGGGCTTTTCTGCCATCAATCTCAATGCCGGCTGTCCTTCCGACAAGGTGCAGTCAGGTCAGTTCGGTGCGGTGATGATGAAAGATCCGCAGCTGCTCTCAGAATGTCTGTATGCCATGCAGGAGGCGGTCACCATCCCGGTGTCGGTGAAAACCCGCCTGGGCGTGGATGAATTTGCCAGTGAGGATTTTACCCGCGAGCTCATTGCCAATATCAGTTTCTCAGGCTGCCGCCATGTCGTGCTGCATGCCCGCCACTGCTGGCTTAAGGGGCTCTCGCCTAAGGAGAACCGCAGCGTGCCGCCTTTGGATTATCGGCGCGTGTATCGGCTCAAGCAGGAATTTACCGATCTCTATTTCACCATCAACGGGGGCATTATTTCGCTGGAGAGCTGCTTTGAGCATCTGAACAATGTCGATGGCGTGATGCTCGGACGGGCCATCATTGATAATCCTTATCTGCTCGCCTCGGTGGACAGCATGCTCTTTGATGATCCTGCTCCTCCGCCTAGCCGGGAGGAGGTGTTTGCAAGGATTGAGGATCTGGCCGAGCAGTTTTTAAGTGAAGGTCATCAGCTGCAGCATCTGGCCATTCATGCTCTGAATCTGTTCAATTCCTGCCCGGGCTCACGCCGCTACAGGCGCTATCTGTCAGAACATATGACCAGACCTGGCGCCGGCGTAGAGGTACTGGAGCAGGCTTATCAGTTTGTAAAGAATACCTAGGGGGAACGCATGGATCTGCACCTTGAATCAACTCTGACTCTGAACAATGGGGTCAAAATGCCGCGTCTGGGGCTGGGCGTCTTCAATGCCGCACAGGGCGAGGAGACCCGCTCGGCCGTGCGTACGGCGCTGGAATTTGGATATCGGCTTATCGACACGGCACGCGTGTACTGCAATGAGCGCAGTGTGGGCCGGGGCATTCTTGATTCCGGAGTGAAGCGCGAGGAGATCTTTGTGACCACCAAGCTGTGGAAGACTGACTATGCCAATCCCCGTGAAGGCCTGCTGCGTTCGCTGGAGCGCCTGCAGCTCAAATATGTGGATCTGCTTCTTTTGCACTGGCCGTTTGGCGATTATGTCAAGGCCTATAAGGATTTAGAGCATCTGCAGGATGAAGGCCTGTGCCGCTGCATCGGCGTCTCGAATTTCAGAGAGCATCATCTTGAGGATCTGTTTGCCTCAGGTATTCTGAGAGCTCCGCAGGTCAATCAGACGGAGATTCATCCGGTCAATACGGAGGAGGAGCTGTGCGGCTACTGTCAGGCGCGCGGCATTGTGGTGGAGGCCTATTCTCCGCTGGGCGGACATGGGCGCACCCTGATAGATGATCCGCGCTTTATCGGGATGCGGGATTTCTATCATAAGGATGCCGCTCAGATTATTCTGCGCTGGGCGCTGCAGCGTGGGCTGGTGGCGATCCCCAAGTCGGTGAGACCGGAGAGGATCATCAGTAATTCCAAACTCTTTGATTTTGAGCTCTCGCCAGGCGATATGTCGACCATCAGCGATATGAATATCAACGACCGCCGCAACTACAGTCCTGATAAGATCAATGAGCGGCCGTCCTATCTGGAGCCTAAGATTGTCGACGAGCCTTAGTTAAGGTCTGAGATAATCGGAGATAAACTCGCCGTGCGCAACCTGCACGGCAGTCATGCCGGCAGCCCTGATGCCCTCAAGTCCCACCACGGTATCTTCAAACACCACGCACTGCTCAGGTGCAACTTTAAGGCGCTGTGCCGCAATCAGATAGGTATCGGGAGCCGGCTTGCAGTTAGGCACCTGATCGACTGACACGATGGTATCGATAAAATCGAGCAGTCCATGCTTATTGAGGAGAAACTGGGTTTCAGGCAGCTCCGAGCCTGTGGCCACCGCGGTTTTCAGCCCGCGCTCATGCGCCTGCCTGAGGAGAGCAGCCATACTCTCAAAGACCGGCACCTCCTGCATGTATTTGGTTTTATAGGCTTTTTTCTTATCAGCTGCCACCTGCTGCGGATCAAGGTCCAGATGATGCAGACGGCAGTACTGCTCGCAGATTTTAACCGTGGAGATCCCGCCGACCGACATGATATAGTCCCAGGTGAACAGGGGCATGCCGTATTTGCGGTTGACCTCCTGCCAGGCCAGCAGATGCTGGGGCTCGCTGTCAATTAAAGTTCCGTCCATATCAAAGATGGCGGCTTTGAAATTATCGAGTACGTGTTCACGCTCAAGCATGGTGGTTCCTTGTAGTCTTTAGTCGGGAATGCCCAGTTTCTGTTTGATATTCTCCGGCAGATCATCCTCCCACTTGGTCGGATCAATGGAGACAATCTGTCCGTCGGGAGTACGCATCACGACGCGCGCGATCTGCGCATTGAGGATCAGTCTCTGGCACATGGCGCAGGGGCCGATCTGCGAGGTCGGCTGATTGTCTGCCGCCTCGGTACCCACCAGATACAGCGTACCGCCGACGATTTCCAGGGGATCGCCGTTGATGATGGCATTGGCCTCGGCATGGACCGAGCGGCACAGCTCATAGTGGGTGCCGGGTTTGATCTGCAGCTGCTGTCTTAGGCAGACTCCCAGCTCAATGCAGTTGGCACGATGGCGCGGAGCGCCGTTGTAGCCGGTGGAGATGATACGCCCGTCCCTCGATACGATTACCGCTCCATAGCGGCGGCGCAGGCAGGTCGAGCGCATGGACACGGCCTGCGCCACCTGCAGAAAGGATTCATCCTTGGTGGGTCTCTGATAGGAATTTTGTGCTGTCATGTTTAGATTCGGTTATGGTGTATAAGTTTAAGGTGCCTAGTATAGTATCATAATCTTATCGGATTTAGGCTCAAAGGATGGAGGGCATTATGAGTGAGCAGACTGAAGATCTCTTTGTAAAAATGCGGCAGGGACTTACAGTGGATATCCGCGACCCTGACTATCAGGCTTTGGCTCAGGCAGAATTTGAGCGCAGCTTTAATCTCTGCTATGAGCTTAATCAGCTGCGGCCCACCGATCAGGCAGGAATCGATGAGAAAATAAGACAGCTCTTTGCCAGAGTCGGGCAGCGTGTCATGGTCAGAGCTCCGCTGCAGGTGGATGTGGGACGCTGTGTTGAAATCGGCAGCAATGTGTTCTTCAACCTCGGGGTCAATCTGATGTCGATGGGCGGGATCTTTATCGGCAGCGGCGTGATGGTGGGGCCGCATGTGGATCTGATCACCATCGATCATGATCTTGGCAATCTCATCAAGATCAAGGCCAGCGCCATTTATATTGAGGATAATGTCTGGATCGGGGCCAAGGCCACGGTTCTGGCGGGCGTGACCCTGCATGAGGGCTGTGTCATCGGCGCAGGTTCGGTGGTCACGCATGATATGCCGGCACATACTCTGTGCTTTGGCAATCCGTGCCGGCCGATTAGAAAGCTCGAACGGGACAGGGATGCCGTGGAACTTTCCTTCCTCTGAAAAAATCTGTCGCATCCTGATAATTATTTTGGTATAATCCAACTCGCTATTTTTCTGGTCGCAGTTAAATAGTTAATTAAATTTAAATATTTTCAAGGAATATATTATGTCAATTGTATTAGAAGCAGAAGATCGCAAGGACCTGGGGAGAGGTGCGAGCCGCCGCCTACGTCGCGATGCCAAGATCCCGGCAATTATTGTGGGCAACGGTCAGGAAACCCTATCCGTTACCTTAAGTGAGCAGAAGCTGATTCTTGCCGCCTTAAAGGATGAATTCTATAAGGAAAATGTTGAGCTTACCTTAAACGGTCAGAAGATTGCGACCAAGGTAATCGATATTCAGCGTCATCCTGTATCAGAGCGTATTCTGCACGTTGATTTCCAGCGTGTTTAAGCTTTAGGATTTGAAGAGGCCGTCCATTGCAAGATGAACGGCTTTTTTGTTTAGATGCGGCAGTGAGGTGCGTATGGAAGATCAGGTGCTCATAGGACGGATGATCGCCCGTGAGGTGACAGAGATCACCGAGCAGGGGGCCTTCGTGGATGCCGGGCAGTATGGAGCACTGTTTGTGCCGCGCAGCCAGCTGCCTGACGATCTTAAGACAGGCTCTAAGCTCAGGGTGTTTCTGTATCAGGACGGCGGCCGCGTGCTCGCCACCGCACGGCATCCCTATCTGGAATGCGGCATGCTCGGCCTGCTGCGGGTGACCACGGTAGAGAACGGCACCGCCTATCTTGATCTGGGGATCCCCAAGGAGCTGGTGGTACCTAAGTCAGAGCAGAAGTTTCCCATGGAGGCAGGACGTGAGGTCATTGTCTACATCACCCTCGATGACCGCTATCGCCTCTTTGGCACGCAGCGCTACAACCGCTTTATCGCCGATACCTGCGATCCCAAGTCCTACAGGCGCGGACAGCGTGCGGTAGTGGTGCCGATTGCGCACACGCCGCTTGGCTATAAGGTGGTGGTGGATGACAGGGTTTACGGGCTTATCTATCTTTCTGAAAAGCAGGGTGAGCTCAAGCTGGGCAAGCGCTATAACGGCTATATTGCCAATGTGCGCGCCGACGGCAAGCTGGATGTCACCATGCAGGAGCCGGGCCTTGACGGCATCGCGCATGCGGCACAGGATATCCTCAAGGCTCTGTACTATTCGGACGGGAAGCTGAACTTTTCGGACAAGTCTGCGCCTGAGGAAATTGAAGAATATCTGCACATGTCCAAGGGGCGCTTTAAAAAAGCCATCGGACATCTGTACAAGGAGCATCTGATTCTAATCGAGGATGCGGGCATTATGCTTACCGCAGCGGGGCGGGAACAGTTTTTGGCAAAGCATCAGGAATAATCATGGAAGAGATGTTAATTGACCTTTTAGGTTTTGCGTTAAAGCTTCTGGTTGTGATAGGGGCACTGGGGATCCTGGTGCTGGTGGTGGTCGCCATTTTAAAATCCCTCAAGGATCTCAGTTTGGATGAGGAAAAGCTCAAAATCACCGATCTGCGCGAGCAGAGCGAAGAGTGTCAGAAGGAGCTTTTGGACTTCATGCACGAGCATGCCGCCGATCCTAAGGTCAGGCAGGAGAAGGACAAAAAGTCCAAGAAAGAAGAGAAGCAGGCCGCCAGACAGCGCTATGAAGAGCGTATGGCAGAGATAAAAAAGGAAGAGGAGCAGGGCAATTTCTGTCCGGAGAATCTCTATGTGCTTGACTTTAAAGGTGATACCAGCGCCAGCACGGTCACGGAGCTCTCCCGTGAGATAGATGCGCTGCTTGAGCATGCCACGGAGCAGGATGAGGTGGTCGTCAGACTGACCTCCCCGGGGGGCATGGTGAACAGCTATGGCCTGGCGGCAGCTCAGCTGATGCGCATCCGCTGGCATCATGTGCATCTGACAGTATGCGTGGACTCTGTCGCCGCCTCAGGTGGCTATATGATGGCCTGCGTGGCGGAAAAGATCATCGCGGCACCCTTTGCCTATATCGGCTCCATCGGTGTGCTGGCGCAGATCCCTAACTTCCATCGCCTGATGGATGACAAGAAGATCGATTATGAGCAGATCACTGCCGGCAAATACAAGCGTACGCTGACCATGTTCGGGGAGAACACCGAGGAGCAGCGTCAGAAGCTCAAGTCTGAGCTTGAGCTGATTCATCGCCGCTTTAAGGAAGAGGTGAAGAGCTTCAGACCGCAGCTTGACATTGAGGCCTTTGCCACCGGTGAAGTCTGGCTGGCTACCGATGCTAAGGAGCGGGGTCTGGTGGATGAAATTGAGACTTCGAGCAGCTATCTGATGCGCAGAATTAAACAGACGCATAATTGTGCGCTACAGTTAAAATGGCAGCGTAAAGAGGATAAATCTATCATTGCCAAAATAAAAAAATTGCTAAAAGCCAAAACTTGGGTTAAAACAATAAAAAAGGCGGTGGTCGAAGAGGCCGCAGCTGATCAGCTCAGAATCAGATAAGAGAGACATAAGGTATGGCAAAATCCCTGGTAATTGTGGAGTCTCCATCTAAGGCAACGATCATCAATCGTTACCTCGGCAGCGACTATGTGGTCAAAGCCAGCGTGGGTCATATTCGTGACCTGCCGACAGGCGGCACGGGCAGTGCTGAAAAAGGCAGAAAGACCAAGGGGGCGAGTAAGGATAAGGATGCCGCACTGGCAGCCCGCATGGGCATTGATCCCAAGCATGGCTGGAAGGCTGATTATCAGATTATGCCCGGCAAGGAGAAGATTGTCTCGGAGCTTAAAAAGCTGGCCAAGGATGCGGACAAAATCTATCTTGCTACCGACCTTGACCGCGAGGGAGAAGCCATTGCCTGGCATTTAAAGGAAGTTTTAGGCGGCTCGGATGACAAATATCTGCGCGTCAAATATCCTGAGATCACCAAGGCGGCGATCTCCAAGGCCTTTGAAAATCCGAGCAAGGTGAACATGGCTCTGGTCAATGCGCAGCAGACCCGCCGCTTTTTAGACCGCGTGGTAGGCTTTATGGTCTCCCCGATCCTCTGGAAGAAGGTGGCCAGGGGACTGTCAGCCGGACGCGTGCAGTCAGTGGCGGTCGAGCTGATTGTGGACAAGGAGCGCGAGATCAAGGCCTTTGTGCCGCAGGAGTACTGGACCTGTGATGCGCTCACCAGGACCCAGTCAGGTGAGGAGCTAAACCTGGCGCTTTCGCAGATTGACGGCAAGAAGGCGGTGATCCCCAATGGCGAGCTCGCTCAGCAGATTGTGTCTGAGCTTAAGAGCGCAGACTTTAAGGTCAGCAGGGTGGAGACGAGACAGGGCTCACAGCATCCTGCGCCTCCTTTTACCACCTCCACGCTGCAGCAGACTGCCAATCAGCGTCTGGGCTTTTCCGTGCGCCGCACCATGAATGTGGCACAGCATCTGTACGAGCGCGGTCTTATCACCTACATGCGTACGGACAGCGTCAATCTCTCGCAGGAAGCCCTGCAGGCAGCCCGCGATCTGATTGAAAAGAATTACGGTCAGGCCTATCTGCCGGAGAAACCGAATTTCTACAAGTCCAAGGAATCGGCTCAGGAGGCCCATGAGGCCATCCGTCCTTCGCATCCTTATGATCCGCTGCCGGCGGATATCGATCGCGACGGACAGCGCCTGTTCGAGCTTATCTATAACCGCTATCTGGCCTGTCAGATGGCCGATCAGCGCTATGAGTCAAGCACGCTCACCGTCAGCGCGGGACGCTTTGAGCTCAAGGCCACCGGCAAGCATATTCTGTTTGACGGCTTCAGAAAGATTTACGGGGCGAGCAAAAATGACGAGCAGCTGCTGCCTGCAGTGCATGAAGGCGAGATCCTGACGCTCAGTGAGCTTGATCCGCGTCAGCACTTTACCTCACCGCCGGCCCGCTATTCAGAGGCCACCCTCGTCAAGGAGCTGGAGAAGGAGGGCATCGGACGCCCTTCAACCTATGCCACGATTATCTCCACCATTCAGGACAGAGGCTATGTCAAGGTGGAGCATGGCCGCTTCTATGCCGAGATGATGGGCGAGATTGTCACCGACAGGCTCAGATATTCCTTTAAGGACCTCATGGATCCGCACTTTACCGCAGGTCTTGAGTCGGAGCTTGACGAAATTGCCGCAGGTCAGAAGGACTGGCTGGACAGCCTCGACGGCTTCTATAAGGATTTTGATCTGAAGGTCACGCAGGCCAATCTTGCCTCAGAGAAGGGCGGCATGCCGGATAACAAGCCGGTAGAGCTCTCCATGCTCTGTCCGCAGTGCGGCAAGTATCACATGGCCGTGCATATCGGCAAGACCGGGATCTTCCTGGCCTGTCAGGGCTATTTTGACAAAGCGGTGCCGGCTGAAGAGCGCTGCCGCAAGACCCTGAACCTCAAGCCGGCTGCGCAGGTGAGAGAGAGCAAGCAGGAGCTGACCGAAGAGGAGGAGGCCGAGCAGTTAAGACAGCGTCCGCGCTGTCCTAAATGCGGTGCGGTGATGGATTCCTATCTTATTGATGAGAAGAACAAACTGCATCTGTGTTCAACTCCGGGCTGTCATGGCTATACTCTGGAGGCCGGAGATTTCAGCTCAGAGATCGAGACCGGACCGCAGATTGAATGTGAAAAATGCGGCTCCATGATGGTGCTCAAGGAAGGGCGCTTCGGCAAGTATATGGCCTGTACCAATTCTGCCTGCGGCAATACCCGCAAGATCCTCAAGAACGGTCAGGTGGCGCCGCCGCGTGAGGATGCGGTGGATCTGCCGGAGCTGCCCTGCAAGACGGCAGGGGCTCACTATGTCCTGCGTGATGGTGCGGCGGGCATTTTCCTCGCTGCCCATAATTTCCCTAAGGTGCGCGAGACCAGACCGCCTAAGGTGGCCGAGCTCAAACGCTTCAGAGATCGCATCTCGCCTAAGTTCTATTATCTGGCGGATGGTCCTGAGACTGATAATGAGGGCAATCCTACCGAGGTGCGCTTCTCCCGCAAGTTTAAGCAGCAGTATCTGATCTCGGTTAAGGATGACAAGATGACCGGCTGGATGGCTTTTTATAAGGACGGGCACTGGGCGGTACAGGAGAAAGCCTCTCAGTCTGCTGCCAAAGCCTCAGCTGCCAAGGGGAAGACCCGCGCCAGCAGCAGAAAGAAAGGCAGCAGCAAAAAGGCGGTCAAGGCCTGAGGCCCTAGGCTGTACAGACAGGAGGAGCTTGATGCTCCTCCTGTTGTTTTTGCTGTCTGTGGTCTTTAAGCCCACAAAAAAGCCTCCTGCCTTTGGCAGGAGGCCCTGATCTGTCAGGTCTTTACCTAGAGGAAGGTGGCGCGCAGCTGCTCTCCTGAGAGAGGGCTTAAATAGGCTGGCGCAATATCAAACACGGTCTTGCAGCCGTTAACGCCTTCCTGATGCAATCTGGCGATAGCTCTTGTATAAGCGACAATGACCTGAGCGGTAAATTCAGGATTGGAGTCAAGCTTGAGCGAATATTCAATCACATGCTTATGCTCCTGATGCTCGCCGGTGGAGCCGCTTCTGAACACGAAGCCGCCGTGAGGCAGGCCCTGATGATCGCGCAGGAGCTCTTCCTGTGAAATAAAGTTTACCGTGGTGTCATAGTCAGCAAAATAGTTAGGCATGTTGACGATCTCGGAGGTCACCTGTTTAGGATCCGCGCCGTCCTTGAGCACGACGTAGCAGAGTCTGGTGTGCTTCTGACGGGTGCTGAGCTCAGGGTTTGAGCCGGATCTGACTGCCTGCAGGGCCTCTTCTACCGGAATGGTATACTGTCTGGCATCCGCAACTCCCTCAATGCGGCGCAGCGCATCTGAATGTCCCTGGCTGACACCCTTGCCCCAGAAGGTGTAATCTTTACCCTGAGGCAGAATAGCATTGGCATAGAGGCGGTTTAAGGAAAACATGCCGGGATCCCAGCCTGCGGAGATCAGGGCAATATGCTGATGCGCGAGCGCCTCGCTGTTCACATGGGCAAAATGCTCAGGAATTCTGGCGTGAGTATCAAAGCTGTCGATGACATTGAAGAGCTTTACCAGTTCAGGGGTCTGCTGCGGTAAATCGGTAGCTGAGCCGCCGCACAGGATCATGACATCAATCTTATCCTGATAGTCTGAGATAGTCTTGACGCTGCAGACCGGTACCTTAGGATCGACGAGTTTGACCTTGGCAGGATCACGCCGGGTAAATACCGCGACAAGCTCGAGATCTTCAGCACTGCGCAGGGCAAGCTCAATACCTTTACCTAAATTGCCATAACCGTAAATTCCAACTCTTGTTTTCATCTTTTCATCCTTTTGCCATTTAAAAGGGCCTGTTGCTTTAGTTAGACTAAGAATGTAATTAAAAGGCGCTTCGCTGTCTAGCAGATCTGTAAAATTGCACTAAATTAAAGCATAAAATACGGGCAGGCTTTGCAGATACCGCGCCATAAAGAGAAGCCCGGAGCGGTAACGAAAGCAAGTCCCTGCTGCAGCTCAGGTGAAACAGGAGATTCTGAATAAGCTACTCAGGTGGTATGACCGACCCATATTTTCGTAAAGCAGAGTATTGCTCAGATCCTGATGTGGCTCTGCGCGCGGCAGCATGGTCGGGTTGTCAGTAAGGCTCCGCACTGGGCTCTGCCACGGTATGCGGATGGGAAGTAAAAACGTTAGCAAAAAAATTGCCTATGCTGTGAAAAAATTCGGCTATTGAGCTAGTCCTGCGTGCTGTAACCTGAGGTAAAAATCCGGCATTCTGCAGCACAGGATTGTGGTTTGCAGGGGACTAGCTCGCTTCTGAACGCGAAGCTGTAATAATTGGGCCTTGTCGTGTTGATTCTGTTGCCGGAATTAAACTCTGTAATACTTGCGATCCCTCTGGTGTTAACCGCTTGAATTATGTAATAATCAGATCTGCAGTCCGCCCAGAGTTACCGGTTTGCTGAGCTTTGGTGTCTGCATCAGCTCAGCCTCCTTAAGCCACTCTTTCCAGTACCTGACAGCCTGTACAAACAGCGACAGGATTTTTTCAAACTGCACAAAGTCTATCTGACCATCAATGAGTCGGTGCAGCACAAACTCATCTTTGTTGCGATCAATGCCGATAGTGCCCTGACCGCATTCTCCTCCCAGATAATTAGCGTTCATCAGCCGCTGTAAGACAAATTCCTGGTCTACAGCAGGTGCCAGTTCCGCTATGAGATAGAGCTGCTCGTCATGCTTTTCAAAGAGGATCTCGTCATCTCCAAAGAACACACCGCAGGTACCTTGATCGCTGAATTTAAGATCAATACCAAGCACAGTGCTAAGTTCACTGATAATTTGTTCACTATTCATAGATAAGGCCTTAGGTCTAAAAGTTGATAAAGACAATTCAGAATAAACGTGCAGGCAGATAACCCGTCAGTTTTTATCTT
>JAILLS010000073.1 GCA_024693025.1 Succinivibrio sp. | reverse complement strand
TACAAAAAGAGTCTTTAAGTTTCAGCTTAAAGACTCTTCTGAGGATGCTCAGGCTGACCTAGCTACAAAGCATCCCTGCTTAACAGCATGCCTATTTGAGAGGCGGAATACGCAGCTGCTGGCCTGGATAAATCTTATCCGGATGAGTCAGCATCGGCTTGTTGGCTTCAAAGATCACCATATACTTGTTGGCATCGCCATAGCAGGCCTTGGAAATAGCGGAGAGGGTATCGCCTTTTTTGACGGTATAGAATTTTGACTCGGCACCGGCATTTGCCACCTTGACTCCGTCAGTGGTCACACCGGCTACGCCCATCTTGTTGCCGACTTCAAGCACGGCCTTCTCTAAGGTTTCCTGATCCTTAGCGGTACCAGAGAGCACCACCTTGTCACCCTCAAGCTTGACCTCGAGATCCTTGGTATCAAGACCTAAATTGTCCAGATCCTTCTTGATGTCTTCAGCATTTGCTTCAGCTGCAGAGGCCTTGCCAAAAATCTTGTCACCGACATCTTTAATGAATGAGAAAAATCCCATATTAACTCCTCAGTAGGTTATACATTAACTCAAGGTCTCCTACTAAAAGACCTCATCACTAAACGGAACTAGTTTTAGCATGCCAAATTCAAGCTGTCTAGCCGCAGTACTCAAGTTTTAAACGAACTTTGCAAAATTTATCGGTGCCTGTTGTAAAATAAGCAAAAATTTCTTCTTTAACATCTAACCCAAGGAACCATTATGCATCCTGTTCTAGAATGTTTAGTAACGCGCCGCGCCTGCCGCAAATTTAAAAGCACTGTAGTAACAGACGATCTGCTGCAGCAGGTCATTGACGCCGGTCTCTATGCACCGTCAGGCCACGGCTCTCAGAGCGCTACCATCATCGCCATCAAAAATCCCAAGCTCAAGGCTGAAATCAGTGCCGAGAACTGCAAGTACGGTCCCTGGGAGCCGCCGTTTGATCCTTTCTATGGCGCACCGGTGATCCTTCTGGTCGTCGCCAAGAAGGACTGTCCGACCGCAGTGTATGACGGCACATTGGTGCTTGGCAATCTGCAGAATGCCGCGCATGCTCTGGGTCTTGCCAGCTGCTGGATCCACCGCGCCAGAGAAGAGATGGAGTCAGACTGGGGCAAGGATCTGTTAAAGAGCTTAGGTCTTGAAGGCGAGTACCTCGGTGTTGGACACCTTGCCTTAGGCTATCGCGAAGGTGAGTCTAACGAGGCTGCACCACGTCTTGATGGCCGCAGCATCATCATCCATTAAGCGCTGAGGCTGATACCGTGAGCTGTGCTAGACGCACAGCTCATGCAGCAGGCATAAAGGCACCAGAAAAGCTGCATTTAGCAGCGTAAAGAGCAGGATATAGCGTAGCGCCTTGCGGCCGCCCTGTCCTACATATGCTCTGAAAGTGATAAGACTTGCCATCGAGGCCACCAGAGTGCCGAGGCCGCCCACACTCACGCCCCACAAAAGCTCCTGCCAGTTGCCGGTATAATTTGAAAGCAGCACTGCAGCCGGCACATTGCTGATAAACTGACAGCTAAGCAGTGTCAGATAGAATTCATGCTCCGAGAACATCTCTGCCATCAGATCCCCTAGCTCAGGAAGTCTGGACAGATTGCCAACCCCAATAAACAGCACCACAAAAAGCAGCAGCAGTTTAAAATCAGCCTTCAGAAGCAGCCTGTAGTCTACAAGCCCCAGCACCACGAACGTCACTGCAAGCAGCTCTTCAACTGCCAGCAGTCGCAGCACACAGAGAACACAGGCCAAGAACAGAGCTGACACCAGCACTCCCCGATAAGGACTTTTAAGCTCTGCCTTAGGCAGATAAAGGCTCAGCGGCTCACGGCTGAAATAATAGGTACAGCCCCACAGAAGCAGTGCGGAAAGCACGGCGGCCGGGGCGATGGCCTGCATAAAAGGCAGCAGCGTGAGCTCATAGTGCGTATACAGATAAAGATTCTGCGGATTGCCGATCGGGGTGAGCATCGAGCCTAAATTGGCGGCAATGGTCATCAGTGCAAGCACCAGGGGAATCGCGGTACTGCAGGAGCTCTCCTTGAGCATGAGAATGGCCAGCGGCACCAGCATGATGAGGCTCACATCGTTGGTCAGCAGCATGGAGAGCAAAAAACATGACCCGATGAAAAACCGTGCCAGCGCACGCAGTGAAGTACGCTCGGATAAAAATGGACGCAGCAAAAGCTGCAGAATACCTACCAGGCGCATGCCCTGAATGGTCACCATCAGGCAATAGAGCAGCCCCAGTACTATCAGGTTGATGCTGTCTAGAAGCTGCGTATAGGTGCATGGCACCATCAGGCAGGTTAACAGAGTGAAAGCTGCGGCAATCAGTAAATCAAGGTGCCGCTTGAGATTGAACATAGCGTGCTGCTCATAAAAGATTAAGGTGTGCAAAGTGTAGTCAGCTCTTTGAATAAAAGCAAGCAGTCTTACGCACTTAGCGAAAAAAACTCAAAGCCTCCGGCTTCTGCTTAAGGCTTAGCTCAGGTCAAAGGCAGAGCTGTGATTTTGCCAGCTTAAACAGGATTTTGGTCTCTTTAGAAAAAATTGGCATGCTTTTTTCATATAAACAAGCAAGTGGCAAAAAATTGCCAGTAAATTTACTACAGATCCATTGAGGAGAGAAAAAATGGCACTGTATTTACATTCCAATATATCATCACTGCATGCCCAGTACGCTAATGAGATCGCTTCCAAGAAGCTTGATCAGTGCTTTGAGCGTCTCTCATCTGGCTATAAGCTTAATTCAGCCAAGGATGACCCTGCAGGCATTCAGATTTCAGACAAACTTACCACCCAGATTGATTCTCTGGACATGGGCAACCGGGTGGCCCAGAACGGCATTTCCTATGCGCAGACTGCCGAAGGTGCTCTTGAAGAGATCACCAATATGCTGCAGCGCATCCGTACCTTAAGCATCAGTGCGTCTAACGGCATCAAGACCGAAAATGACCGTCTGGCCATGCAGGCTGAGGTCAATCAGCTCAACGAGGAAATCTGCCGTATCGCTGCCGATACCACCTTCGGCGGAGAATATCTGCTCGATGGCTCGGCCTCGGTAGCCCGCTTCCAGATCTCCCCGAACGCCAACAGCGTGATGAAGATTGACTTAAGCTGCGGCTTTGATACCAACAGTCTGGCAAAACTTGCCGATACCATCCTCAATAATGAGAAGATCAATGTCGCACCTGACGGAGAAGATCCTGTTTATGTAAATTGTGTCGACATCTTCTCCTATGATCCGGCCGGCGAGCCAAGCAACGGTATTGATGTCTTCAACAGAACTTCCGCCGAAGCTACCCTCGCAGTCGTAGATGCCCTGATCAATGCGGTGGATACCAAACGCGCCGAACTGGGTGCCATTCAGAACCGGCTTGAATCAACGATTAACAACCAGAGCAATATCAAGGTCAATGCCAGCCACTCGCGCTCCATTATCCGTGATACTGACTATGCTGAGGAGGCCTCAAACCTCACGGCTCAGAACATTATTCAGCAGGGCTCGGCCAGTATTCTCACCCAGGCCAATACCAGACCGCAGATTGCCCTGCAGATGCTGGCAGAATCATAAAGAAGATTAGCATTCTCTCCTCACACTTGCTAAAATCCCTCTTAATTAACATCAAGAGGGATTTTTTGTGGCACAGTTTATTTTTACTATGAATCGGGTGGGCAAAATAGTGCCGCCCAAACGACAGATCCTCAAGGATATCTCCCTGTCTTTCTTCCCGGGCGCCAAAATCGGCGTACTCGGTCTTAACGGTGCGGGTAAATCCACCCTGCTCAAGATCATGGCGGGAGTTGATACCGAATATGAGGGTGAAGCCCGTCCGCAGCCTGGCATCAAGATTGGCTACCTGCCGCAGGAACCGGTGCTCGACCTTGAGAAAACCGTACGCGAGGTGGTTGAGGAGGCTTTTGTCGAGGTCAAAAACGCTTTAGCGCGACTTGATGAGGTCTACCTTGAATATGCCGATGAAAATGCCGACTTTGATGCTCTTGCCAAGGAGCAGGCTCAGCTTGAGAGCATCATCCAGGCGCATGACGGACATAATCTTGATCTGCAGCTTGAAAAGGCGGCTGATGCCCTGCGTCTGCCTCCTTTTGAACGCCAGATCAAGGTACTCTCAGGCGGTGAGCGCCGCCGTGTCGCACTCTGCCGTCTGCTGCTGCAAAAGCCTGACATGCTGCTTTTAGATGAGCCTACCAACCATCTGGATGCTGAATCGGTAGCCTGGCTTGAGCAGTTCCTGCATCAGTACCCGGGTACCGTGGTGGCCGTGACCCATGACCGTTACTTCCTTGACAATGCCGCAGGCTGGATCTTAGAGCTTGACCGCGGCGAAGGTATTCCCTGGCAGGGGAACTATTCAAGCTGGCTGGAGCAGAAAGAGCAGCGCCTTAAGATTGAAGAGAGCACCGAGTCAGCCAGACAGCGCTCCATTGAGCGCGAGCTTGAATGGGTCAGACAGGGTGCCAAGGGACGTCATGCCAAATCCAAGGCCCGTCTCTCCCGTTTTGAAGAGCTCTCCTCGGTTGAGTATCAGAAGCGCAATGAAACCAATGAGCTCTATATTCCGCCTGGGCCAAGACTTGGTGACACCGTACTGGAGGTTACCGATCTCTGCAAGGCCTATGGTGAACAGGTCTTAATCGACAAGCTCTCCTTCACGCTGCCTAAGGGCGCCATTGTCGGCATTATCGGACCAAACGGTGCAGGTAAATCCACGCTGTTTAGAATGATCACCGGCCTTGAACAGCCTGACAGCGGCAAGATCAAAATGGGTGATACCGTGGTTACCGCCTATGTTGAGCAGTTCCGCGACAAGATGAAGGATGACAACACGGTCTTTGATGAGATTGCCCAGGGACAGGATATTCTCAGAATCGGCAGCTATGAGATCCCTTCACGTGCCTATATCGGACGCTTCAATTTCAGAAGCACCGATCAGCAAAAGCGCGTCGGCTCTCTCTCAGGCGGTGAGCGCGGCAGACTGCAGCTGGCCAAACTCCTGCAGATCGGCGGTAACCTCCTGCTGCTTGACGAGCCGACCAACGATCTCGACGTGGAAACCCTGCGCGCTCTTGAGAATGCGCTATTGGAATTCCCGGGCAGTGCCATGGTGATCTCCCATGACCGCTGGTTCCTTGATCGTATCGCCACCCATATCCTCGATTATCAGGATGAGGGCAAGGTCTCCTTCTTTGAAGGCAACTATACGGCTTACGAAGAGTGGAAGAAGCAGAATCTGGGCGAGCTGGCGGCCCCGCATCGGCTTAAGTTCAAGAAGATCTCAAACTAAATACTCCGGCATAAGGTCTGGCCAAAAACCAGACCTTATTTTTATGCTGCTCTTGAAGAGTTCAGCTCTGCATTAAGGTCTTAGCAGATCTGCACCTAATGATCTGACGCCACCAGACATCTTTTACCTAAAAAGCCAATACCATAGCGCAAAACTGCATAATCCTTCTCAAGATATGGCCGGGCATACTCTTTATCCTCTATCTGCTCACGGCTTGTTAAAGCAGGTCAAAGAGGATCTTAAAGAAGCACACAGTGAGCACCAGAATGATGATATACCTGGTGCCGCTGTAGGCCTTTCTGACGAAATAACGCGCCCCGAAATAACAGCCCAGCATATTGAAAAGGCCTACCGTAAGTCCCAGCTGCACGAGCACGGCATCGTGCTGAAAGAAGACCACGATGGCCGCAAGGTTGGTGGTAAGATTGATGATTTTAGTGGTGCAGTTAGACTCGGTAAGCGGCATTTTTGCCACGGCAAAGAGCAGGAGCATTAAGAAAGTGCCGGAGGCAGGACCGTAAAAACCGCAGTAGACGCCCATTAAAACAGCGATGCCGATGACTCTTATTCGCTCTCTGCCGGCACTTAAGCGTCCAAGCTCGCCCTGAGGCTGCTGCTTGTTTAGCAGCACATAGCCTGCACTTAGCGGCAGCAGCACCAGGGCGAGCTTGGACGCTTAAGTGCCGGCAGAGAGCGAATAAGATTAAGCGGCATCGCTGTTTTAATGGGAGTCTACTGCGGTTTTTACGGTCCTGCCTCCGGCACTTTCTTAATGCTCCTGCTCTTTGCCGTGGCAAAGAT
>JAILLS010000025.1 GCA_024693025.1 Succinivibrio sp. | reverse complement strand
TCAAGACCGAACAACTGGCCGCGGGTCGAGGCTCTGTGCAGGATGATGGGCTGGCCTTTGAGCTCTTTTGACTATGGCTCGATGACGGACAGCGAGACTGAGGAGACCATGCGCAGACTGTATCAGAAGACCGGCTATATTGCCGAGCCGCATGCCGCCATCGCCTATCAGACTCTGCAGAACAGCCTCAAGCCGGGCGAAACCGGGATTTTCCTCGGTACGGCTCATCCTGCCAAGTTCAAGAGCGATGTAGAGCGCATCCTCTCCACCACCCTTGAACTGCCTCAGACTCTGCAGCAGCGCTCGCAGCTGCCGCTTAAGGCCGTCACTCTGCCGGCTGACTATGCCGGACTTAAAGCCTATATCCTGCAGGAATTAGGCAGGTAGGCATCAGACTCAGATACACCTCACCCAAAAGGCGAGGTGTTTTTTTAGCTAAATCAGGATTCCAGATGACAGTGCACAAGAAATTAGGTGAAATCAGGCAGGCGCTTACGCAGCAGCATCCGCTACTGCTTACCGTAGGTGAAACCCTGCTGTTCTTAAGCCTCTGCAGAGTGGGGCTGATGCTCTGGCAGAGCGAGAGCTACAAGCTCAGTGACGCAGGCTTTATCCTGCTGCAGGGACTGCGCGTGGATGTGCTCTTATGCTGCGCCTTTTTTGCTCTGCCGCTGCTGTACTGGATGTTAAGCTATGTCTTTAAGCTCAGACCACGCTATATTCTGCCGCTTAAGCTCTATCTTTGCGCTGTGGTGGTCTTCTTTGCACTCAATGAGGCTGCCACGCCTGCCTTTATGGCTGAGTATGGGGTCAGACCCAATCATCTGTATGTCGAATATCTGAAGTATCCAAAAGAAGTCTTCAGCATGCTGCTTAAGGGTTATACCCTCGAGCTGTTCGGCGTACCTTTAATCTGTCTTCTGCTGGGCTTTGGCTATTTCAGGCTGTTAGGCAGACGTTTTGCCCGCAGCAGGCCCTTTGCTTCGCTTAAGGCTATAGCCCTGTATTTTCTCTGTCTACTGCTCGTGATCCCGCTGGGGATCCGCTCCTCCTTAGGGCATCGTCCCTTCAATCCTTCAGTGGTGGAGTTCTCCTCCTCGGCGCTGGCCAATTCGCTGCCTCTCAATTCCACCTATTCGGCGCTGTATGCCCTGTGGTATCTGAAGGATGATGTGGTCTCCGAGTCGCTGTTTTATGCCAGTGCCTCCCGTGAGGAAGTCATCGATGCGGGCAGGCAGCTCTCCTCAGCCTCGCGCAGCGACGCTGAGCATTCCGATAAATGTCCTTTCAATCAGCGCAATCACCTTGAGGATGCCGGGGCGGCGCTGAGCTCAGAGTATGCCGCGAGACCCAATGTGGTGATCCTGCTGCAGGAGAGTCTGGGCGCAGATTATGTGGGCGCCCTCGGAGGACAGCCGACCAGCCCTAATCTTGACCGCCTCTCCGCAGAAGGCTGGTGGTTTACCCGCATGTATGCGGTAGGACATCGCTCCGTGCGCGGCATTGAGAGCATTACCGCAGCTTTCCCGCCCAGCCCTCTGTCAAGCATCGTGAAGCTGCAGAATACGCATTCAGGAGTGGTCACGCTGCCGTATATCTATCAGCAGGCCGGCTACAGGACCGCCTTTATCTATGGCGGAGATGCGCATTTTGACAATATGTCGACCTATTTCCGCGGCAACGGCACGGAGCTGGTGGTGCAGGAGCGTGATTTTGACCACCCGTCTCACCGCAGTTCCTGGGGCGTGAGCGATGAGGATCTCTATCAGAAGGCCGATGAGCTGTTCAGACAGTATACGCAGGAGGGCACTCCGTTCTTTGCGGTGGTCTTTACCTCCTCCTTCCACTCGCCCTTTGACATTCCTGAGGGCAAGGTGGATTTAGGCTCCTTTCAGAGTCCTGATCCTAAGCGCTCCCTGGGCGCAAAGTATGCCGACTATGCGCTGGGTGACTATATTGAAAAGGCCAAGTCCTCGCCTTACTGGGACAACACCATTTTTCTTATCGTTGCCGATCATGAATCCTCGGTACGCGGACAGGCGGAGTTTCCTTACTATAAGTTCCATATTCCGGCTCTGTTCCTCGGCAGCAGGATTAAGCCGCGGCAGGATCAGCGCCTGGTCTCGCAGCTTGATCTGCCTCTGACCCTGCTCAGCCTGTCAGGCCTTGAGGTGACGGTGCCGTGGGTGGGGCAGGATCTGAACCGCCAGGACATTAAGGAGCGGGCGCTCATGCAGTATTTTGAAAGCTTTACGCTGCGTGAGGGTGATACCATTGCCGTACTGCCTGCTGGCGGGGTGCCTAAGATCTTCAGGGCTGACGATCAGCACAAGGTCATGGTGCACAGCGAGGAGCAGGCCGAGAGTCTGGTGGATAAAGGGCGCAAGCTTGAGCATTTAGCGCCTCTTCTCTATCAGCTGATGCCGCAGACCTCCTGCTTTAAGCTGCACACTCCGAGCGCTAAGACTGCTAGTCAGTCAGATAAGGATTAGAGCGTCTCTCCTCACCCAGCGTGGAGTCAGGTCCATGCCCCGGCAGCACGCGGGTTTCATCCGGCAGCGTCAAAAGACGCTCTCTGATGGAGGTGATGAGATCGTTGAAGCTGCCGCGCGGAAAGTCGGTTCTGCCGATGGAGCCGGCAAAGAGGGTATCGCCGCACAGCAGAAACTGTTCCTGCTCACAGTAAAAGCACACTCCGCCCGGCGTGTGCCCCGGGGTGGCCAGCACCCTGAGCGTGAGGCTGCTGAGCAGCTTAAGCTCCTGACCGTCCTGCACAAATTCCGGCACAAAGGGCTCACAGTGCGGCAGCCCGAAGGCCTGAGCCTGATCGGTAACATGCTTGAACAAGAAGGCATCCTGTTCAAGCGGTCCGATAATAGGACAGCCGGTCAGCCTGGAGAGCTCCGGGGCTCCGCCGATATGATCAAGATGCCCGTGTGTCAGAATGATGGCCTGCAGATTCAGCTTTAGGGCTTCAAGATAGGAGCTGAGCTGGGCAGCCTGCCCTCCCGGATCGCAGACAATGGCCAGGCGCTGCTCCAGATCGGCAATAATCCTGCAGTTCTGCATAAACGGGGTGACGGTAACTACTTCAATGGCATGCGACATGTGGTACCTCCTTTGCAGGCTGCCAATTTCTCTTTGCTATTACAGAAGAAAACGCAGCCTGCCAAGCTGTGAGTCTTAGGTGTGAGCCCTCTCTAGCACACTAGAATATCGAGTCCCTTCAGATAGAAGGTTTCAGGACAGGGCAGTGAGATTAAATGATCGCTGCTTTGCCTGAAGGTGTGGACAATGCGGCCGTCCACCTGTGCGTCCAGCGCGGCATCGGCGACAATCTTCTGGAACAGCTCAGGCGTCATCAGCCCTGAGCAGGAGAAGGTCAGAAGATGTCCGCCGCGCCTGACGAGCCTGAGCGCCAGCCGGTTGATGTCCTGATAGCCGCGGCAGGCTTTCTTCAGCGTGGCCTGACTTTCGGCAAACTTGGGCGGGTCGAGGATCACCACATCATAGGTGATCTGCTCCTCAGCCTGCCTGCGCAGAAATTCAAAGACATCCTGTCTGAGGAATTTGCAGTGTCCGGGATCAAGATGGTTCTCCGCCACGCCGGCCTTGGCAATCTGCAGCGCGGTCTCTGAGACATCGACATTGGTCACCAGCCGCGCTCCGCCCTTAAGCGCCCACAGTCCGAAGCCGCCCGTGTAGGCAAAGCAGTTGAGCACCGAGGCCTTTTGTGACAGAGTGGCGCAGTAGGCGCGGCTGTCACGCTGATCAAGATAGGCTCCAGTCTTATGTCCGCTGAGGATGTTGACCGGCAGCCTGATGGTGTTTTCTTCCAGAGCATAGACTATCTCAGGCGGTCTCTCCCCCCACAGTACCCCGGTACAGGGAGCGAGCTGCTCCTTGCTGCGCGATTTGGTATCGGAGCGCTCATAGCCGCTTGAGTTGGGAAAGAGCCGGCGCAGCGTGGCGATAATCGTGCTTTTAAACCGCTCCATACCGGCCGTCGAAATGGAGATCACCACAAAGTCAGCATAGCGATCGACGATGAGTCCCGGGAGCAGATCTCCTTCAGCACTCACCAGTCTCACCCCGGTATTGCCGCGTTCCACGAGCCCCTGACGCAGGGAGCAGGCCAGCTCAATCCGCCTGCTGATCAGGAGATCATCGACTGCTTCACTCTCAGTAAAGCTTAAGGCGCGCACCCTGATCTGGGAGTGCGGATTATAAAAACCGGTACAGAGATACTCCTGCTCGTTTGACAAGACTCTGACCAGACTGCCAGGCTCTAGGGACTTATCTTCGCTCTCAATGGCCTGGGAAAATACCCAGGGATGCCGGCGGCGCAGGGATTTATCGCGTCCGCTTTTCAAAATTACTGTCTGCATGTGCTCTTCTTGTGCTCAAGGCTCGGTTAAGTTACCGCCTAATCTGAATTAAGTGCTATGCGGTATTGTAAACAATTCAACTGAGTTTTTAAATCTGCATGCCTGTATCAGCTGATTTCAGAGCCTAAAAGTGCCAAGGGACCGCAGTCAACCAGCTGCGCCTTAACAGGCGTACAATAGAGACAGACAGCCTGGTTCTTAAGGCTCATGGGATTTGGAAGCTTGTAAGATGGAATTTTGGGAAAACTCAGCGCTGGAACTTGTCACTACCGTGTTAGGCATCATCTATCTGTATCTTGAGTATAGGGCATCCATTTATCTGTGGCTGTTAGGCATAATTATGCCGGCTCTTGACATCTATCTGTTTGCCACGCATGGCATGTATGCCTATGCCTGCATCTCAGGCGTCTTTGTGCTCACCGCCGTATATGGAGTGCTGTGCTGGAAGCTTGGTCTGCCGCAGGGAGAGGAGCGGCCTATCGTGCATCTTACCCTCAGGAAGCTTATGGTATACCTCCTGCTGATGGTGCTGTTGTGGTGGCTGTGCGCCTTTGTGCTAAGACACTATACCGACAGTGAGGTACCCTGGCTTGACAGCTTTACCACGGCAGCCTCACTGGTAGGAATTCTCGCTCTGGCCGCCAAATATGCGGAGCAGTGGTTAGTGTGGCTGATAGTGGATGTGGTGTCGGTGGTGCTGTTTGTGCAGCAGAGTCTCTATTTTAGAGCCGTACTCTATGCGGTGTTTGCGCTGGTGGCTATCCAGGGCTACCGCAAATGGAGCAGCCTTGCGCTTGCACGCTAAAGCACAGCAGAGGCAGGTCTCAGGCCTGCTTCTGCTGACGTGCCTAGCGGATTTTGTACAGAAAGTGCATGTGCCGGCCGTACTGCTCTACCACATCGTTGATGAGCGCATCCTGCGACCAGCCTATCACATCGTAATCCTGCCCGCCTTCACGCAAAAAGACCTCGGCTCTGTAGGCGCTGTCAGTCAGCCGGCTGGCATAGTCAGGCACCTCGGTTTCTCTGAGCTTGACCCCGTAGATAAAATCTATCTCCTCCCCAAGCTCTACCGTAAACTGCGCCAGTCTTTTGACCGGATCATGCGTGATCTTAGTCTTAAGTCCATGGGCTTTAAACTGTACCGCGATTTTCTCAAAAACCACGATGACCGTATTGGACAGAAAGCTCCTGGCGTCCCTGACATCAGGACAGTCGATAATCGCATCGAGTCTGTCTTCCCAGCCTTTAGCGGAGGAGGCCTGCACCGGAGTATAGTTCTGACTGTCCTTTTTCTCCTGATCAAGGCGCAGCGATTTGAACAGGCCGCACATGCAGCCTAGAATGGCCACCGTCAGAGGAAAGGCAAAGATCATGGTCAGAGACTGCAGCGCACCAAGTCCTCCGCTGTACAGCAGAGCAGCTGTAATCAGGCCGATTGCCACGCACCAGAAGATCTTCTGGCGTGCCGGAGTCTTATCCTTGCCGTTAGAGCAGAGCATATCAATGACATAGGCAGCCGAGTCAGCTGAAGTGACAAAGAACAGAAAGACCATTAACACCGCCACGGCTGAGAGCACCGAAGAGAGAGGAAAGCCTTCGAGAAACACAAACAGCGCCTGACTCACATCCGCCGTCGCGACTTCCGCAAGACGGGTAAAGCCGTGCTGCACCATGTCGATGGCGCTGTTGCCGAACACAGTCATCCAGATGCAGGTAAATAGTGTCGGCACGCACAGCACACCGAGCACGAATTCGCGGATGGTACGTCCGCGGGAGATCCTGGCGATAAACAGTCCGACAAACGGTGACCAGGACAGCCACCAGGTCCAGTACAGCAGCGTCCAGCCGCCCAGCCAGGATTCTTTCTGCTGATAGGCATACAAATTGAAGGTGTCATGGACAAAGGAGGACAGATAGGAGCCCACGTTCTGCACCAGCACCTTGAACAGCATGGAGGTCTGGCCCAGGAACAGGATGAGCAGCATCAGCAGCACCGCCAGCAGAATATTGGTGCCGGAGATGTATTTAATTCCTTTATCAAGGCCGCTGGTTGCAGAAATAATCACAAAGATCATGATGATAAAGATGAGTGTTCCCTGCACGAAGGATGTCACCGGCAGCCCGAACAGATAGTTTAAGCCTGAGTTTATCTGCAGAATGCCGTATCCAAGCGAGGTAGTCACGCCAAACAGGGTGGCCAGCACGGCAAAGACGTCGACGAAATCACCAAACAGCCCATTGATGCGCTCGCCCAAAAGCGGATAGAAGGCAGAGCGCAGCGTGAGCGGCAGCTTATAGCGAAAGGCAAAGAAGGCCAGCACAATTGCGACGATGGCATATATGCCCCAGGCGGTAAAGCCCCAGTGAAAAAAGGTAATATGCAGGGCCTGCCGCGCTGCCAGCGTAGTCTCTGGGGCGGCAGACGGAGGTGACAGATAATGCATCAGAGGCTCGCCTACACCAAAGAAGAGCAGGCCGATGCCCATGCCGGCAGAAAACAGCATGGCAAACCAGGCAGTGTTGGAAAAATCCGGTTTGCTGTGATCCGGCCCGAGCTTGATATCGCCAAAACGCGACAGTCCCAGATACACGATGGTAAAGAAGATAATCGAGGCGCTGAGCACATAGAACCAGCCAAAATAGCTGGTGATCCACTGCTGCACGGCCTTGAGTTCAGATGTCAGGGTTTCAGGCAGACAGACTGCTGTGCCAAGCACCAACAGAAGAATAGTTAAGGTAATGGTAAAAACAGTGCGGTTTAAATGATTACGGGGTGTTTGACCCATGCATAATCCTCCTTAAAACATAGTTAAGCGTGACTTAAGGCTAACTAAAACCTGACAGGCTCAGGACCTGTCAGCAGGTATCATCAAAACTGCCTTATGGCTGAAGCCATAAGGCCTTAGGCAGGGTGACGCTGATGCGGCTCTGAAAAACTTCCTGCCTCAGAGTGCAGTTTTTTAAGTATTAAGTGTCAGGCACTGCCTGCTAGTTTGTTAGCGCAGAGACTTAAATGTGAGAGATCATAGGTTTATGATCAAAAAGACAGCGGGCAAGCTGTAAATGAGAGCCTAGGCCTCAGCTCTGCCCAGATATCGACCGGGATGCGGCAGTTCTGCTGTCCTGAATATTTAAGCATTCGTAAAAGCTTAACTCCAGACGACAGGGTGCAAAAGCTGATCCTTTGGAGTTAAAATTTTATCTACCTCTACAGTATACCATGAACGAAGCTGAAACACAAATCAGGCTCTAGAGCTTGGCTAAGCCCTGAGCAGGTTATAAAATAAGCAATCACTTAGCCGGTCAGCTTAAGGAATTAAAGCTGTTCCGGTTTTATGTCTTTTTAGCAGAAGAGAGATGAGATGATGCAGCAAAGCTCAGCGGTTATCCTAGCTAACGGCGCGTTTCCGACACAGCCTGTTCCGCTTGATTATCTGCGCCGGGCAGCTTTTTTAGTCTGTACGGACGGAGCTCTGGTCAGGCTGATGGAGGCTCAGACTGAGCCTGACGGCGTGCTTTACGGTCAGAAGCTCCACCCTCAGGCCATAGTCGGTGACGGGGATTCGCTGCCAGAGGAGCTTAAGGCGCGCTTTGCGCATTGCTATGTGGAGTATGCCGAGCAGGATGACAACGATCTCACCAAGGCGACCAGATACTGCATCTCTCTGGGCTTTACCCGCATTATCTATCTTGGCATCAGCGGCAGACGCGAAGATCATGCGCTTGCTAATATCGCTCTTCTGATGCGCTATTTTCAGGAGTTCAGGCTTGACGTGTGCGCCTATACGGACTATGGCTGCTTTATTCCTGCCCGGGGAGTGCAGCGCTTTGATGCAAAGCGCGGGCAGCAGGTGAGCATTTTCAATTTTGGCTGTCGTACGCTTAAAAGCGAGGGACTTAAATGGGAGGTCAGACCCTTCAGCGCACTGTGGCAGGGCAGTCTCAATCAGGCTCTGGGGGAAGAGTTTACGCTCAGCGCAGATGGCGACTATCTTGTCTATCTTGCCTATGAGTGCAAGCTCTAGCTTAGGTGTTTACGAGGCTGACTTTCGGTCCTAAACAGGTCCAGAGCCTGCTAATTTTGGGCAACTAACATCCTTAAAAACCTAACCTAATTCAAAATTTAAAACGAGAATTCATGCTAACATGAACACAGAGTGCTGTGCCTCCTTAAGATTAGAGCCAGATGGCTGATTGAGCTCAAAAATTAGGTGCAGCCAAGAGAAACAATACGCACCATTACCAGAATTAGGTTTGGGCGTCAGCAGGAGCTTTGGCTCCTGAACCAAGCGAGGATAGGATCATCGTGAAAAAGCCAAAAAAACCGTTTAAGCATGGCGGGTTTTATCTCACCAGCATCGTGGTCTCCCTGGTCCTGTTGGCCTGTGCCCTTGGTGCCATCAAGGGACTTGACTACATTCTGATGAAGTACTGCAGTCATGAGGTGGAGAGCAGGGTGGAGAGCGCTGCCAGAACCAGCGCCGACCGAATGCAGACGGTCTTTGATAATCTCGAGTCCTTTGCCGGTATGCTGGCGCATCTGTCAAGCCTCAGCGAGGCACAGGGGCTCAATCTCTCCTCGCCTTTTTATGTCGGGGCTCTGCAGGACAGCAAGGATCATGGCTATGGCGGACCGGTGCTCAAGAAGAATGATTATCCTGAAATTGATGATGCTCTGCAGGGTGAGCCGGCCTTAGGCTATTACCCTGACAAGGGCCTGCTCTTTGCGGTTCCGGTGGCCTATTCAGAGGAAAACTCCAGTCTGACCACCTTTGCGATGTACCGGCGTTATGTCAATCGGCAGGGACGCTCGGTCTTTCTGCCCTCGCTCTTTGAGAACAAGGGGCTGGTCGCGCTCTACTCCTTCGGCGAAGGGGAGCTGATGGTCGCCAATAGTCAGGCTCTGTATGAGCGTCTCAATGGCAACGAGGATCTGCATGAGGCTCTGCTTGAGCTGAATATGCGCGGCGATCTGAGCGAGGCTCAGGCAGAGCATGTCAGCACAAGTCTTGGCGACTATTTCGTGTTCTCAGTCAGTGTGCCCAACAGTCCCTTGATTCTCTGCGGCGCTATTAATGCCGAGTATTTCTCGGGCTATTTCAAGGATCTGTTCTATGCTGTAGGCATAGGTTTCTGTGCGCTGCTGCTTATCTTTAATCTGGGCCTTTTGTTCCTGCATCTTGGCGGACTTAAGCGTGAGCAGGCTCTGCTGCAGACTCAGCGCAAGCTGGTGGAGCGCTATGCCTATAAGGTCACGCCGCCTATTCTGGATCTGGTGGATGGTCAGGCGGATAATCCGGATGAGGCCAAACGGCGTGAGCTTGAAAGCAAGGGACAGGAGATCCTGGCCAAGACGGCTCAGCTGCGTGAGGAGACCATCGCGCATCTTGATCTGGTGCCGCCCAGCCAGCATGAATATACTCTGCAGGAGCTCCTTGACCTGACCTTTGAGGATTTAAAGCATCGCGACAAGGTCAAGCTTTTGCTCAACCCTAATCTGCCTGAAAAACTCTATGGCGATCCTGAGGCTATTTCAAGATTTTTCAACAGTTTCCTCGGCCTGATGCTGCGCTTTAAGCCGCAGAATCTCACCTTCCAGCTTGACGGCAGTCAGCCTGATTCCAAGCATGTCAATTTCGAGGTGCGCATCAATACTGAATGCAAGGCCTTAGAGCGTAAGCTGGTCTCAGGACTCAAGCAGAGTTTGCAGACCAAGACCGAGGATCTCAAAAATCTTGAGCCGCATACGCTCGGCATGGCGATTGCCTCACGCATTATCAAGGATCAGGGCGGTGATTTCAGTATTGACGCATTGCCGCAGGGTGGTCTGATCCTCAATTTCAGCATGCTGCAGAAGGTGCTTGACAAGGGCGAACAGCAGTTTAAATATCAGCCGCTGCCACCTGAGACCCCAAGGTCAGATGAAGTCAGTGAGGTTCCTGAGGTGCATGGATCAAGCCGCATCGAGCTCAGTCCGCCGTCACCTCCGCCTGCACAGATACCTCAGGAGACTGAGGTGGAGTTTGTATCGTCGGTGCCTAAATATACCAAATCAGAACCTCTGCTGCAGGCTCCTCCGGTTCCACAGTACACCAAACCTGAACCTCTGCTGCAGGCTCCTCCGGTTCCACAGTACACTAAACCTGAACCTCTGCTGCAGGCTCCTCCGGCTCCAAAATACACCCAACCTGAGCCACTGCTGCAGCCTTCTCCTCCGCCGCAGGCTCCTGCTGAGAATGAACCTGAGCTGGTCGCTGAGGCTGCGCCTAAGACTGCAGAGCCTCCTCGGCGCAATGCCTTCAGCAAAATGGTGTCGCATACGGAAATGGTGCCTAAGGTGCAGCGCGATGGTCCGGTGATCACGCAGCGTGATTTTAAAGCCTCAGGCATGAGCTATAACCGTCCTGAAGCTCTGAAGTTTGCAGCCGGCAATCAGCAGCTTTATGACAAATTCAAAAAAATGTATGCCGAATATGCTCAGCGCAAGCTGCCTTTAATCGATGCAGCCTATTCTAATGAGAACTGGGATGAGTATATCCGCCTGCTGACCGGGATCAGCAAGGGAGCGCATTCCATCGGCGCCTTAAGGCTGGTAACCATGAGCAAGGATCTGATTCGGGCGGCTAAAAATCTCAAGGCGACCGTATCTTCAGGTGAGAAGGATGCCAGCTTTATTAAAATCCATCATGCCGAGATGATGGATCTGCTGGCGGATGTGATTGTCGATATTGAAAGATAAAACCTAGGATAAACAAGAGGAACTATGATCGATCTTGAGGATGTACATATACTGATTGTGGATGATGATGAGCTCATCGTGAAAATGGCCTCTGATATTATCAGCTCGCGGCTGCCCTACAAGGTGCATGCGGTCAATTCAGGGGTGGAATGCCTGAACTTTTTAAACCGGCGCATCCCGCAGATTGATCTGCTGCTGGTGGATGTCTTTATGCCCGGCATGGATGGTTTTGAAACTCTCAGCAAGGCCCGTCAGGTTTTAGGCTATGAGAGGGTGCCGGTAGTGCTGCTCACCGCAGCTACCGACCGTGAAACCGTGATCAAGGCCTCTCAGCTGCAGGTGCAGGGCTATGTGAAAAAGCCGTTCAATGCCAATGTTCTGGCCGAAAAGGTGGCCTCGGTGATTATGAAGACGGCCTTTGAGGAATAGGTTTGAAAAAGCTGAGGCGCAAGAGAACTGATGCCCAAAATTGATTTAATCCGCTCGGATCAGCAGTTTAAGTATGTAGTCATTTTAATCATCTCGGCCTGCTGTCTTCTGCTCTTTGTCTTTCTGCTGATGTTAGGTCTGTCGACCGCCACGGATTCAGCCTTAGGGGATAAGCCCAAGCTTGGTTTTGTGATCTTAGGCGACGTAAATGAAAAGGGCTGGAATTCCATTCATTATGAGGGGATCCGCGAGGCCTGCAACGATTTTAATGTGGAGCTTCTGCTCAAGGACAACGTCAGGGTCAATTCAGGCATCTGCCCTAAGGCGGTACAGGATCTGGTGGAAGAGGGCGCGCAGATGATCTTCCTGGCTTCAAGCTCCTATGCCACGGAGATTAAGGATATGCTCCCGGGACTGCGCCATATTGCCTTTGCCACCAATGCTGAAACCATCCGGGCCCGCAATATCACCTCCTACGTGTTCAGAATGTATCAGGGACGCTATCTGGCCGGGGTGCTCGCGGGCATGCAGACCAAATCCAATGTGGTGGGCTATGTGGCGGCGCACCGCAATTCCGAGGTTAACCGCGGCATCAATGCCTTTACCCTGGGGGTGCGCTCCGTCAACCCTCATGCGCAGGTGGTGGTGCTCTATACGGACAGCTGGCAGAATGAGGTGCTCGAGGAGGCGCATGCGGAGATTCTGATTACCCAGTGCAAGGCCGATGTGCTGACCTATCATCAGGATGATCACACCGTGGCCAGGGTGGCCGAAAAATACGGAGTGGATTATATCTCCTGCTATCAGGTGCTGGAGAGTACTTCAGAGCATAATCTGGGGGCGGTGATCTGCCGTCTGGATAAATACTACAGGAATATTGTGCAGCGCTTTCTCAAAGGGGAGCTCAATGCCGTGCCCAACAGCTGGCAGGGCATTGAAGCAGATCTCGTGGATCTGAAGGTGGTCTCGTCCAAGGTGACTGCGCAGATGCGTGAGAAGCTTGCGCAGGTGAAGAACGATCTCAAAAAGCATCTGGTGATCTTTTCAGGCGAGATTTATGACAATCTGGGGGTTTTGCACTGCACTAAGCATGAGAGTATCAGCGACAAGGCGCTGATGGACAGGATCGACTGGCTGGTAGACGGATGTCTTGAGTTAAATTAGCATGTTTAAATTAAACTTTACCGAACATAAGATTGTTTACCAGACTCTGCTGGTGCTGGTCTGTATTATCGGTCTGGGCGCTCTGATGCACAGCAAGGTGACGCGCCTGCTCAACAGCACTATAGAGCAGATTGTTTCCAAGCAGGCTGCCGATATGGCGGTGCTCGCCGAGGAATCCTTTGCCCGCGAGATGGTGGAGCTGCGCTATGCGGCAAGCTTTCTTGCCCATAATCCAGGCGAGCAGACGGAAGGCAAGCTGCTCAAGGAGCTCAATACCTCAAAGCCGGGGGTCGAAGTAGGGGTGATGCATCTTGATTTCCTGATGCAGCCTGAGCATCGCCGCTCCCTCGATATCTTTCCGAACTTCATTCAGGCCGTGCGGGGCAATGAGGTGACCGATTACAGTCATGAACAGGGCCTGCTCTTTGCGGTGCCGGTGATTGTCAGAGACAATGTCAAGGCGATTGTCTACCGCATTTACGATGAGGACCTTTTGTCCAAGTTCTTCGGCAGCAACGATCTGAACAATGAAGGCCGCTTTCTGCTGGCCTCACAGACCGGTCAGCTGATGATCCCCTATGATGATGACTATGATGCAGACCGCAAGTTTTTCTCGGATCCTGCTATTCAGCGTGGTTATGACAAGGTGTGGAATCTGCTCAGACGCAAGCGCTCCGCTGCGGTTTACTGCGAGAGTACCGACGGACGCTATTTCCTGTTCGGTGCAGATCTGCCGCATTTTAACTGCACCATGATCGGCTTTGCGCACTGGGAGTCTTTAGCCGGCGGTGTGGCCAGCATTCAGAATCTGATCATGCAGGTGGGCAGTCTGATTCTGCTGCTCTTTGCCTTTATTGCCCTCTATATGTTCATCTCCCTGGCCCGCGGACATGAAACCGCCGGACTCAGACGCGCCAAACGCCTCGCTGAGCAGGCAAGTCAGGCCAAGTCTGACTTCCTGGCCAATATGAGTCATGAGATCCGCACCCCGATCAATACCATTCTGGGCATGAACGAGATGATCCTGCGTGAAAGCTCGGATCATAAGGTGCAGCGCTATGCCGAAAACCTGGCGCATGCCGGCGAGAACCTGCTCTCGCTCATCAATGATATTCTGGACTTCTCCAAGATTGAATCCAAGAAAATCCAGCTCATTAATGACAGCTATCGTCTGGATACGCTGGTGACTGATGTGTATCAGATGATCAAACCTCGGGCTGACAAGAAGCAGCTGGATTTCTTTGTAGTGGTGGACCGCAGGCTGCCGGTTCTGCTCTATGGCGATGCCAAGCGCATCCGTCAGATCCTCGTCAATCTGCTGACCAATGCGGTTAAATATACGCAGCAGGGCTATTTCAAACTGACGATCCGCCGCACCGGCGAGACCGAGAACAAGGTGTTCATCCGCTTTGAGGTCAAGGACACAGGCATCGGCATCAAGCCTGAAGATCAGGACAAGATGTTCTCTGACTTTGTCAGACTTGATCTCAAGCAGAACCGCAATATCGAAGGTACGGGCCTCGGACTTGCCATTACCCATAATCTGGTGGAGCTGATGGACGGCAAGATCAGTCTGCGCAGCGTCTATCATGAAGGCTCGGTATTCAGCGTGGATCTGCCGCAGAGCAAGGCCGGAGATGAGGTCATCGGCAAATTTACCCGTCAGAAGCTCGAGAACGGCGGACAGACGGAGAAGCGGCACGGGCCGTCCTTTATTGCCGCAAAGGCCCGCCTGATGGTGGTGGATGACAATGAGATGAACCTGATGGTGGTCACGGAGCTGCTCAAGCAGAACGAGATCGTACCGGTCACCTGTCAGTCGGGTGAGGAATGCCTGAACAGGCTTAAGGAGCAGGAATTTGATCTGGTGCTGCTTGATCATATGATGCCGCATATGGACGGGATTGAAACGCTGCATCATGTCAGCGAGCTTAAACTCAGAAGACGGCCTAAATTTATTGTGCTGACCGCCAATGCCGTGTCAGGCGCCAGACAGAATTATCTCAAGGAAGGCTTTGATGATTATCTGAGCAAGCCGATTGATTATCGGGCCCTTGAGGATCTGCTCAGACAGCATCTGCCAAAGGAGCTGCTCGAAGACGTGGTAGAAGAGAGCCCGGCACAACCTGTGCAGGAGAGCAAGCCGCAGGGCTCAGATCTCTTTGATCCGGCCATCGGCCTGCAGTACTGCGCAGGTTCTGAGGAGATGTACGTCAATCTGGCCAAGATGTTTGTCTCGCTCAAGCCGCAGAAGCTTGCGCAGCTGGAGGAGGCGTTCAGTACCGGTAACTATCAGAACTATACGACTTTTGTGCATGCCTTAAAGTCCTCCTCACTGTCGATGGGCTGCAAGAAGCTCTCAGCTCTTGCCAAGGAGCTTGAGGCGCAGGGCAAGCTGTATCTTGACGAAAAGCAGGAGGCGGCCGTCAGAGAGAGCAGCAGGGCCT
The DNA here is from genome assembly GCA_024693025.1 of Succinivibrio sp. Taxonomy (GTDB): domain Bacteria; phylum Pseudomonadota; class Gammaproteobacteria; order Enterobacterales; family Succinivibrionaceae; genus Succinivibrio. The sequence continues at coordinate 12,290 of JAILLS010000025.1, read as the reverse complement.
TTATTCATGAGCATCAGGAGGAGCTCTCCAGGCTCTATCAGACCAGTATCGAGAAGATTTCAGAGTATCTGCAGAATAAAACCTAGGAGGTAGGTGATGGGAATTGTAGCAGCCTGTGCGGTACCGCATCCGCCCCTGATCATCCCGGAAGTGGGCAAAGGTCAGGAAAAAGGTATTGCAAGGACGATTGAGTCCTACAAGGAAGTGATGCGGAGGATTGCCGCTGCCAGGCCACAGACTGTGGTGGTGATCACGCCGCATACCGATATCTATGCTGACTATATGCATATATCTCCTGGCAAATCTGCCACCGGCAGCTTTGCCAGGTTCGGTGCGCCGCAGGTACAGCTTAGCGCGTCCTATGACGAGGAGTTTGTAGGCTGTGTGGAGAAATTGTGCCGGGAGAATCAGATTCAGGCCGGCACCTTAGGTGAGCAGCATGCAGAGCTTGATCATGCCACGCTGATCCCGCTGTATTTTTTAAATCAGTTCCTCACTGATTATCAGGTAGTCAGGGTGGGGATCAGCAATCTTTCATTGCTTGAGCATTATTCCCTAGGGCAGCTGCTTGAAAGAGCCAGTACTCAGCTTACGCGCCGGGTGGCCATCATTGCCTCAGGCGATCTCTCGCATAAGCTTAAGGCAGATGGGCCTTACGGATTCTCGGCGGCAGGACCTGAGTTTGATGAGAGGGTGATGCAGGCCCTTGGCAGCGCGGATTTTCTCGATCTTTTGCGCTTTGAGCCGCAGCTGTGCCAGAAGGCGGCTGAGTGCGGGCATCGTCCGTTTGTGATGCTTGCCGGCGCTTTGGACAGAAGACAGGTCAGCGCGGAGCGTCTCTCCTATGAGGGTCCGTTTGGCGTAGGCTACGGGGTGGTGAGCTTTACCCTGGGAGATCCTGATGAGAAGCGCAATTTTGCCGAGCGCTACCTTGAGGAGGTGAATGCGGAGCATCAAAAGAGAGTAAGCAGGGCCGATCCCTATACTGCCCTGGCCATTGCCACCATTGAGCAGTATGTGCGTGAAGGCTCGGTACCGCCGCTGCCTGACAGGCTGCCCTCTGAGCTTACCGAGAAGCAGGCGGCAGTTTTTGTCTCCATCAAGAAATTTGGCAATCTGCGCGGCTGTATCGGCACCTTAAGACCGGTAACCGCCTCGATTGCCGAGGAAATTCAGCGCAATGCGGTGCTGGCCTGCTCCAAGGATCCGCGCTTTAATGCGGTGGGAGCAGGGGAGCTTACCTACCTTGAGGTCAGTGTGGATGTGCTTACGCTCCCTGAGCCTGTCGACGGCCTCGATAAGCTTGATCCTAAGCGCTATGGCGTGATTGTGAGCTCAGGAGGCAGAAGCGGCGTGCTGCTGCCGGATCTTGAAGGGGTAGACAGTGTGGAGCAGCAGATCGCCATCTGCCGGCAGAAGGGCGGTATCGGGCCTCAGGAGCCGGTCAGCCTGCAGCGCTTTGAAGTGATCAGGCATCACTGATGAGCGTGCTCACCTGTCCGCTCTGTCCCCATGCCTGCAGGCTCAAAGATCAGGCGGTGGGGATCTGCCGTGCCAGAGCTAATCTTAACGGCACTCTGGTCTCGCTCAACTACGGCAGGCTGACTTCCATAGCCCTTGATCCGATTGAAAAAAAGCCGCTCTATCATTTTCATCCGGGCAGCTATATTCTCTCGGTAGGCAGTTTCGGCTGCAATCTGCGCTGTCCTTTCTGTCAGAACCATCAGATCTCCATGGCCGATCACACCTGCAGCTCTCAGGAGGTCTCGCCGCAGAGCCTGGTGAATCTGGCCGAGAGGCTCACGCATGAAAAGCCGGGCAACCTCGGGGTGGCCTTTACCTATAATGAGCCGCTTGTCAGCTATGAATATGTGCTCGATACCTCAAGACTGCTGCATGAGCGGCAGCTGTGCGCGGTGCTGGTGAGCAACGGGTATCTGAAACCTGATTATTTCAGGGCGCTGCTGCCTTATATCGATGCCATGAACCTTGATCTCAAAGGCTTTACCCCGGAGTATTACCGCTACGTCAAAGGGGATCTCGACACGGTCAGGGAGAATATCAGGAGTGCCTGCGCAAGCTGTCATACGGAGCTTACCACTCTGATTGTGCCGGGGCATAATGACAGCCCTGAGCAGATGGAAGAGGAGGCAAAGTTCATTGCCTCCATCTCACCTGAGATCCCGCTGCATATTTCACGCTTCTTTCCGCGCTACAGGGAGCAGCATCTGCCACCTACCGATCCTGAGCTCATCGAGGAACTCTGTGAGGTGGCGCGGGGCTATCTTAACTTTGTGTATAAGGGAAACTGTTAGAGCTGTGCTCCTGCACCTGAGGGCAGGAGCACAGTCAGAGGCTAGAAGAGATAGAAATCAAGGTCCTGATCATCGGAGCTGTTCTTATCCTTAGCTTTAGCAGGCTTTGCCGGAGCCTTGCCTTCAGGCTGGTTCTGAGGCTTGCCCTCAGCTGAGTTAGACTGAGGAGTGGAAGTCTGCTTCTGCGCTGCCTTGTGCTGTTCATCAGCAGCCTTTGCCTGAGCATCCTTCTGTTCCTGCTCCTGCTGCCGCTTAGCCTTCTGCTCCGCCATCAGAGCTTCCACCTTGGTTTTGAGCTCTTCCTGCTTCTTGCAGCTAGGGGTAATGCCCAGCTCGCAGGCCCGCTTGTAATAGCCCTGCGCTGAAGCCAGATCCTGCTTGGTCTTCTCGCCGGTCTCATACCATTTGGCCACATGCGCACAGGATTTACCGTTGCCGGCATCACAGGCCTGCAGGTAGAGATGCAGCGCAATCGGCAGGTCCTGCTTGACGCCGCGGCCGAACTCAAACTGTTCGCCAAGCTCGTTGCATTCAGCCTCGCTCAAGGCGCAGGCTTTTCTGAAATAGAGACTTGAGAGCTTGGCATCAGCCTCAAGACCTGACGCGCCTTCCTTAAGCTTCTGTCCGATAATGCGGCAGGCTACGGCATGATTGAGCTGACAGGCTCTGTCATAGGCGGCATTGGCCTTTTGCTCTGTAGGATCGCTGATCTTGCCGCTGGCATAAAGATTGCCCAGCCCCTGACAGCCGACGTTGACATTCAGGGCGCAGCTTTTTTTGAAATATTTCTCGGCCAGGAGCAGATCGGCCTTGACGCCTACCCCCTGTTCATAGAAGATGCCGAGGTTTGAGCAGCTCAGACCATCGTTGAGATCGCAGGCCTTCTGGAAATAGAGGCTGGCCTGATTGACGTTTTTCTCTACTCCTTCGCCCTGATAGTACATGGAGCCGAGGTTGCGGCAGCCCATGCCTTCGGCAAGCTGGCAGGAGCGCTCAATATACTTGCGCGCCAGCGGCAGATTGCGCTCGGCGCCATGACCCAGCAGATAGACATTGCCGAGGTTCGAGCAGCCCAGACCGTCCATCAGATCGCAGGCCTTGCCATAGTATTCCTTGGCCTTGACATAATCACGCTGGCCATACAGACCCATGCCGTAGATATAGCCCAGATTGCGGCAGCTTGGACCGTTATCGAGCTCGCAGCCTTTCTCATAAAAGGCTTTGGCGCTCTTGTAGTCAGGATGCTCGGCGATCCCCTGCTCAAGCATAAAGCCGCTTTCAAAGCAGCCGTCGCCATCCTTGAGCAGACAGCCCTTGGCCATATAGATGGCCGCGGCGTTGCCGATGTTTTTGGAGGTGAGCTTGTCGCGATAGAGCTTGCCTAAGACCGTACAGTCAGGACCATGTTCCAGCGCGCAGCCTTTTTCTGCAAGGCTGAGTGCCTGCTCTAAAAGCTCGGAGGCCTGATCCTCATCCTGCAGCTGCGGCTGCAGATATTCAAGTCCTGCAAGCCTGCAGCCTTCGGCATTGTGCAGCTGACAGGATTTGAGAAACAGGGCCAGAGCCTCATGTTTATAGGAAGGCTCGAGAAGACGTCTTTTCTTCAGCTCTCCGGCAAAATTACAGGCCTGGGCCTCACCCTGCTCACAACCCTCGGTAGCCAGGGCAATGGCTGCAAGCAGCTGCTCACTTTGAGGAGAGGAGAGCAGGATGTGCCGGGCGCGCTCAAGATAGGTCGGACCCTCGGCACTCTGTTCCCTGCTCTGATTTGCTGTAGCTGTCTGTGCCTGGGCCAAAGGTGTCTGCAGCCAGATCAGTCCAAGCAGTGCTAAAAATATTTTATTCATAATAACAATAAGTTTAAAGAAAAAGCTTGGACTGCATTATACAAATTGCTGGCTCAACACTCAAGAACTTATGCGTCTGCTGCGCATCAGGTTAGAGTGACAGCCTGGTGTCATAGGCCTTGCCGATGGTATAGAAGTGATTGCCTGCCACATAATGGACCGTGCTCAGCTCTTCAGGTGCCTCCTCAAACAGCCAGTGACCGTCTCTGAAGACGCGCTCATCTGCCCAGGCTGCCAGAGCCTCGCCGATGAAGAGATCATAGGTCTTTTGATTATGTTCCTCAGGAATGAGCCTGAAGATCATATAGGCGGCACATTTGCGCATCAGAGGCAGTTTGAAATCGCCTAAGGTAAACAGCTCCGCGCCGCTTCTTTCTACCTTGTCTTTCTGGTCATGCTTGCTTACCGAGCCTAGGTACATCATCTGCTCGATATTGGCAAGCGTCGGCAGACTGATGGCAAAAAGACCGCTCTGCTCAATCAGGCCTCTGGTGTAATGAGACTTGTCAATGACCGCGGTGGCCTTGCAGGGAAAAAGATCGAGGGCGCCAACCCAGGTGGCTGGCATCAGGTCATAGTCACCTGCATATTCTGCGGAAATGAGGCCGGTGCCTCCGACGTTGAGCAGACGGTAGGCCTTCTCAAGTGCTACGGGTTTTAACTGTGCATTGCTCTGTGTCAGCATAGACTTGCTCCTGTAAAGACTGGTAACTGAGAGTGATGATGCGGCGATTGTAGCATGCCTTTCTGACAGTTCAGCGCATGAGCGGTGCGAATTTTTTGCACTAGTGCAAAGAGCTGAGAGGAAAACTGCGCTCAGACCCTGATTGTTGATATGCTTGAAACAGGCTATGCATATAGCGTAAGTTTTATCAGTATCCTAAATCTGGTGAGGAGATCTTCTTATGGCGACAAAATTAAGCTTAACTCTCTGTGTTCTCGCCGCAGCCTGCCTGACTGGCTGCACGCAGACCGACTCTGCTGGCGCTCAGAACTCCGCGGCACAGAACAAGGCCGTCCCCTTCCTGACCGAGCAGGCTTATCCTGATCCGCTTAAGGTGCTGCCGGCTCCGCCTAAGCAGGGTTCCTATGCCCACAGGCAGGATGAGCAGATCTACAAGCAGACCCGCAGCTATAAGGGCACTCCACTGTGGGAGGAGGCGGCCCGCGCTGACAAGCATAAGCCGAATTTCATGCTCGAGTATTTCAGCAAGGCGATGGGCATGGAACTCTCCAAGAGTAAAACTCCTGCAACCTATGCGCTGATAAGACAGCTTGAGCGCGATGCCATGAAAAGCACTGCCAAAAGTGCCAAGGAGTATTTCAAGCGCGTGCGTCCTTTTGTGGTGTACAAGCAGCGGACCTGCTCAACACCTGAGAATGATGAGTCGCATCGTACGAGCTGGTCCTATCCGTCAAGCCATGCCACTTTAGGCTGGCTGATGGCTATGGTACTCAGCGAGCTTAATCCGGAGCGGCAGAATGAGCTGCTCTCTTTGGGCTATCAGTATGGACAGAACCGCGTGATCTGCGGCTTCCACTGGCAGTCAGATGTCGACGCGGGCAGGCTGGTGGCAGGCTATGCCCTGGCAAGACTGCATGGGGATGAAAATTTCAGACAGGCTCTGGAGCTGGCGCGCAAGGAGCTTGCAGCGCTGAAACAGGCTGACAGATAAGCTGTCCTAGGACAGCATGCAGCTCTCCCGGTGCACCAGCAGAGAGGCTCAGGCTCCTGAGCATAGCTTCTGAGGCCGGAATTATATTTAGCTTTAACTTAAGCTTAGCTAAGTTAAACCTAAGTTTAGTGTGTTATCTTAGCAGCAGATAGGAGCACATCGCCTAAGCTAGATGAGGAATGAACCAATGCTGCGCGGAAAAAAACTTAAACAGCTGCTGTTATGGGGAGTGCCGCTGTGCGCTCTGCTTGGAGTCGGTATCTATCAGTATTTTAAGGTGGAGCCGGCGACCTATATGACCATCAGGATGTCCAAGCGGGATATTCATAAGCAGGTGTTTGCCACCGGCACCTTAACCGGCAGCACTCTCGTGGATGTGGGTGCGCAGGTGACCGGGCAGATCCAGAAGCTGCACTACAAGCTTGGGGATAAGGTGAAAAAGGGCGATCTGCTCTGTGAAATCGACCCTAAGACCCAGGAGAACAAGGTCAAGACTGCCGAGGCGGACATCAACCGCATCACAGCCCAGATTCAGGCTAAAGATGCGGAGATTAAGAAACTCAAGCTTGAGCATGTCAGACAGCAGAATCTGCGCAAGAAGGATGCCACCTCCAAGCATGATGCCGAGGCGGCCGAGGCAGCCTATGTGATGGCGCTGGCCGAAATGGAATCGCTGCGTGCCCAGTACAATCAGAGCAAGCTCTCGGTGGATGATGCCAAGACCAATCTTGGCTATACCAAGCTGGTCTCGCCTATAGACGGCACCATCTATGCGGTAGTGGCCGAAGAGGGACAGACGGTGAATGCCAACCAGACCACCCCGACCATTTTGCGCATTGCGGACATGGAGCATATGGTGGTGGAGACCGAGATCTCCGAAGCCGATGTGGTGAATGTCAGAGAAGGCATGCCCTGCACCTTTACGGTCCTGGGGCTGCCGCATAAGGTGTTCAAGGCCACCTTGGGCAGAATTGCGCCGGCTCCTGCCAGCGCCAAGACTAGCTCCTCCTCGTCATCGTCCTCGTCAAGCTCCAGCTCCTCTCAGGCTATCTACTATAATGCCGATCTGAACGTGGCTAATGAGGAGGATCTGCTGCGCATCGATATGACCGCGGATGTGACCATCGAGGTGCAGAGCGCGCTTGACGTGAATGCCATTCCGCTTTCGGCGCTGCGCTCTGAGCGTAACGGCAAGGGCATGGTGTTTGTGCTCGATGAGGAGGGTAAGGTGGCTGAGCGCCGGCTCGAGCTCGGCCTGCGCGATGATCAGTTTGTCGAAGTGGTCAGGGGCCTCGAGGCTGCAGATCAGATTGTGATCGGCGCGGATGTGAAGTCTGCTCAGGCTCAGGTCTCGCAGCCAAGACGCGGCGGCGTGCGCCTGTAGGATGTCAAGATGGGAGAGGTTCTGCTTGCACTTAAGGATATTCGCCGCTCCTATGGCGAGGGCTCCGCTCAGGTAGAGGTGCTGCACGGCATCAACTTTACCGTAGAGCGCGGGGAAATGGTGGCGATCATCGGACCTTCGGGTTCAGGCAAGTCCACGCTGATGAATATCATCGGCTGTCTTGATAAGCCTACCTCAGGGGCGTATACCGTGTCAGGACGTGATACGCTCAATCTGGAGGCTGATGAGCTGGCTGAGCTGCGCCGCAATTTCTTCGGCTTTATTTTTCAGCGCTATCATCTGCTGGGGCATCTGAATGCGGCAGAGAACGTGCAGGTGCCGTCCATTTACGCAGGACTCAAGCTGGAGAAACGTCAGGAGCGCTCCCTGCAGCTGCTCGACCGCTTAGGCCTGCTGGAGCGTCACACCCATCTGCCTTCACAGCTGTCAGGCGGTCAGCAGCAGCGCGTTTCCATTGCCAGAGCCCTGATGAACGGCGGTCAGATTATCCTCGCTGATGAACCTACCGGCGCACTGGACAGCAAAAGCGGCGCTGAGGTGATCAAGATTTTAGAGGAGCTCAATGCCCAGGGACATACCGTGATTCTGGTCACCCACGATCCGAATATCGCCAGGCATGCACGGCGGGTCATCACCATCAGAGACGGCATAATTTCCTCCGATGAGATAAATGAGCAGGTACCGGATCGGCGCGGACACACAGAGCAGGAGGATGAGGTCAATCTGCAGCGCCGCTGGCTGTTCTCGGTGCAGGCCTATGTGGACCGCTTCAAAGAGGCCTATATCATGGCCTTGAGGGCGATGATCTCCAACCGCATGCGCACCCTGCTGACCATGCTCGGCATTATTATCGGCATTATGGCGGTGGTCTCCGTGGTGGCCCTGGCGCGCGGCGCCAGTCAGAAGGTGGTGGAGAATATCTCCTCCATGGGTACGAACACCATTACCATCATGCCTGGTGCGCATATGGGCGATGTGCGCTCCAACAAGGTGCGGACGCTTAATTTCAAGGATCTCAAGGCGCTGCGCGGACAGCCTTTCGTGGATTCGATTTCGGCCACGGTCTCAAGATCCGTGTATCTGCGCTCGGGCAACCTTGAGAATCAGGCCACCGCCTACGGGATCAATACGGACTACTTCAGAGTCTATGGCATGGAGGTGGAGCAGGGCCGGCTCTTCACCGAGGATGAGGCCGAGGACCTGCCGCAGGTATGCGTGATCGATTACAATACCAAGAAGACCTTCTTCCCCAATGAGGATGCCATCGGCAAGCGCCTGCTCTTTGGCAGCGTGCCCATGAAGGTGATCGGGGTGCTGGCCAACAAGGAGATTGCCTTCAGACCGCAGGACAATCTGTATGTCTACGTGCCTTATGCGACCTTTACCGCCCGCATTCAGAAACAGAGCTATCTATCTTCGGTGATTGTCAGAGTGGCCGACGGCTTTGCCACGGCGGTGGCGGAGAACAGCATCACCTCTCTGCTGACCACGCGGCACGGACGCAGAGATTTCTTTGTGCAGTCCTCTGATACAATAATGAAATCCATCAATCAGACTACGGGAACCTTTACCCTGCTGATCTCGGCGATCGCCGTAATCTCGCTGATTGTAGGCGGCATCGGGGTGATGAATATCATGCTGGTGTCGGTGACCGAGCGCACCAAGGAGATCGGGATCCGTATGGCGGTAGGGGCGCGGCAGAGCGATATCATGACGCAGTTTTTAATCGAATCGATCACCGTATGTATTATCGGGGGCCTGGCAGGCGTGGTTCTGTCGGTCGGTCTTGGCGTGCTGCTCTCCTATGCGGCGCCGTCAGTCCCGATGTCCTTCTCGGTGTTCTCCATCGTGGTGGCAGTGCTGACCTCTTCGGTCATCGGCGTGGTCTTCGGCTTTATGCCGGCGCGCAATGCCGCCAGACTTAATCCGATAGAGGCATTGGCCAGAGAATAAGTGAGGCAGACATGGCACAGCAAGGTTCAGTCAAGGATTTGGAAAATCGCTGCGGGGTTGATCCCCTGGTGAGGATTTTCCGGGAGCTGATAGCTTACGATACCACCTCGGATCCGGAGAGCAAGGCGGTACCCTCAACGCTTGGACAGCTGCGCCTGGGAGCGTATCTGGCGGCACAGTGCAGCGCGATGGGCTATGAGGTGAACACGACGCCTGAGGGCCTCGTGGTGGTCAGAGTGGCAGCGAGCGCAGGCCGAGAGCAGGCTCTGGGTCTGTGCCTGCTGGCACATCTTGATACCTCGCCGGATGCCAAGGGCAGCGGGATTGTACCGCTGCTGCTTAAGGATTATCAGGGCGGAGGCATCGAGCTTGGCACGGGACGGCTTATCGATGAGCAGATCTGCCCGCAGCTTGAGGAGCATCGCGGCGATGATTTCATTATTACCGACGGCACCACGCTGCTGGGTGCGGATGACAAGGCCGGGGTGGCCATCCTGCTGCAGCTTCTGCATGAGCTCAAGCTCAAGAATCTTGAGCATGGTCCGCTCACCGTGGTGTTTACCGTGGATGAGGAGATCGGACTGTCCTCGCAGTATGTGGATGTAGAGAGCTTAGGCTGTGCCTTCGGCGTGACTCTGGATGGCGGCGAGCTGGGCACCCTGGATGTGGCCACCTTCAACGCGCAGGAGGCCGAGATCTCTATCGAGGGCCGCTCCATTCATACCGGCAGCGCCTATAAAAAAATGGTGAATGCCTCGCTTATGGCCGCGCGCCTCATAGATCTGCTGCCGCCCGGAGAGCTGCCCGAGCAGACGCAGGGCAAAGAGGGCTTCTATCATGTCCTCAGGATCAGTAGCTGCTGTGAAAAGGCCACGGTCCGCATGCTGCTGCGCGACTTTACCCAGGAGGGCCTGCAGAGGCGGCAGAAACTGCTTTACGAGCTTGGTGAGCTGCTCAACCGGCAGTGCGGCTATCAGGCAGTCAGGATCAGCATTAAGGATCAGTACCGTAATTTTGCCGAGGTGCTCAAAGAGCAGCCGCAGATCCTGGAGTTCTGCCGTAAAGCCTATGCTCAGGCCGGGGTTACGGTCAAGGAGGAATGGGTGAGAGGCGGTACGGATGGCTCGAATCTCTCGTTTAGGGGACTGCCATGTCCTAATCTCTTTACCGGAGCGCTGAACTGTCACGGCGTGTATGAATGTCTGTCGCTTAAGACCTTCAGCAAAGCCTTTGAGGTGGTCTGTAATTTAGTGGAGCTAATTGCCAAGGAGAGCGCATAGCATGGAAAGGATTTTAGTCACGGGTGCTCACGGTCAGCTCGGCCGTGAGGTGGTAGAAGCGCTGCTGCACAAAGGGCATCAGGTGATCGCGACCTCCCATCAGGAGCTGGCGGTTGAAGATGAGGACTGTGTCAGGGGAGCCGTCTGCAATACGGACGTGAAGCTGGTCATCAACTGCGCTGCCTATACCAAGGTCGATAAGGCCGAACAGGAGGCCAAGCTCTGCGAGCGCATCAATGCCGATGGACCGCGTAATCTGGCCAGAGCCTGCGCCGAGGCGCAGATCCCGCTCATTCATGTGTCCACCGATTATGTGCTCGATACGGAGACGGGTTCTGCGCATCGTGAGGAAGAGCAGCCTCAGGCTCACTGTGTCTATGGCAGGACCAAGCTTTTAGGTGAGCAGTATATTCAGAAGACGGCCTGCAGTGCCTTTATTTTCCGCATCTCCTGGGTATTCGGACGCTATGGACAGAATTTTGTCAAAACCATGCTGCGCCTGGCTGCCACCCATCCGCAGCTGCGTATTGTCTGTGATGAGCTGGGCGCACCTACTCCGGCGCGGGCCTTTGCCGAGTTTCTCGCCTCCATCGCTGAGAGTGTGGCGCGCAGGGATGAGCGCCATTACGGCATCTATCATTACTGCGGCACTCCTTACTGCACCTGGGCCGAGTTTGCCCGCGAAATCTTTACTGCCGCCAAAGACGAGGGACTTTTAGAAAATATCCCGCTGGTGCAGGAGATTACGGCCAAGGAGTATGGAGCTCAGGCACAGCGTCCGCATGACTCACGTCTGAATACGGATAAGATTGTGCGCACCTTTAACCTACAGCTGCCGGACTGGCATGCCTATCTGAGTGAGACTTTACATGCTAAGGACTAAAGCCTGTCTTGTGACCGTGCTGCTCGGCGCGCTGACGCTGGGGGGCTGTCAGCTCATGCTCAGCGACTATGAAAGGCCAGAGCTGCCTTATGTGGAATCCTTTTATCTTGCTGATAAGTACCTGGGGCCTGAGATCAGGGAGCGCTTCTGGGAGGACTTTGGGGATGACAGGCTTAATGCCGTGATCGCAAAGGCTCTTGAGCATAATCTTGATCTGAGAAAGGCCGCGCTCAATGTAGAGCAGGCGCTGCTGCAGGTGGATATTTCCTATCAGGACCGCGTACCGACGCTGTCAGGCACCGGAGCAGAGCGCTCCTCCCGCAGCCTTGATACGCATGAGAGCTGGTCTAAGAGCTCTTCACTGTCCCTCTCGCTCTCCTATGCTGTAGATCTGTTCTCCAAAATCGGCGCCGCCAACCGCAGTGCCTATGAGAACTACCGTGCCACGGCCTATGACTACTGGGCGATGCGCCTGACGGTCATCAAAACCGTCTCGGCCGCCTACTGGCAGTATGCCTGGGCTCAGGAGAATCTGAAGCTTGCCAGAGGAGATCTTAAGGATTCAGAGCAGCGCGTCAGCCTGATCGGACATCAGTATACGCAGGGTGCGGTCTCCAATGTCGAGGTGGACAGGGCGCAGATCAATCATCTGCAGGTGAAAAAGGCGCTGGATGCGGCAGAGCATGAGTTACACAAGGCCCGTACCGCCCTGAATCTGCTGCTGGGGGAGACTGCGGATAAGGATCAGGAGATCGGTACCCTGGCTGCGGCCAAAACCCCGCATTTTGCCCTGGATGTGCCGGCCAGACTGCTCTCCAGAAGGCCGGATCTGATGGCCAAGGAAGCGCTCCTGCGCAAGGCTCTGTCTGACTATGACAGCGCAAGACTTGCCTTCTATCCTGACTTTACCCTGACTTTAGGCCTGAGCAGC
>JAILLS010000115.1 GCA_024693025.1 Succinivibrio sp. | reverse complement strand
TACCTCCGCAACCAATAAACCAACCAAATATCTGGTTGGTTTTATTTTATCTAAAGCTCTCATTTTAAGCCTCGGCTTTTGAACACCTTACACATTATCCGGTGTACCATCTCTCTTGCTTTGGTCTAAGCTCTGCTGCCTGCCTTTGATCCTTGGCCGAATCTTTTCGACAGTTGTACTAAACTCAAGCGCTGCTAGACCATGCCCAATCTGGGCTCGACCATGTTACGCAAGTTTACGCATTGCTGCCTTGTACGCTCTTCAATCCCTGGCCGATTATTTTCGACTGTTGTACTAAACTCAAGTGCTGACAGACTATGCCCAATCTGGGCTCGTCCATGTTACGCAAATTTACGCTTTACTGTCTTGCGCTCTTCGATACCTAGTCAACTTTTTTCGACAGTTGTACTAAACTCAAGTACTGCTAGACCATGCCCAGTCTAGGCTCATTTGTGTTACGCAAGTTTACGCTCTGCTCCCTTTTGCGCTGTTCTAGCCCTACCAGATTTTTTTCGACTGTTGAAGTAATGTCTATTAAGCCGAACCATTGCTTGCCGGGGCTCGTCTATGTTACGCAAGGCTAATATTTTTCATCTTTTAGGCAGATCAGCAGCTTTTACCAAGCGCACATACCAGCAGATTAAGATAGTCAGAAGTGCTTATTTGAGATTGGGCATATAGGATGACTAAAACTACAAGGGTTCTCTGTGTTAGAGAACCCTTGCCTAGTGATAACCTTGAAGAAGGCCTTACACCGATTAACGTACCTTCTCGCGAATACGTGCAGACTTGCCTGAACGCTCACGTAAGTAGTACAGCTTAGCACGACGTACGTCACCTCTACGGGTAACCTGGATAGAGGAGATCAGAGGAGAATGAGTCTGGAACACTCTTTCCACACCCTCACCAGAGGAGATCTTACGTACGGTGAATGATGAATTCAGACCGCGGTTACGAATTGCAATGACGTTGCCTTCGAAAGCCTGCAGACGGCTCTTCTCACCTTCAACCACACGAACTTCCACGCGTACGGTATCACCAGGATGGAAATCAGGGATATCTTTACGCAGTTGCTCTTTTTCAAGCTCATCAATAATTGGATTGCTAGCCATAGTATTTACCTATTTAATGTTTAACATTTTTTCTGCTGCAGATACTGCTGCAACAGGGAGAGCTCCTCAGAGCTCAAAACCTTGTTCTCTAAAAGATCGGGACGTCTCATCATGGTCCGTCCTAACGCCTGCTGCAAACGCCACAAGCGGATCTTGGCATGGTCGCCGCTCATCAGCACCTCTGGTACCCCAAGACCATTGACCACTTCTGGTCTGGTATATTGCGGAAAATGCAATAGACCTTGGGCAAAGGTATCTTCCTGAGCATTTCTGATATCGCCTAAAACACCAGGAACCATACGGGCAACCGCATCGATGATACACATGGCAGGAAGTTCACCCCCTGACAGGACATAGTCACCGATTGAAACCTCCAGATCGACTTCAGTCTGAAGGACGCGTTCATCAATACCCTCGTAGCGCCCTGCTACCAGGATCATTGAGCCCCAGCTATGGAATCGTGTGACCAGAGAGTGATCGAGCTTGCGTCCCTGAGGGGACATGCAAACTACCTTAGTTCCAGAAGGAGCTTGCTGTCTGGCTGCCTCAATGGCATCCGTCAGCGGCTGTACCTTCATCAGCATGCCTGGACCACCGCCATAAGGCTTATCGTCCACGGTCTGATACTTGTCATGCGTGTAATCGCGCGGATTGAAGCAGTGTACTTCAATCAGCCCGTTTTCACAGGCTCTGCGCGTTACCCCGCACTGGGTAACAGCATTAAACATTTCTGGAAACAGCGAAATTACACCAAACCACATAGTTAGTAATCTTCGCCCCACTCAACCCTGATTGTATGCGCCTGGAGATCAACAGCCGTAACAATCGGGCCTACAACATATGGAATCAAGAAAGGCTCTTTTCTTCCAGATGTCAGGTGGTCAGAGGGAGAAACTACCAATAAGGGAGCCGCTCCTTGATCCCAAATTCTCAGCACTTTGCCGAGCATTAGACCTTCAAGGCCATATACCTCACAACCAACCAGGTCCATGAGATATATTTCATCCTCTCCAGCCGGGGGCAGGCTTGAACGCCTGATCCCAATTTCCATTCCGGTAAAAAGCTGTGCTTCTTCCCGGACGCTGGCGACATTGAGCTTCACCACAAAGATGTTGCCATGTGTCTGCCAGTCTTCGACCTGAACCTCACGCCATTCTGCCCCGCGCCGGCGGATATACCATGGCGAGTAGTCAAAAAGGTTCTCAGGTCGGTCAGTAAAGGATTCTACTTTAAGATAACCCTTTATACCGAAGGTCGACATCAGACGACCCATCGGACGCGGAAAATCTTCTGCCATAAACAGCAGAGATTAAGCTTCAGCAGCAGGTGCAGCTTCAGCTGCATCAGTCTTAGCTTCGGCAGCAGCCTTAGCATGCTTAGCAGCGAGATTTTTAACTCTCTTTTCTTCTTTAGCCTTGAGCACAGCCTCAACACCCAGCTCATTTTCCTTGAGCAGGCGCTTGACGCGATCAGAAGGCTGAGCACCCTTGCTCACCCAGTTATTGATGGCTTCAACATCCAGGCGTAAACGCACTTCTTTGCCAGTGGCAATTGGGTTGAAGAAACCAACTTGTTCAATAAAACGGCCAGAGGCTGCAAAACGAGAATCAGCCACGACCACATGATAGAAAGGACGCTTTTTAGCGCCTAAACGATTTAAACGAATGACTACCATTTCGCTATTACCTTCACAAAAAACACATAGTCACAGGACTATGTTCAACCAAAATACAGTCGCAATATTTTACACTTTTAAAAGATAAAATCAAGATCTGAACTTGAGCCTTTTAGAGCCTAGCGTCTAAATAGATTTCCGCCTAAGGCTCCTAGTCCTCCGGCACCGCCCATCATGCCACGCATGGCATTCATCATCTTGCCCATGCCCCCCTTGCCCAGCTTTTTCATCATCTTCTGCATGGTGTCAAACTGCCGCAGAAGCTGATTGACCTCATGCACTTCCACACCTGCACCGGAGGCGATGCGTTTCTTGCGGGAGCCCTTGATGATCTCAGGATGTGCCCGCTCCTTTTTGGTCATCGAATTGATGATGGCCTCAAGGTGAGCAATCGATTTATCATTGACCTTGTTCTTCAGATTGTCAGGCAGCTGTCCCATGCCAGGCAGTTTGTCCATAAGTCCTGTCATACCGCCCATCTTGCGCATCTGAATGATCTGCTCGCGAAAATCATCAAGGCTGAAGCCCTCACCCTTTTTAATCTTTTTGACCAGCTTCTCTGCCTTGTCGGTATCGGTATTGCGCTGCAGATCCTCAATCAGGGTGAGCATGTCGCCCATATCGAGAATACGCGAGGCAATGCGGTCAGGGTGGAACGGCTCGAGCGCCACCACCTTCTCGCCCATACCCATAAACTTGATAGGCTTGCCGGTAATCTCACGTACGGACAGGGCTGCACCGCCGCGGGCATCACCGTCGGCTTTGGTGAGAATGACACCGGTTAAAGGCAGCTTGTCGGCAAAGGCTTTGGCGGTATTCGCCGCATCCTGACCGGTCATGGCATCGACCACAAACATGGTCTCGATCGGATCGAGCAGACCATGCAGTCTGGAGACCTCCTCCATCATCTCCTCATCCACGGCAAGACGACCTGCCGTATCGACAATCAGAACCTCATAGGCATGCACCTTGGCATAGTTAAGAGCTTCTGCGGCAATATCTTCAGGCTTTGACTTGGGATCGGAAGGGAAATTATCCGTACCGGTTTCAGACGCTAAAGTCGCCAGCTGATCCATGGCGGCCGGACGATAGGTATCGACTGAGGCTAAGAGCACTTTCTTTTTGAGGCGCTCTTTTAGATAGAGGGCAAGCTTAGCTGCCGAGGTGGTCTTACCAGCACCCTGCAGACCGGCCAGCAGAATCACGGCCGGAGGCTGGTGGGCAAGATTCAGCTCGGTGGTGCCGCCGCCCATGGTGTTGACAAGTTCGCTGTAGACTGCCTTGATAAATTCCTGACCAGGCGAGAGGGACAGAGCCACCTCACTGCCAAGCGCCCGCTCCTTGACGCGCTGGGTAAAGCTTTTAACCACCGGCAGAGCGACATCGGCTTCAAGCAGGGCAGTTCTTACTTCGCGCAGGGTATCCTTGATATTATCTTCAGTAATACGGCCCTGACCGCTGATATTCTTTAAGGTACGATTCAGTCGTTCGGTAAGATTGTCAAACATCTCTTCTCATCTCTCTAGTTAATGCAGGATTTAATTATAGTATATGTTGCCTGAGAAAACCAAAAAGCAAGAAGGCAGCAGGCAGAAGGGAAAAAAGCAGACACCCAGACCGAAGTCTGGGTGTGCACAAAGGATGGTTTAGTTAAAGCTCATACTCAAAGACTTTATTGCGGGCTATCACGTTCGGCGGCATGCGCTTTTCAAGCTCGGCCTGCAGAAAGTTCTTTTTGTTAAGGCTGTAGGGATCCTTAAACTCGGAATGATACAGCCAGCTGAAGGCTTCTTCATAAAGCTGCGGTGAGCCGTAACCGCGCACCAGCATATCCGCCCAGCCCAGTCTGCCGCTTATCGAGCCTAAGGCTGCCGCAGTGTGCATATAGCGTTCGGATTTAATCAGATCCTTCTGCACGAAAAAGCCCTTCTCATAGTAAAAGGACATGCGCTCCATGGCCGGAGCATAGCTGTTCTCGGCAGCTTTTTTGATATAGTCAACGCCAAGCTTGGCATCCTTTTTCACGCAGACTCCGGTCACCAGCATTTCGCCCCAGGCAAACTGGAATACCGGAATATTGACCAAACGGGCACGGTCCTCAATATCAGGGACGAACTGGCACTGATCCTGCTTCTCCACCACCGCACGCAGCTGCTGATTTTCGAGCATATAGTCCATCTGCTCGTTGGTGTACATATCCACATTAGCACCATTGTTGCCTTTAACCAGCACATCAAAGTTGAGATTATTTAAGGCATCTTTGGCGGCTAAGGCCTGTGCGTTGGTGACAAAGTCATACTTAGAGTCCTGCTGGGCAAAGCACGGTGTTGCGCTTAACGCCGAAGCTACGCAGAGCACTGCAAGTGTTTTTCTCATCATAAAACCCCCATTCCTACATCTAAGTTATCGGCAGGCGGCCTGTTTTTTTTAGCGTCCCTAAAGACTTCTGACAAAAAAGCCTGCAGCAGATCACTACAGGCCTTTCTGACAAAGCTCAGAGCTTATTTATTCTCGGCAACCCATTTCTTACCGAAATCGATGCCTTTCTGAATATTGCCCTTGAGCACAGATACGCATTCATCTAAGTTCTTCTGCTCATATTCAGAGATCTTGCCGATCTCCATCAGCTTCTCCCAGCCGTTCTTGCCGAAGACCAGACGCTGTGCAAAGAACTGGGCATACTTGCCGTCGCCTTCCACATAGCCATACTCTGATACACCCGGCTCACCGAGCAGACCCCTGACAACCTTCAGGGCAAAGCGGGCTCCGGCAGTAGCCATGGACAGAGTAGCAGAGCCTGCACCGGCCTTGGCTTCCACCACTTCGGTACCGGCATTCTGAATGCGGGTGGTTAAGGCTTCAATACGATCCTGAGGGATCTTGTCGCCATTGATAACCTGAGAGAGCAGCGGAAGGATGGTGGTGCCGCTGTGACCGCCGATCACCGGAACCTGCATCTGCTGCTTGGATAAACCTAATTCTTCAGCCAGGAAGGTCTCAGAGCGCAGCACATCGAGCACTGACACACCGAACAGACGATGCTTGTCATATACACCTTCAGCCTTGAGCACTTCTGCGGCAATCGGCACTGTGGAGTTCACCGGGTTGGTGATAATGCAGATGCAGGCCTTAGGGCAGGCCTTAGCGCAGTTCTTCACCAGATCAGCAATAATGCCGGCATTGATATTGAACAGATCATCACGAGTCATGCCTGGCTTACGAGCTACACCAGCAGGAATCACGACAACATCGGCATCCTTCAGGGCTTTCTGCTTGTCATCACCAGTAAAGCCTTCTACACATACATCAGTTGGGATGTGGCTTAAATCTTTAGCTACACCAGGGGTGAATGGTGCAACGTCAAACAGGCTCAGCTGAGAACCAGCCGGCAGGTTATTCTTTAAAATCATCGACAGTGGCTGACCAATACCACCTGCTGCACCTAAAACTGCAACTTTCATGCAAAACTCCTAACAATCACTGCCCCGTGCCAAAGGTCACGGAGCACAGAAAAATCGTATTTATAAGATTCAGCTAGACACCAAAGCCTCATGAGGACACCGTCTAGCATCTGAATATTATGCCACAAAACGACCTTAACAGAGCACCGAAGAAGGTTTGAGGAGAGCAGAGTGTGAGAGGGCTTTAATTTTTGCAAAAGAGTTTGCCAGGCATGGATTTTTTAGTTCAGATCTGAGCAGACTCGGAATGGCTTAGGACGAAGGTCAAAGCCGGTCTTTAAGCTAAGATCTGCTGCCTGTGCAGCAGATCTCAGAGCCTTTACGGCTCTTTGGCAAAGTTTAACAGCGTATAGATGCGCTCTTCCTGACCCTTGAGCACAGCGGTGTGAGTGAAGTACTCCTCAGGGCTTGGCAGTCTGCCAAGTCTTGCGGTCACTGCGGCAAGCTCAGCCGAGCCCAGATAGCAGTTGGCATCATTGCCTAAACGGTTCGGGAAGTTGCGGGTTGAGGTGGAGAGCACGGTAGCATGATCGCGCACGCGCGCCTGATTGCCCATGCACAGAGAGCAGCCCGGGATCTCCACGCGGGCACCGGCCTTGCCGAAGGTGGTCAGCAGACCCTCATCGTTAAGCTCCTGCCGATCCATTCTGGTCGGAGGGGTCAGCCACAGTCTGACCGGCACCTCGCCCTTGCCCTCTTTAAGAATGGCCTCCGCAGCTCTGAAGTGTCCGATATTGGTCATGCAGGAGCCGATAAAGACCTCATCGACCTTGGTGCCTGCCACGCTGCTCAAAAGACGGGCATCATCAGGGTCGTTAGGGGCACACACGATAGGCTCTGAAATCTTGCTGCAGTCAATCTCCAGCACCTCGGCATATTCACAGTCAGAATCAGCCTCGATAAGCTCCGGGGATCTGATAAACTTCTCCATCGCGGCAATGCGCTCTGAGAGAGCTTCCCTGCTCTCATAGCCATCCCTGATGAGCTGCTTTAAGAACTCAAGGTTTGAGGAAAGATAGCTTACGACACTCTCCCGGCCAAGGCGCACGGAGCAGGCGGCTGCCGAGCGCTCAGCTGAGGCGTCGGCAAGCTCAA
Source organism: Succinivibrio sp. (assembly GCA_024693025.1). Lineage (GTDB taxonomy): Bacteria > Pseudomonadota > Gammaproteobacteria > Enterobacterales > Succinivibrionaceae > Succinivibrio. Next base: position 3,552 of record JAILLS010000115.1, on the reverse strand, counting down.
AGGCATGCTCCACGCTCAGATCCTCAAGACCTTCGATCTCCAGAATCTTGCCGGAGAAAATATTCTTTTTGCCTTTCTTCTCTACGGTCAGAAGGCCCTTCTGAATCGCAAAATACGGAATCGCATGCACGAGATCGCGCAGGGTAATGCCAGGCTTGCGCTTGCCTACAAAGCGCACCAGCACCGATTCAGGCATATCCAGCGGCATCATGCCGGAGGCTGCGGCAAAGGCCACCAGGCCAGAGCCTGCCGGGAAGGAGATCCCCAGAGGCATTCTGGTATGGGAGTCACCGCCGGTACCGACTGTATCTGGCAGACACATGCGGTTTAACCAGGAGTGAATCACGCCATCGCCAGGATGCAGCGCAATACCGCCGCGGGAGATGAAAAAGCCCGGCAGGGTCTTGTGGGTTTTGACATCCACACTCTTTGGATAGGCAGCGGTGTGACAGAAGGACTGCATCACCAGCGGTGCCTGGAACTTCAGACAGGCCAGATCGACAAGCTCATCGCGGGTCATAGGTCCGGTGGTATCCTGTGAGCCCACCGTGGTCACCTTCATCTCACAGTACTGGCCCGGGTGTACGCCAGGCAGGCCGCAGGCTCTGCCCACGATCTTCTGCGCCCGGGTAAAGCCGCCCTGCCCCCTGACCTGTTCAGGCTCGGCAAAAATCGTGCAGGGACCCAGCTTGAGGTACTCGCGGGCCCGTCTGGTCAGCGCCTTGCCGATAATCAGATTGATGCGCCCCCCGGCTCTAATCTCATCACTTAGGGTGGCGGTCTTAAGCTTGAACTCAGTCAGGCACTCGTCACTGTCATGGGGCGTGATTCTGCCCTGCTGCGTATAGACATCCACCACCATGCCGTTCTCGAGCCTGCTCACATCGCATTCAAGCGGCAGGGCTCCTGAGTCCTCCAGAGTGGTATAGAAAATCGGCGCAATCTTGCCGCCGGCCACCACGCCGCCGGCCCGCTTGTTCGGCACATAAGGCAGATCATGACCGATATGCCAGATAAGAGAATTCGCGGCACTCTTGCGGGAGGAGCCCGTGCCGACCACATCGCCGACAAACAGGAGAGGATAGCCCTGCTGCTTGAGGCTCTCAATCAGGCTTAAGGGTCCCTTGACCCCTTCGACATCAGCCTTAAGCCCCTCGCGGGAGTTTTTGAACATGGCCTGCGCATGCAGCGGAATATCCGGTCTTGACCAGGCATCGGGGGCCGGGGAGAAATCGTCAGTATTGATCTCGCCATTGACCTTAAAGACCGTCATGGTCATTTTGTCAGACAGCTTGGGCAGATGCGTAAACCAGCTGGCCTCAGCCCAGTTGTGCATCAGTCTGACTGCCGCCTGATTGCCAAGCTCACAGAGGGTTTTGACCTCATCGAAGGCATCATAGATGAGCAGGGTATCGGAGAGAGCCTCACAGGCCTTGTCCGCAAGCTGCGGCTCCTTGAGCAGTTTGATAAGATAGCCTACGTTATAGCCGCCCTTCATGGTGCCAAGCAGCTCTACCGCTTCTAGCGGGAGGATAAGACGGGTCTTTTTCTGGCCTATGGCTATCTCATATAAAAATTCAGCCTTAAGTCTTGAGCTGTCATCCACGCCAGGCAGTACCCGCTCCTTTAAGAGCTCCAACAGCGGCTCCTGCCCGGCAAAAGGCGGATCGCACAGGAGCTTGCACAGCTCGCTGACTTCACTTGAGTTTAGGGGTAAAGGCGGGATCTGCAGCTGCTCGCGGGCCGCTGCCTTCTCAAAATAATCATGCAGGTAAGTTGCCATACATCCTCAGTAGTTAAGCTTGGTTGCGAAATAATTTCCAGTTAAAATAGGGCCCCGGATCAACCTTGCGTCCAGGCGCCACCTCATTGTGCCCGGCCAGGTTATCGCCTATCTCAGGATAGGTTTTTCTGAGCACCTCAAGCACATCTTTTAACACGCGATACTGTTCCTTAGTGTACGCACAATACTCGCATCCTTCCAACTCAATGCCTATAGAGTAGTCATTGCACTCTTTTTGACCATGATAGCTCGAGCGTCCGGCATGCCAGGCGCGGTATAAAAACGACACATACTGCGTTATCTGACCCTGGCGGTTGATGAACAGATGCGTGGAGAGCTCAGCTCCGGCAAGATCCCTGAAGTAGGGATGCGCGTTGGGATCGAGCGTGCCTAAGAACAGCTCATCGACATAGGAGCCGCCAAAATGACAGGGCGGCAGAGAAATGAAATGGATCACCACCAGAGAGATCTTGGTGTGAGGGGGGCGTGCGTTAAAGTTCCTGGTCGGCAGATGCCTGGCCTCGCAAAGCCAGCCGTCCTGATCAATCTGCATCATCTAGAAACTGAGGGTGGAGGCCATACTCCTGCTTGCAGGATGTAAAAATTCAATGGCAGGCTCGGCCTTGTGATCATCAGTGATGGTCATCAGCTCATAATTGGCCTCATCGGAGAGCAGCGCACGCAGAAGCTTGTTGTTGAGCGCATGTCCGGTCTTATAGGCTTTAAAATCCCCGAGGATGTTGTGGCAGTTCATATAGAGATCTCCCACCGCATCGAGCATCTTATGCTTGACAAACTCATTGGGATAACGCAGGCCGTCAGGGTTGACCACGCGATAGTCATCCAGCACCACCGCATTGTCTAAAGATCCGCCCAAGGCAAGATTATGCGCATGCATATACTCCACATCGCGCATGAAGCAGAAGGTCCGCGCGCGAGCCAGCTCGCGGGCAAAGGCCGGCCCTGAGAACTGCAGGATAAAATGCTGCAGCTCGCGATCCATGGCCGGATGGTTAAAATCTATGGTCAGATCGAGCTTGAAGCCGCCTTCATTTGGCAGCAGTTCCGCCCATTTATCCTGATCCTCAACCCGCACCTTGCGGGCGACTCTCAGATAATACTTAGGGGCATCCAGCTCTACGAGCCCGGTGGACTCAAACAGATAGATGAAAGGATGCGCAGAACCATCCATCACCGGCAGTTCAGGGGCATTGACATCCACATAGAGATTATCGATGCCAAAGGCACATAAGGCGGCGGTCAGATGTTCTACGGTTGATATTCTAGTGCCGTTTAAATCCACAAGCGCGGTGCACAGCTGCGTGTCTCTGACCGCATCAGGCTCACAGCGCATGGAAACGTTAGGCTGCAGATCGGTACGTGTGTAGATGATCCCGGTATTGGCAGGAGCGGGACGGAAAGTCACCTCGACCTTAGCTCCTGAATGTAAGCCGATACCCGTGGCTGAAACAGCTTGTTTCAAAGTGCGTTGTTTATTCATGAAATCTCCAACCTAGGAAGAAGCTAGAACCACATGACACGTCCAATTTTTAGTTATTATAGCAAAAAAATGCTAAAACTTGCTACCCTAGCAAAATCTTTACCCCGCCCTCAGACAGAGAAAAGGCATCCTTACGGATGCCTTTTTAGTTAAACTGACTTATTTCTTAAAATCGGCGGAATGTCCTCAAACATGGTCTCCTCGTCCGGAGTGCCGATCACCCTGCTCTTAGGAATCGAAACCTCGTTAGGCTCCTGGGAGAAGGGAC
>JAILLS010000107.1 GCA_024693025.1 Succinivibrio sp. | reverse complement strand
GCACAGAAAGAAAGTGAAAACTTAAATTTATACATATTGATATCCGAATTTAACTAAGAAGACTTTTTCATCAGCACCTTCTGGGCGATGACCCAGAGCTTTTTGCAGAGCAAGCTTGGCAAAGAAGCCGTTCTGGAAGTACTGGATTTTGAAACCAAGCCCAGCCAGATGTGTGCTGTCACCTCCGTCCTGATTGCGGACCAGACCAAAATCAAGGTGCGGGGCAAAGCTCAGCTGCAGAGAGGTGCTGGGCCGATAATTCAGGGAGAAGGAGTTAACATAGCCGCTGTCGCCTAGGGCGGTACCGGCCGCATATGCCTGTACTCCGTCAGGACCGGAGAGCTCTAAGGCATCAGAATTGTCCACGTTGTGGTTGGCAAGCTGCAGTTTGAGTTCATTGAGCAGGGTGAACTTGCTGTTAAACTGATAGGCAAGTGCCATCTGGCTATGCACCAGAGCATAGTTCTGCTGAGCTTTTTCAAAATAGCCGCTGTCATCGCTGATTTTGCCGAGCAGAAGACCGGTACGATTTTCAAAGCTGAATTTATCAGTCAGACGTGAAAAGCCTTCGAGCTCAAAATTGGCATTTACCACATGCCGTTTGAATTTAAGCTCAAAGGTTGAGAATTCATCTTCATCTTTGCGATACTGCAGGGCTACGTTAGCGGCTAAAGCATGATCTAGAGCGCGCAGCAAAGGTTGATGCACGAAGACTGCGGCGCTTAGAGCCTTACCTTTTGCCCCTAATTCACGATATTTGCCGGCAAGCTCATAGCTTGAATAGCACAGACTGGCGCCAATCGAGGTGAAATAGGAGTTAATCGGGATAGCATAGGAGATGGTAGCATTGCGCTGCCGCTCATTACTGCCTGCCAGAAAGATGCTGGCGCTGTCAGAATTACCGCTTAAATTGGTGGTTTTGGCCAGCAGTCCGGTACGCCAGTTGCCTGAATATTTATTGCCGTGATTATCGATGAAGACCTCGGCATTAAAGGTCTTTTTCTTCTGCAGTTCAAGGTTCAGCTCCACATGGCTTGAGTCTCCGAGCTTGGCAAAGTATCCCTGCGGAGTGGTGCTGTTGAGATCGGAGAGCAGAAGCAGCTTCTTCTGAATATCCTCAAGAGTATAGTCTTTGGGGAAATCTTTGCCTGAAAAACCGAGCAGGCGCTGCACCGTGCGATCGGTCAGAGTAGAGAGATTTTTGTCGAGCCGGATATTTTTGACCTTGGGCTCAAGCACTTTGACAATCAGATTGCCATCCAGGGAGTCCTGTTCAGGCAGAAAAGCCTTTGAGGAAGGATGACCATGATCCTGATAAAAGCGGGTAACCTTACTTAAGATCTCACGCAGTAGCTCTACTGAAACCTGCCGGCCTTCAAAAGAAGAGGTAAGAGTGCGCAGCTCACCCGGGGACACCTCAAGTTCTGATTGGATCTGCAGCTTGTTGATGATTACCTGTTCTGCCCAGGCTGGATTAAGACAGACCAGCGCCGACAGAGTCAGACCTAAAAGTTTACGAAACATTATTCCTCCTTGTGTTGCTTAAAAAGCAGGAGGCAGTATGCCGTGTCAGATCTCTAAGGTTTTTGAGAAAGGGGAGAAAATCAGGGTTTACACTGTTTTAGACATGGTTAAAGCAAAAATAATGCCTTAAATCAAAGAACTTTACTGAATCATAAAAAAGTGTGATCTATATTACATTCTATATACTATATATTATATATACTATATATAAAGGTTGAGCCAAGGATAGTTCAACTATATATAGGTCATAGAGGATCAGAATTATGCAGGCTAATGATGAGAGAATTATCAAGGGTATGGATTTAACCGATGAAGAATTAAAAAATAGAATCGCCAAGCTTGAATTACAGAAGCAGCTGCTTGAAAAACAGATTAAAGAACATGAGGAGCGCAGCGAGGAGCTTAAGGTTGCAATGACCAAAACCAATCTTGAGCGTTTAGAAAAGATGGGAGCCACTCTGCATTCAAGTATGCAGGATTTACTCAATGCCATTGTTGAGTATGTTTATCTGGCTGGTGTGTACAAGCAGGATTTAAGATTACATGGAGCATCCTGCTATCTTGGGAACAAGCACCCTCACGAAATCCTGAACTTAGGTGATTTCCTGCTTCAGAGAGAAGAACAGGCTTATGAGTTAAAGCACAGTGCCTAATGTTTTGCTGCTGTTGAGCCGAGATACCGCAGATCTTAGAGATAAGATCTGCAAAGCGCCTAGAAAAAAGCTATAATATTGATTTTACATTTCAGACTGAAATTTATTTTTGGTCTGATTTTTTATTCAGCTTATGATGATATTGCCTTCTAAGTCTAGGGAAGACAGGGAGAGATTATGGGAGACAAGGCTCAGACTGATGGACTGCAGGATGTTACGCAGGGCGTAGATCTGACTGAGCAGGAGCTGCGGGATAAGATTGCTGAACTTGAAGCGCAGAAAAAAGCGCTGGAGGAACAGATTGCATCTCATGAGGTACGCAGTGTCAAGGTGCTGTGTCTGTTTACTAAGACCAATATCGAGCGTATGCAGACCATGACCAATTATCTGAATACTTCCCGCAATGATCTGCTCAACCGACTTGTCGAATATGCTTATTTATTAGGACTGTATAAGAAAGGTCTGCAAATCGGCATCCGGCATACTCAGAATGGTCAGCAGGAGGAAGGGCAGGAAAGCGAGACTGAGAACGTAGCAAAGCAGGATAAAGATCTTGAGCTGCATGAGATTTTAAGTCTGGGTGATTTTCTGCAGCAGCACAGCACTAAGAAGCAGATGTTTTTCAAGGATCTCTATAAATAGACAGGTTTTGCTCAGCTGCGCAGGGCTCTGAGCAGATCCTTAAGCGTGATCCCTGCAGCCATACCCAGCATCACATAGCGAAAAAGATTAAAGACCACTATCACATGCTTGAGCTTGCCCTCGTCGAGTTCTCCTTCCAGGGTAAGCGGGCTGACTCCCAGCATCAGAAGCTCTCCATAGAATACCCAGGGAATTAAAGCACTGCTCCACAGAAACATGGTGGAGAGCGGGCGCTTTTCCTTAAAATAAAGATAGCCGCAGTACACAAGCCAGGCTCCGCCTGCTGCCAAAGCCAGACATAAATGCAGCTGAGAGCTGAGTTTTGGAGTACCGAAGGAAGCCACGGCAAACAGGGCAACAAACTGGGAGAGATAGAACAGCACTGACCGATAGTTATCCATATTAGCTCGCTTTTGCCACTTGAAAATAGCTTGTGTTTTGTTAAAATACTCAGGCACTGCTGGTATAGCTCAGTTGGTAGAGCAATTGATTCGTAATCAGGAGGTCGCAAGTTCGATTCTTGCTACCAGCACCACTTGATGCCCGCACAATCTTTGTATTCCTGAGTCTTACCTGTTGTAAAGCTTCTCTGTGAGCCTCTTTAGCTCAAAAAAACAGATCACTGCAGCTCTGTGCTTAATCCTCAGATTTAATCAATGCTGTATAAATCTCGCCAACATCTCACCGCTAAGTTGAGTTTATCGGCGAGACATGTAAGAAATTATTAGACTATGCATATTACCGCTTAAAGCTCTGCTGTGGCAAGCGCAAATGGCTGAGGCTTAGCTTCCTTAGTATAAAATCTTTATGGCAGCAGGAGCCTGCCAGGGGCTTATTTTTTAGCTCAATACAGTCTCAAGTTGCTGAACTTGAGAACAAGATCCTAAGTTTTTCAAGAAAAAGCTTTTGCTCATTGCCAAAGTTACGA
>JAILLS010000095.1 GCA_024693025.1 Succinivibrio sp. | reverse complement strand
CGACTATGTTTTGCTGACTTGAACTTTGGAAATCCGTTTTTCTTCTTGCGAAGATTATCTAAATGTATTACGGAATGCCGACCGCAAATCCAGCTGTTTATTTGCTAGAGCTAGACTGTCAACTTCTTTAAGATATGGATAATCCTGCTTGTATTTTGCTGGTGTAACATCTGGAAACTTACCTGTGGCTTTATATCCTTCAATCTTATCAGAAAGCATGAGATTATAAACCTTACGGCAACAGCCAAAGGTTTTAGCAAACATAATTCTTTGTTCAGTTGTAGGATATACTCTGTACTTAATTGCCTTGTTTGCCATCCTTCTTACCCTGAGATTGAATATACTGCCTGATAATATCTACAGTAGCTCCGCCTGTCGTTAGCAGACAAAAACTTTGAGACCAGAACAGCTCTTTCCAAAGAGCTTTACGTATATAAGGAAATTCTTTCTTTATAAGACGACTACCTGCTGATTTATAAGCGTTGATAAATTTACTAATCTCAGTATTTGGTTGCCCTCTAAACAAAAGGTGAACGTGGTCTGTGTCATGATCCCATTCTTCTAAAGTAATGCTATAAAATACAAAAGTCAAGAAAACGCCGTGTTTATCGCAATTCATCCCACCACCTATAGAGGTGGGGGATTTCTTGCTCACGGCTTGTTAAATAAATAAGCTAACATTTATATTCTAGCATCCAGGAGAACAGTAAAACAGCTCTCTCTGTAATCCTTTAAGAGGCACAAGATGGCGGGTTTAAAGCCAGGCTTCACCAGTCTTAAAAATGTTCAGGCAAAAAGTTTAACTGATGTGGCCAGGCTGAGCAGATTTAAAGCAGCGAAGCTTAAATCATCACACCCTTGAGAGCCGGCGCAATCCCGCTGCTGCCTGAACTTGCGTTATTTTCATGCAGCCACTGCTTCCAGTACCTGGTAGCCTTCACAAAATCGGTAAGAATATTTTCAAAGTCTGCAAACTCGATGGAGCCGTCGATCACCCGATGCAGAACAAACTCATCTCTCTGAGAGTCAAGACTTATCACAGCCTGTCCGCTCTGTGCTCCTAAAAAATCGGCAGCAAGCAGCCTCTGATAGGCATCCGCACGGTTTGACGCATCGCCAAGCACCGCAATTAAATAAAGCTGTTTATTGTTTCTTTCAAAACAGATCTCATCCTGATCAAAAAAAACTCCGCAGCTGTCATGTTTAGAAAACTCAAGCTTGATCTTAAGGGTTTTAGCAAGTTCTTCAATAAGTTCCGTACTATACATTATTCAACTCCTTAAACTTTTAAGGTCAGTCTCAATTATACCAAGTTCTGCTTTGTTTTAAAATTATCTTCTATATTAAATAATTATATTGAGATCTTAGCCCATAAACCAGATTTTAAACTCACCATACGGGTCTGGGTCCTGCAGGACTTTTGCTTTTATTCATCTGACAGAGCCTGCCTGTAGAGCCTGACTAAATGCGCATAGCTCATCTGCGCATTGGCAGGACTTGTTGAAGGCAGATTTATAAGCTTATACCTCTGCTCTAACTTAGGAAAATGCCGCCGCATAAGCCTTGCTGCCAGGGAGCCGTTGGTAATGATCCTTTTTAGCGCCAAAAGATCATGACACATATTCTCAAGATCATTGAGCGTAATATCCGTAATTTTCTGATCAAGGCTGCCCTGACGCCGACAGCTTCTGACCACATCAAAAAGGCCGAGCCTAAGTGAGGTTAAAGCCTGTTTTTTCAAAGCCACGGTCTCAACACTAAGGCCTGAGAGCTCATGAATAATCGGCCAGAAGCGATTGTATCTGTAGGCATAGTAAAAATCCTGCTGTAAGGAGGCAACAGAAGGCATCGAGCCTAGGATAAGCGTGTTGCACTCAGGCGGAATAAAGGGTGGCAGCCCCAAAATTAAGGGGGCAGAATTATTTTCATTCATGCCCCCTATTATAGATGACGCCAGGCTGCTAAAGCATAAAGTTTACGGCCATAATCACCATGATCTGCGGCGAGAGAATACGCAGGAACATGACCAGAGGATAGACCGTGGCATAACCGATAGAAGCGGCCTCAGGCTTTTTATATAGGCTGTTGGCAAAGGCCAGAGCCGGAGGATCGGTATAGGAGCCTGCCAGCATGCCTGAGAGCACCAGAAAATTCACCCTGCCGAATTTGTAGGCAAGAAAACCTATCAGCAACAGCGGGATAAAGGAAATCAGTGTGGCCCAGCACATCCATTTAAAGCCAGGACCAGTTGACAGGGTCTCATAGAAATCATTGACACCTGCAGTGATCCCCACAATACTTAAAAACAGCGTGATCCCGATTTCCTGAAAGGCATACTGCGCGGAAATCGGCAGACGCCAGTGAATGAAATTATTAGTCAGCTGATCGCCAAAACGGGAGAGCAGGATGGCCATAATCAGCGGCCCACCTGCCACACCGAGCTTCAGAGGAGTCGGAATGCCCGGAATGGAGAACGGAATGGAGCCGAGCAGAATGCCTAACAGCAGACCGATAAACAGTGGCAGCATCGGCACCCTGGTCATGGTGGTCGAAGAGTTGCCTAAAATCTTGCCGACCTTTTTAACATTTTCAAGTTTACCGATAACATTGAGCTCATCGCCAAAAGCCAGCTTAAGATCCGGTGACGGCATCAGCTGCACACCGGCTCTGAACACACGCGAGATCACCACCTTATACTGAGACTCAAGATCAAGAGCCCACAGGGTTTTACCCATGGCGCTATGATTGGTCACCGTGACATGGCGCACCGTAATGGTATCGCTGTAGCGGGTCACAATATCATCTGATGCCACACCCACTGCCTGTTCAGCTTTAGAGACATGCTTGCTCTGCCCGACCAGTCTGACCACATCGCCTTTCATCAGGACATAGCCAAGACTTTCAGGTACGCTTAACAGCTCCCCATGCCTGATGCGGGTGCAGATCACCAGTCCCTTGGTGAGACCCGGAATATCAGCCAGAGTTTTGCCGGAAAATTTTTCGCCGACCTCTACCACTTCATCAAGCAGATCATCATTACCTTCCTGCTTTTCCTTGCCATAATCCTCACCGGCCTGCTTGACATCAATCTTAAAGACCACTCTGATCAGGGTGATGACGATCAGCAGCGAGCAGAGGCCAAAAGGATAGGCCATCGCATAAGCAGACGGTACTTTGGCAGGAACCAGTCCCAGGGCTTTAGGATCCTGACCTTCTGCGCGCAGGGCATCGGCGACATCAGAGATGATGGAGGTGCCCGCACCTAAAGCCGGAGTATTGGTAATGCCGCCTGCATACATGCCGATCATCGCGCTCAGATCCACGATGCCCAGCATATGCAGCAGCATGGCAATACAGCAGTTCAGAAAGATAATCGCCACAGCAAATGTGCACAGCTGCAGGCCCATGCCCTTGAGCGAGGAGAAAAAGCTCGGACCTACGGCAATACCGATGGCATATACAAAGAGGATCAGGCCGAACTCCTGCATATAGTGCAGAATTTCTCCGGCTGATGTCAGACCGTTCTCATCCATCACCTCAAAACCGAAGACCGCATTCGCAATATGGCCGACCAGAATGCCTGAAAACAGCACCCCTCCGATCCCAAGACCTATACCACGATATTTAACCATGCCCAGCAGGATCCCAAGAACCGCCGCTGTAGCAATTAGTAAGGTTAGAAAAGCAATTTGTGACATAATAAAATCAATTAGTTAGCCCGAAATTTATATACACAAAAGATATATAGTCCGTATATATATATTACCACTATAAAACGTTAAAATTTTACTCTATTTTCTCTAAAAAAATCAAATCCTAAAAATTTGTATTACAATGTGCCTGTTTTTTTCAATGAGTTAATCAAAATGCAGAATATAAGAATTACCTATCCTAAGGCCTTTATTCTTAACCTGTTAGGCAAATCGCCAGTCTGGTATAAGAATTTTATCCTGGCCTGTCTGGTCATTAATCCTATCGTAGCTTATTTTTCGATGTTTGTGGCTGGTTGGATGCTGGTTATAGAGTTTATTTTAACCTTGGCCATGGCACTTGAGGTTTATCCTCTTGAAGCAGGTGGACTTTTAGTCCTCGAAGCCTGTTTCCTCGGGATGTGTCCGATGGAAGCAGTCACCCATGAAATTTATGCCAATTTAGAGGTCATCCTCCTGCTGATGTTTATGGTGGCAGGCATTCACTTTGTGCGTGACTTTCTGCTCTTCATCTTTACCAAGCTGCTAGTCGGCGTACGCTCCACGGTGCTGCTCTCTTTTCTGTTCTGCTTCCTGTCAGGACTCATCTCCGCTTTCGTGGATGCGCTGACAGTACTGGCCATTATTATTGCTACCAGTGTCGGGCTTTACAATTTATATGTCACCACCGTGACCGGCTCTGATCTCGTTTTAGTCAGTAACAGCGACAGCCTGATCCCGGAAAAGAACAAAAGCGATGTCAGACAGTTCAGAGCCTTTCTCAGATCCCTTTTGATGAGTGCTGCCGTGGGCACCACGCTAGGCGGTGTAAGCACCATTGTGGGCGAGCCGCAGAATTTAATCATCGGTCATATCTGCGGCTGGAACTTTGGCGAATTCGCCATTCGCATGATGCCGGTCTCCATCCCGGTGGTGATCGCAGGTTTAATCACCTGCTATCTGGTGCAGAAATTCAGACTGTTTGGCTATGGCACTCCGATGCCGCAGAGCGTTTACCGCATTCTGCTCAAAAGAAGCATCGAAAACCGCCGCAAACTGTCCAAACGTGACCGCATCAACCTGATTGTGCAGGGCCTGTGCTGTGTCTGGCTGATCATTGCCTTAGGCTTTCATCTGGCCTCAGTAGGTCTTATCGGTCTATCCCTGATTGTGATTGCCACCGCTCTCTGCGGCGTCTCCTCAGAAGGAGAAATCGGCAAAGCCTTTGAAGAGTCCATGCCTTTCTGCACCCTGTTGTGCGTGTTCTTTACAGTGGTGACCATCATCTCCACGCAGAAGCTCTTTGATCCGATTATCGCCTGGGTTCTGGCCACCCCTACCGATCTGCAGCTGCCGATCTTTTATATAGCCAATGGTCTGATCTCCTCGGTTTCAGACAATGTGTTCGTGGCCACCATCTATATTGAGCAGATCCGTGATGCACTCTTCCATTCTGTCATCACTCCTGAGCATTTCAGTCAGCTGGCCGTGGCCATCAATGCCGGCACCAATCTGCCTTCAGTAGCCACCCCTAACGGTCAGGCAGCTTTCCTCTTTCTGCTGACCTCCCCGCTGGCGGCACTCATCAAGCTGCCTTATTTTAGAATGATGTGGATGGCTCTGCCTTATACCATTGTCTTTACAATTGTGGGTCTTATAGGAGTGTGGTTCATTATGCCTGAAGCCAATGTGCTGATGATCACCCATGACTGGATCAATATCACCACCATCAACAACATCGCCAGATAAAGCTGTTTCTCTGCTCTAGGCAGGAGCAGAGAAATATGAAGTCATGCATGCTTAAGTTGAGCGTATTTTGCAGACTAAAAGCAGAGTTTATTCTATAATCTAATTCTGTTTGGGAGCAGCAAAACTCTGCGCAATCTTCAGAGACTCAAGCTGAGGAATACCCTCCGCAGAGCCTTTGACCAGTTTACCTGCCACCTTAAGCTGCAGCTGACAGGTTCCCAGATCAAAGCCTGAGAGCTCGTCAAAAGGCAGACTAAGCGGCACCAGATAATAAGTCTGAATGTACAGACATTCAAACTCGCTCTGGTCTCCGTTAACTTTAAGACTGATGCTGTTGGCCGCCTTAAAATTACCTTCCTTGACCGGAGCTGAGGCCGCGGAGAGAATTTTGCAGTTATGCACAAACAGTCCTGAATTCTTCAGCGCGTCAGAGGGCTGCTTGACCAGACTTAAATCAAGATAGGACAGCAGATGATTGATAAGACTCTGATTGGCAAGCTTGGACATAAACTGCAGATCAAGCTCATTGCTGAAGACTTCCTCGAATTTGGCCGTAACCTTGGCGGCACGCTCCTTATGATTGGAGGCCTTAAGCTCCTGACCGTTGAACACATAGCGCAGCTGCGCGGCATCGGCTAAAAGCTGCTTATGCAGATCTCTGACGTAGGAACTTGACTTCTGACTGCCTGAACTGCTTTCCTTAAGCTTGCTGTAATCCTCCTGCAGCTCCTTGAGAAACTCCGCATAAAAGCCTTCGTCAAGCTTGTCCTTGAAGGTCAGATCATGCCAGTACTGCATCAGCTTAAGCTGAGAGTTCAGATACTGTCTTGATGCTCCCTTATGCTCTGCATCAAGAGGCAGCCCGGAAATTAAGGCCTCGGTGAGAGGTACCACCTCGGGGGCTACCGAGTTTAAAAATTCGGCCTGAATCTCCTGCTGATTCTCTTTGATCTCCTGAACCTTGTCGCTCAATTCCTCACCAAGCTTAGACTCCTTAACATATTTTCTGGCAAGCTCAAGATTGAGCAGCGCCTCGGTGTTCTCCCCCTTAAGCAGCGCATCACAGAATTTATCAAGATTTAACTTATCAAGACTTACTCTTACGGCATGTAACTGTTCAAGTACCGCCTGTCTGACATGACGGTATTTAATTTCTTCATCTAAAGTTTTAGTTAGGATCTGTCTTAAATTATCACTGGTGATTAAATAAGGACAAGTTCTGATGGCCTCGGCAAACACGCTGCGCAAAGGCTGATTATTGCGGGCTTTTGAATTAAAGAAGCGTTCTGGATTCTTATCATAAAGCTCATTGAATTCTTTAAAGGCGCTCATAATAAAAGTTATGATGCTTAAATATTCATCAGGAATACTTTTAGCAAACAGCCTGGCCGTTTTCTGATTGGCCTTGGTAATGGCAGGCTGAGTCGCCTGCTGATCCTCATCAAGCTCCTGCTTATGCTGCTCCTCACTGCTCCAGCTATAAAATTTTTTGAAAATAAAGAATAATCCCTCAGATATGCCCAGTGAAAAAACCCCTAACAGCACTCTGACATGGATAGGAATATTTAAAAGACGGGGTACAGCTTCAGTAATCTCCGCGTTATCGCTTAGATCCCTGAGCTCCAGATTATCTTGAGGATGTGAACCTTGCTCAAGTTTAAAATCCCCCACAACTTCCCCCATTATCTGTATTAAACACAAGACGCAGACAGCGTTAAGTCAGACCAGAGATATTAAGACTTCAAAACGCAGCAGAACTTAAAGTCAGTCTGATTATTTAACAAAGAAAAAATCAGCAGAAATCTGAATAGTATTATTCAAGCAGAACTAGATTATTTCAGAATTAATTGTTCCATGCCAGTATAATCAATGCAACCTTATCTGTCACAGATTTAAGGATTAAATCTCAAGCATAGTTGTCTTGTAATTTAATTTATTGAACTGTTTCTGTCTAACCTTAAGATTAGTTTAAAAACTTCTCTGAAAGTCAAAAATTACAAATAAATTAAAAAAGCTAAAATCCATATCAGCTCCTATATACCGAGATCAGCTAAGACGCACAAGGCACTGATGTATTCAGGCGCTAAGATTATTGCTTTGCTAAATTTACAGGTAAATTCAGCTTAGAGAAGCCAGGCTTAATTTCTTTATAAGATCTAGTTTTAAATTCGTGTGCAAAAACAAATTGATACATAGCTCGCAATTTTGAGGGGAAGAATTGAATAATCAGCGTCTAATCTGTTAAAAATAAGGTAAATTTAAGCTGATTTAAACAAATTTGATGAGCTTTATCTCAAAACGACAGCTAGAGAGTTTATCTCTTTAAGAAAGATATTTTAAAATTAAACAGTTAGTTTTAAATCGCAAAGGTTAAAAATAATGTCTAATAATGTTTCTGTTGCACGCGCCGTCAGTTTAAACTTCATGGGCAATGCTCCACGATGGTATAAGCTATTTATAATCTTCTGCTTAGTCCTCAATCCGATCCTGGCCTCCATCTCACCTTTTGTCTGCGGCTGGGTGCTGGTCGCTGAATTTATTTTTACCCTGGCTATGGCGCTGCAGTGCTATCCTTTGCAGCCTGGCGGCATCCTGACCCTTGAGGCATGTATTCTGGGCATGTGTACCATGGATGGCGTCAAGCATGAAATTGAAGCTAATCTTGAAGTGCTGCTGCTGTTAATGTTCATGCTCGGCGGTATTCACTTTGTGCGCGATTTCCTGCTGTTTATCTTCACCAAAATCCTGGTTAAAGTCCGCTCACATACCATGATTGCCTTCCTGTTCTGCTGTGTGGGCGGAACCCTGGCGGCTTTCGTTGATGCTTTAACCGTGCTCGCTGTGATTATTTCCATCTGCATGGGTTTATACGGCATGTACCATAAATTCATCTGCGGCGATGCTGCCACTGCACGTCTCTCGGATGATCATTTTGTCTCGCCTCAATATAAACAGGATTTAGAGGATTTCCGCGCTTTTCTGCGCTCCATTCTGATGCATGCCGCGGTTGGTACCACCATCGGTGGTGTGGCTACCCTGGTCGGTCAGCCTCAAAACCTGATTGTAGGTAACGTCTCAGGCTGGAACTTCGTAGAATTCTTCCTGCGCATGGCTCCGGTGACCATTCCTATCTATCTGTGCGGTTACACGACCTGTATCGTGCTTGAGAAACTCAAGATCTTCGGCTTTGGCATGACCATGCCTGAGTCCGTCTACAAGCAGCTGGTTCAGCAGGATATGATCAACTCTGCCAATCTGACCATGCGGGATAAATGCAAGCTGGCCTGTCAGGCCTTGTGCTGCGTCTGGCTGATCTTCGGTCTGGCCTTCCATCTTGCAGCAGTTGGTCTGATTGGTCTGTCTATCATTGTGCTTGCCACCATTTTATGCGGGATCAATACCGAAGAAGAGGTGGGCAAGGCCTTTACCGAATCAATGCCGTTCTGCTCCCTGCTCTGTGTCTTCTTTGCCGTGGTAACGGTAATCGATCAGCAGCAGCTGTTCCAGCCGTTCATCGACTGGGTCTTCACGGTTGACGAATCAGCCCAGATCCCGATCTTCTATCTGGCCAACGGTATCATCTCGGCTGTATCTGACAATGTGTTTGTGGCCACCATCTATATTGAGCAGGTTCATGATGCCCTGGTCAACGGCATCATCTCAGGTGAACACTATAATAATTTAGCCATCGCCATCAATGCCGGTACCAATCTGCCATCAGTGGCAACTCCAAACGGACAGGCCGCCTTCCTGTTCCTGTTAACTTCTGCCATTGCTCCATTGATTCGTCTGCCTTATGTACGTATGATGTGGATGGCACTGCCATATACCATCGTGCTGACCATTGTCGGTCTGTTCGGCTGCTGGATCCTGTTGCCGGTGATGGATGAATGGATGATGGAACAAGGCTGGATTGTATCAGGCAACATTGCTCACGCAGCTGCGGTAGCGGCTGGTGCAGCTGGACATTAAACAGTTTGACAAAGAGGAATTACCATGCTGCAAATCATGCAGAGTTTTTCACGGACTAAAATCTGCTGGGCATTGTTGTTCTTAGTTGGAGTGGGACTGCTCTGCTGCGGTCTGGCTTTTCAGTATTACCTGAGGCTTGATCCCTGTGTAAACTGTGTCTATGAGCGAGCCTATGTCTGCTGCTTTATTCTGGCAGGCGTGCTTGGGTTTATTGGCTCATCTCTGCTGCTGTTCAGATTTATTGCCTCCCTTACCCTGCTAGCCTCCTCAGTCGGAGGCTTTATCACCTCTTTAGAACATTTCAAGGATACACATCTGCAGGATGAAAAAGGACTTGGTTTAGGAGCTAGCTGTCAGCTTAACACCAACTTCCCTGAATTTCTGCCTCTAGATCAGTACCTGCCCTGGATTTTTAAGGCTCAGGGTACCTGCAAACCTTTAGACTGGGAATTTCTCAGCCTCGATATGCCAGAATGGCTGCTGATTATCTTCTTCTGCGGGATTATAGCAGGCTCCCTGCTGCTGGTGGCTCAGTTTATGCGGCCTAAGCCTCGCGACTTTACCTCACTTTATAAATAGAGAGATACAGAAAACCACATTTAAGAAAATGTGGTTTTTTTATCTGCTATGCGTTTAGCTGCGCTCTAAAGGCTTATTGGCAATGCCTGCAATTTTATAGTCTGAATAGGCACACTCAAGGCGCTGTGGCGTACAGAGCCTGATTTTATAGAGCTCCTCAAAGTTATGTGAGCTGATTGCGGCAAGCTGCTCCTCGCTCACTCCCTTGAAGTCGGCAATAAACTTCAGCACATAGCGCACAAAGGCCGGCTCATTCTCCACCCCGCGTACCGGTATAGGCGCAAGATAAGGACAGTCAGTTTCCACCATCATGCGATCTAACGGCACATATCTGACCACTTCCCTGACATTATCGCTGCCTCTGAAGGTGGCAATACCGGTAAAGGAAATGTAAAACCCCAGATCAAGGCATTTTCTGGCCATGTCAATCGTGTCGGTAAAGCAGTGAATCACCCCGCCGCACTCACGGGCCTGCTCGGAACGCAAAAGACTTAGGGTATCATCTTTTGCTTCTCTGGCATGCACAATCAGAGGCTTGTTGAGACTTACCGCCACATTGATCTGACGGGCAAAGGAATCAAGCTGTGCTCTGCGGCTCTCAGGCGCATAGTGATAGTCAAGCCCGGTTTCACCCAGCGCGATGACCTTGTCTGAATTTAAGCAGGCAATCAGCTCATCCTCCTGCCATTCCCCCGCTTCCTCAAGATTCAGAGGATGAATGCCGCAGGAATAATAGACAAATGGATATGGTTCAAGCTGTCGGCTCATGTCCCTGAACTCATCAAGGGTACAGGCGATGGAGAGAAAATGGCTGACCTGACAGCTCTGCGCTCTGGCGATAATCTGTTCAAGACTGTCACCTGCCTTGCCCTGCAGGCTTAATGAGGCAAGATGACAATGAGAATCAACAAGATAGGTCATAAATTAGCGACGAGCAAGATTGGTTTCGGAGATAGCGGGCTCTACATAGCGATGCTTCATCCACATAAAGACAAACAGATCGCTAAAGCTTGAGAGCATCAGAAATCTCGTCTTGCTTTTGAATTTAGAGCGTCTCTCATAATGCACCATGACAGTGGCGACCCCCTGCCCGGTCAGCTTCACTAAGGCCGGCATGAAACAGTACATACCCGAATACCAGGGCAGTGCCTGCAGCACCTTGGTCTTGCCTAATTTTAAAGGACAGGTGGTATCGACAATATCATCATGCGTGACCATGCGTCTGAATTTGGAAAACAGTTTCACATGCAGATGAGTGAAGAAACTGTCATGAGAATGATCACGGATCCCGCAGACCAGAGCCACATCGTTGCGTCTTGGCAGGAGCAGTTCAAAATCAAAAGGCGAGGTAGCAAGATTAGCATCCATAAAGCCCATCAGAGGAGAGGCCACATACATGATGCCGGCCTTTAAGGCTCCGGTAAAGCCTGTTCTGCGCTCCAGGGACAGATAGAAGAAGCCATTGCGCCTCAGGCAGCATTCCCGCATGAGAACAAGCGAATTATCGGAGGAGGCGTCGTTAACTAAGAGATAGCAGACTTTGACGGTGGCATGCATCGTATAGCTCTCCAGCACGTCAAAAAGCTGCGGCAGATCTTTCTCATCGTTGTAGATCGGAATGATTACCGTTAAATCATAGTCAGCTGTAGGATTCATTGTATTTATAATCTTGCTATAATGTTTGTCTGTAAGTATTGTAACTCATTTTTTAGAAAAATGTGATATAGATTGCATTTTAGGAGTCATCATGGCAGAAGAAACTTTATTCACCAAGATTATCAAGCATGAAATTCCCTCTAATATCATATATGAGGACGACACTGTCACGGCTTTTACTGATATCAATCCTAAAGCTCAGCATCATATTCTGATTGTGCCTCATAAACCGATCCCTTCGATTGCCGAAGTGCAGCCTGAGGATGAACAGGTTTTAGGTCATCTGCTCGTGGTGGCCCGCAAGATTGCCACCGAGCTTGGTGTCAATGAAAGCGGTTATCGTCTCGTGGTCAATGTCGGCAGGGATGGCGGTCAGGAAGTGCCTCATCTGCATGTGCACCTGCTGGCTGGCGGCAGATTAGGCGGCTTAGGTTTCCCTCAGGCCTAAGGATCAGAAAGTGACTAAAACAAAACTTGGTGCCCTAGGACTTACGGCAGTGCTCCTAGCAGGCTGTACTTCCCTGTCAAACTTCATGGACAGCTCCCACGGGCCACAGGGTAATACCATCACGGCCAAGACGGCCCCAGCCGCCTCGCAGAGCAAGACTACTTTGCCGTCGGCACAGGCATCACAGAAGGTCAAAAGCACTCCTCAGGCAGGAGTAGTAAAACCTTATGCTGCATATGCCAAGGATGCTGAGAGCATTGAAAATGAGCTGCTCGGCACAGCGGTGCCGGCAGCAGAGGCTCCTAAGTCAACCCCGGTCCCTCAGGCAGCAGAGGCTCCGACTTCAGCTGCAGCGCTCACAGTGGCAGGTGATGAGGAGATCCCGGTGATCAGATCTGAGCCTGTGGCCCAGGCGCAGCCTGAAGCTCAAAGCGGCCCTCAGATTATCGATATCACTAAAAAATCGGATAATCATGCGGTGCAGGAGCTGACCCGCGGGGTGACTCTGTCAGGACACTGCACGGGAGATCTCAACAGCAAGGTGCAGAATTATGCGCAGGAGCTGACCATAGGCCTTGCCAGAAAACTGCAGGTTGACGGCGGTGAAATCTTTGTGGCGCCAACCGTGATCCCGGATGAATATCAGGACTGTGTCTCAGATGCGGCGCAGAGCATTAAAAACGCCTTTGCGCAGACGGCTAATTTCAAGCCTTCGAGCATCTCCGAGGCCTCCATTTATCAGAATGCCGGATCCTCCACCGTGATCCCGCGGCTGGTCAGAGCCTGCCGGGCCAAAGGAGTGCCCTACCTGTGCTACTCGATTCTGGGCACCCGCGGCAACAAGCTGAGACTGACCATTCGCATCATCAGGATCAGCGACGGCATTACCCTGACTCAGGATTATAAGAATCTGGATTAGTCCAGGCTTGGAAGCAAACTGTGATTTCCTTTTCTGATTTATGTATTATGCGGGAGGCGCGCGTTTTAATCGAACACGCCTCCTGCACCGTCTTCCCCGGACAGAAGGTGGGGGTTATCGGGCGTAACGGCTGCGGTAAATCCTCGCTGTTTGCCGTGCTCAAGGGCGAACTTGCCCCTGAGAGCGGGACTTTGGCTATTCCTAAAGATCTTAAGATCTCCGCAGTCTCACAGCAGACTCCGGCCTTAAGTAAAAGCGCACGCGAATATGTCATCGACGGTGACCGAGAGCTGCGAGAGCTGCAAAAGCAGCGCGAGCTGGCCCTTTCCCGCAATGACGGTGAGCAGCTGGCCCTGCTTGAGGACAAGCTGGGCATAGCCGGACAGTGGACTGTCAACTCCCGGGTTGAGGAGCTGCTGCACGGCCTTGGCTTTAGTGAAGAGGAGATGGACAAGCCGGTCAGGGATTTCTCAGGCGGCTGGAGAATGCGCCTCAATCTCGCTCAGGCCCTTATTGCTCCGCATGATCTGCTCCTGCTCGATGAGCCGACCAATCACCTGGATTTAGATACGATTCTGTTTCTTGAAAACTATCTGATGCGCAGTCAGGCTACCATTCTGTGTATCTCCCATGACCGCGATTTTCTTGATACCTTCTGCGATCATATGCTGCATTTTGAGTCAGGCCATCTGGTGCTCTACACCGGCAATTATTCGGCCTATGAAAAGATCCGGGCAGAACGCATCAAGGCCGAAAAAGCTTCCCGCAAAAAGGAGGAGGCTGCTCTCTCCCATATGCAGGCTTTTGTGGAGCGCTTCAGATACAAGGCCTCCAAAGCCCGTCAGGCTCAGAGCCTGATCAAGGCCATTGATCGCCTCAAGCTTACCGCTGTTACGCAGGAGGAGTCCCCATTTTCCTTCTCCTTCCCGGAGCCTGACCGTACGGTCGAGGTACTCTGTGATCTCAAGGACGTCAGCTTAGGCTATAGTCAGGAAAAGCAGATCCTCTCTAAGGTCAACCGCATGCTGATTGCCGGAGACCGGGTCGGACTGCTTGGCCGCAACGGTCAGGGCAAATCAACCTTCATCAAGGCCCTGGTCGGCATTCTCAAGCCCCAGCACGGCACCATTACCATCGGCAAGGATCTTAAGATTGGCTATTTTGCGCAGCATGAGCTTGAGTCCCTAATGCCTGAGCTCACGCCGCTTGAGCATCTGCACAGGCTTGATCCTAAGGCCAATGAGAATACCCTGCGCAGCTTTTTAGGCTCCTTTGCCTTCTCAGGAGAGCTTGCCCTAAAGCAGGTTAAAACTCTGTCAGGCGGTGAGCAGGCAAGACTTGCCCTAGCGCTTATAGCCTTTGAAAAACCGAATCTGCTGCTCCTTGACGAGCCGACCAACCATCTTGATCTTGAGATGCGTGAGGCGCTCTCAATTGCCCTGGCCTCCTACCCCGGCGCCCTGATTTTAGTCTCCCACGACCGGCACCTGCTCGAGGCCATCGCCTCCACCTTCTGGCTGGTCGATAACGGCACTGTCCGGGATTTTGACGGAGATCTTGAAGATTATCGCAACTATCTTAATGAGCAGAACCGCGCCTTTATGGCCGCTCACAAGGAAAAACAGGGCTCAGAGCAGACGGTAAGACTTGTGAACTTCAAATCCAGGGAGCAGAAGCGGCAGGAAGCGCAGTTCAGACAGCAGCTAAAACCTCTGAAAGAACAGCTGAGCAAACTTGAGAAACAGCTTGAAAAAATGCAGGCTGAGCTTGCTCAGATTGACGCGGAGCTGAGCAGTCCTGAGCTCTATGATGACAAGGCCAGGGTTGAAGAGCTGCTCAAATCACGCGCCAGACTGACTGCTTTGACTGAAAATACTGAAACTGAATGGCTTGAAAAACAGGCCGAACTTGAAGATCTGCAAGCTAACCCAAGCTGAGGAGCTGCCCTATGCTTTCTTACCGTCACGGCTTTCATGCCGGCAATCATGCTGATGTACTCAAGCATTTAACGCTCTGTCTTGTGCTGAGGCATTTAAATCTTAAAGATAAGCCTTACAGCCTGATTGACACGCATGCCGGAGCCGGGATCTATGCCCTGACCTCGGTCTTTGCCGAGAAAACCCGCGAATATCGGCAGGGTTATAAGCTGATTGAAAACTGTCAGGAGTTAAGAGCGCTGGTGCCTGAATATTTTGAGGTTATTGACAGTCTGCCTAAAGATGAGCCCCTCTATCCCGGCTCACCCTATTTTGAGGCCAGACTCTCGCGCACGAGCGACAAGCTTAGCCTCAGTGAACTGCATCCTAGCGATGAGCAGGCGCTGTTTGACTGTCTGCATCAGGACCGGCGCATCAATATTACCAGGCGCGACGGACTTGAGAGTCTGCACGCGATTCTGCCGCCTACCCCACGGCGCGGGCTGTGCTTTATCGATCCTCCCTATGAAGAGGAAAACGAATATTATCTGGTCATCAAAGCCCTCAAGGACGCGCTCAGACGCTGGGAAACCGGCATCTATGCCATCTGGTATCCGGTTTTGGGCAGACAGCTTGACAAGTCCAAATGGCTGGTTTCCGAACTCAAGCGCCTGCATGTCAGTGCGCTGCAGGCTGAGCTGATGGTGACCAGACAGGATCCGGAGCGCGGCATGCAGGGCTCAGGACTTGTGATCCTCAACTATCCGTATGGAATTGAGAGTGAACTTGAAAAAGTTCTGAATCTGCTCTATCACAAGCTCTGTGATGAGGAAGGCAAGGCAAGACTGGTGCTGTTAAATCCGCAGCCTTAAACAGGCATAACTTCTGGTGCAGTTATTTAAGATTTAGAGAGACTGTGATAAGCTTTAGTCATTCGCACTCACAAGGAGCCTCCTATGCAGGGAACAGAACTGATTGAAAAACTTGGCACAAAACTTGGTCAGCAGATTGAGCTTGATGAAAATTACAGCTGCAATTTTCAAACCGAGCATGCCGTGGTCACCATCTCCCTTTTGCCTGAAACAGAGGAGCTGTGCATAAGTGCCGATTTAGGTCCGCTCCCTGAAGAAAATCAGGAGCAGCTCCTGCTTGAGCTGCTTAAAAGCAACTACCAGTTCAAGGCCACCCTGGGCAATACCCTCGGCATTAATCCAAAGACCCAGCATGGCAGTCTCTATCAGCTTTTGTCCACCCAGATCCTCGATGAGGAGAACTTCTCGTCCATTCTGCAGAGCTTTGCCACTGCAGCTGAGCACTATGCCCAAAAGCTCTCAGATTATGCCGGGGCATAAATAGCCTAACTAACCACTGAGGGACGAAAGGCTTTTAGCCTAAAGGAAGCCTGGCGCTGCCACATTAAGCCATGGCAAGGCGCACTTCTAGTGCGCATCCTTTAGCTTTGCTAGCGCAGCTCGGCTACCTCTTCTTCAGTCAGATATCTGATGTGATCTCGGTGCTGCTGCAGCAGGAAGAACATTCTGGCGGTTGCCTCAAACTCTTCGATATTATTGACCGCCTCAGTCAGATTTTTACCGCCGGCAAGCGGTCCATGATTAGCGAGTAGAAAAGCCACATGATCTGCTGCCAGCTTTTCTACCGCTTCAACCAGTTTGTCTGAACCGGGCTTGAAATACGGAATGAGCGGAATATCTCCCATGCGCGAGACCGCAAAAGGCGTAAAAGGCTTTAACACATTGTCAGGATCAAGGTTGTTTAAACAGGACAGCGCGGTTGCATAGGTGCTGTGCAGGTGCACTATGACTTTTACATTAGGATTGGCCCGATAGATGGCAAGATGAAAAGTTGCCTCCTTGGTGGCCTTAGGACCTGCAAGCAGTCCGCCCTGCAGATCAAGCACGGAGAGCTCATCAGGATTGAGTCTGCCAAGGCACGAGCCGGTTGGTGTGGCCAGCACCTTGCCGTCCGGCAGAAGCAGTGACATATTGCCGGCAGCTCCCGTGGCATAGCCGCGCTCAAACAGAGATTTGCCCTGCGCGACAAATTCCTCACGCAGCTGCTGTTCTTTGACAGAATACATTCTCATCCTCCTTAGGAATACAGACTAAGACTTACCTTGCACAAATAGTGTGAGAAATTTTAACATAGTGCAGCACGGTCTAAACTCTTTGCAAACTCGAAATCAATCCTGTATGATTACAGTAGTAAATTAAATTATTATCTTTTAAATCATATAATTTTATAATTTATATGATATTTTATACCTACTTTTATATAATTGTGATCAAGATCACATGTTATTGTACTGGAGCGACCTATAATCAAACACAGTTAAACAAGGTGTTTGAACAGTGATTGCATGGAGCCGGGCGGCCCAGCCCACTGTGTTACAGAATAGAGGTTTATGATATGTCAGATGTATTTAATGAAGAAGCACTAAGCAAATTTCAGCAGTTTAATACCGGCAATGAAAATTCCATCGCCAATCTTGGCCAGGACGGACTTATCAGCAAAGATGAGTATTCTTCAGCCAATATCTTCAGATGGATGCGCGGCAGCAAGACCCGGGAGGCCAATAATGCCGTGCGTACTGAACTGCTCAAGAATCTTGGTGAGGCCCTGGGTCTTTCTGAATACGTGAAGACCAACAAGGAGGGCAAGACCTGCTTTACCAAGGAGTTTATCACCAAGCTTAGCGATCTGACCGGAGATGCGCTGAAGCTGAAGGATTTTGACATAAATGAGAATACGGGACTGGTCTCTTCAGGTAAACCGCTGACGCAAAGACGCATCACCGCCATCCTGAATACTGTCGCCAACTACAAGGACAATCTTAAGATCGCCAACCAGGCTTTTGATGTAAAGACTTACAAGAGTAAGCTTAATTTTGTGCTCAGCGATCTCAATTCACTGTCTACTCAGAAGATCCTCAAGGATCTTGACTTATATGAAGGCGAAATAAATGAAATCAAACATTGTTTTAAAGGTGTCGAATGTATCATCAAGTTTTTAGAGAAAGGCGTAAATAATTTTGTCCGCAATAATCCTGATTATATCTATTCTAAAGATGTCTATGATATTGATGAAAACATACCTAAATATCAGATCTTTGATGATAAGAAGAATGACTTTGTACCTCTGAAGACCACCGAGGAGATCAAGAATAAGTTATTCCCTAAGCTCGGCAGTCTGCTGCTGCATACTGAGAACTCGGAATTTGCCCCGCTTGGCATGAACTACCATGCGGAAAATTATGAAAAGTTTGAAGGTAAAAAACCTGAGAATCTTACGGCAAAGGAGCGTAAAGCCCTAAAGAATGACGATATCAAACCGATGCATGAATATATTGAGCTTTATACCAAAAACTTTGCCAAGTCCGTACTCGATCTTTATGTAGACTGCAAGCGTCAGGGAAAATTAAAAGAGCTGTTCAGACTTTTGGCCTCACCTGGTGCCTGCATCGAAGGCAGAACAGAGTATATGGACAATTTCCGCATGAAGCATTTAAGCAAGCTCAATTCAAGCGATAAGGATGCCATTGAAGGCAAGACCACCAAGGAAGAAGTCGAGTTTGCCGCTAAAACCGCTGCTGATGCCAATATTGGTGATAATCTCAGTGCCCTGATTGAGAAGAAACTAGACGATCCGAACCTCAAGGAAGATGCCACCTGGCAGGATGTCAGAGAAGATTTCATCAAGGAACTGGTTGGCAAAACCCGCAAGATGGTCACGATTACCAAGGATGGCTTCACGCCGGTCATGCAGGATAATGAACAGGTAGAACGCCCTGTAACTGTTGAAGATATCGATAATCTCGGCAAACAGATCTGGGATAGCCTGAACGGTTAATCAATATTTAAGTAAAAACACGAGGAAATTATGATAGGTGACGAACTGCTGCAGATTTTAGGACATAAGCTTGGCGTTGAACTTAAGCTTGTGGATAACACCTGTACCATAGAGGCTGATACTGTGTTAGTAAACATCACCTATGATGAAACACAGGAGGAGCTCTTGCTCTCTTCTGCCCTATCCGATCTGCCGGCTACAGATAATACCGAACTGCTCAGGACTCTGCTTGAGGCCAACTATCTTGGCGATGAGACTCAGGGGGCAGCGCTTTGCCTCAATCCTGACAATCAGTATCTGATGCTGCAGAAAAGGATCTCCTGCACTGTGGCAGATGCTGATGCCCTGCTCAATATGCTGACCAACTTTGTCAATACCGCTGAGCTTTTTACTAAAATCCTCAGCGCCTATCAGGGTCCTAAGTCAGACAGTGCCGACAAAGAGACAGCTCTCAGCTCGCAGGATATGGACTCCATGCTGATCCTCTAGAGTGTGCAGCATAGGTAAAACTCCAGCCTAAGCTTGGGCAATGACATGAAAAAGAGGCAGAGCAGCTCACAAAAGAGCGCGCTCTGCCTGACTATTGATGCTGAAAGCCTGGGCCTTACTGCTGCTCTTATGTGCACTCTGAGCACAGGTTCAAACTGTGCTATAATTTAGTTAGTGTAGATGGCTTAATTTATCAAGTACCGATAAGGCATTAAGCTTACAAGAGATTGTACAGGCTTTACCCAAAATTAAACTCTGGATGCGCACACCTACAGAACAAGGATTTTTATGACTGTATTTGACCAACATATAGCTGAGCTATCCAAACTCATGGGATTTGAAATTGAGATCAGTCCCAATGAAGCCTGTGCCGTGGAGTATGAGAGCATTCTTGTCAAACTAAGCTTTCGCAAAGAACAGCAAGATATTCTCATCTCAGCTCCTGTGACCAATCCCCTGCAGACCGATCCCCTGCCTAAGGCGACCTTAAAGAAGGCCTTAAAGCTTGCCTTTAACGGCTACGGCACCAGTAACAATTTTCTGGGGCTGACTGATAACCATCTTGAAATATCCAATTATATTCCGCTGACAAATCTTACAGCTGAAGACTTACTCGTCAGACTTTACATCTTTTCGCTTAAGGCAAAAGACATAGCTGATCAGCTAAGTGCCTTACCTGAGCCTGAGAATACGGATGTTCAGCAGGATGTACATCCTCTGTCCTTAAATTTCATGATGTCAGTCTAGAAGCAGATCAAACGGTACAGCTGCGTTTAGCAAAGTTGCCTTAAGGCTCAAAGATTGACATCTGACTCCTTTAAAAACCTGCATTTCACCAGTAAAAAGGCCTCCCTTGCGGAGGCCTTTAAAGTTTTAGACAGACTAAGTGCAGCTTAACTAGTCAGCCGTGGACTGCTGAGAATTAGCAGCCTTAATGGCCTCTTCGTTATACTCGACCTTACTGATCTCACGGGCACTCTTAAACAGCATCTGCTGAGCAGTCTGCATTTTGTACTGCATCAGCTGCATCTTGACCATCTGACCATAATCATCAAGACTTATCTGCTCATCAAGGCCAACCTCGGTGAGCACAGCTAAAGCCGGTTTATCCTGATAGCTGCCAAGACAGCCAACCTTGCCATTCTGTCCCTGCGGCAGCGCAAACACGCTCAGCACGAACTCATGAGGCAGTTCCTGACTGCCGCGCTCTAAGGCAAATTCACCCGCTTCCTGCACAAGTTCCGGGGCGGCAAGCTGAGGATCTGACTTTAAGCCCTGCTGATAGGAGCTCAGGAGTTTTTCACCGGCTGCTGCCACCTTGGCCTTCAGACAGGCGGTATGAGCCTCAGCCTTGACTTCCTCAAAGGCTCTGACCTTAGCTTCAGTATACTTGCTCACATTCATGACGCAGGCAGCATCATCGCCTAAGGTTACGACATTGGTGTTGTTGCCGGAGGTGCGGTTGCTCTCATTGAAGGCAGTCTTCTGCACTTCAGGATTATTGAGCGGATCAGCTTGCTCAGTATCGCCAAACACCAGGCCTTTAACCTCTTTAATCTCAAGATTCAGAGCCTTGGCGGCAACTTCCAGAGAATCAGGATTTTCAAAGGTCAGATCCGACAGCGTGTTGACTTCCTTGGCAAAGGCATTGCGGGCCTCGGTATTGGTATATTTCTCAATCACCTCATTTTTAATGGAGGCAAATTCAGGCACCCTGGCCTCCACAATTCTTTGGAGCTTGAAGACATGAGCACCGGTCTCGTCGAGTACCACCTCTGAGATATCTCCGGTCTTCTGCAGCGCAAACAGCGCAGTGCCGGCATTCTGAGAGAGCATGGACTTGCTGACTAAACCAAGCTTGCCGTCCTGATGAGGGGTATCCTTGCTGTGGTATTTGCGCACCAGTTTGTCAAAATCCTCACCGCTCTTAAGATCTGCCTTGAGCTTCTCAGTCTCGGAGGCGAGATTCTCGCCCTGCTTTATGAAGATTTCAGTAGCCTCACGCTGCTCAGGGTGCATAAATTCATCCTGATGCAGGTTGTAGTACTCTTCAAGCTGCGCATCGGTATATTTGACATTTTTCTTAAGCTCGGCCACGGTCAGATGCAGATAGGAAAAATCCACGCTGGCCGGGGTTTTGAACTCCGCCGGATGAGCTTTATAGTAGGCCTGCACCTCATCATCCGTGATGCTGCTCTGTTTCTCAAGAGCCTCAGTATCAGCGACGAAGAGTTTCACCTTGCGCTGCTCGGCAAACAGCTTGGAAAGCTCCTCAATCTCAGGCTCAAAGGCAAGTCCTGAGGCAGAAAAAACCGGATCTACCACCGCGCGGGCCAGCTGCTCCACTCTTAACTGTTCCGCATAATATTCAGGCGACATGCCGCTGTTGCGGATCACGGCAAGATACAGATCATTGTTGAACTTGCCGTCCTTGTGAAAAGCCTTAGTATTTCTGATTTCAGCCTTGATCTGCTCATCACCGATTCTGATCCCCGCATCATAGGCGGCTGAGTTCAGGGCGACATTATCGATCATCGACTCGAGCACATTCATGCGCAGAGCTGTCACAAATTCCTTGTTTTCCAGCATTTCCACAGCCTGCGGACCATAGTTACGCTGCAGATTCTGTGTTCTCTGATTGACCTGTTCATTCCAGTTGGTATAGGTAATGCTAAAGTCCCCTACCTTGGCAGGATCTGTATTCAGGCGCGGGATCAGATAGTTGCCCACTCCTGCGAAAATAAAAGATAAAATAATCAGAAAGAATAAAATCTTAAAGACTTTGCCTTGCGCACCCTCACGCAGTGTATCGGTTAGCATGTTTAATTCTCCGCAGCGCCCAAGCTGCAGTCACCTAGGTTAATATTCCTCTCCAGAAACTGAAGAGCCCCGCAGATCAGGAGGTCCTGATCCTGCCGCAGAGCCGTGGCTCTGCCCTTAAATTCTCAGCAGTATGGCTTCTCATCCTTTACGATGATCTCACTTGCCTGCTCGTCATGCCGGCGGATAAAATCCAGCATCGGCAGCAGCAGATCCTCTTCAAGATGCCGCACCTTCTGACGCAGTCGGTCTGCCTGATCATCCTTGAGATATGACAGATTATCACAAAGATCCCACAGCTGTGGTAAAGTATTTTCAACTGTCATGCATAGAGGCTTTAAGAGCTTAAGCAGAGCCTGCGGCTCTTTAGGCCTGCCGCCCTGCATCATGGGGATCACCTGCTCAAGCGTATCGATAAGCTTATCAGTTACCTTAAAATAAGCGGCAATCTCCAGATCTACACCACTTAGTTCTTCCTCTTGCTTTTCATCCGCCATAATCTGCCTCAAGCCTTTCTGGTAGCCTTCGTTTTAGGTTCTGCCGCACTCTTGCTGCTCTTAGCAGCCTTAACCGCCTTTTTCACATTCCATACCGTGGTCGGAGAAAACTTCCAGGGATTATGTTCAAGAGCCCCGGCGAGCACCTCTTCAATGCGTTTGACCGGCTTTATCTCAAGTCCGTCCTTCACATTCTGCGGAATATCCCAGAGATCCTTTTCGTTTTCCTGCGGAATAAAGACCGTCTGAATACCGCCGCGCAGCGCAGCCAACAGTTTTTCCTTAAGACCGCCTATCGGCAGAATATCCCCGCGCAGCGTAATCTCGCCGGTCATGGCCACGCTTGCCTTAACCGGATTGCCGGTCAGGGCACTGACAATCGCCGTGACCATACCGATACCGGCTGAAGGACCTTCTTTCGGAGTGGCACCTTCCGGCACATGGATATGCAGATCGCACTGCTCATAAAAGGCCGGATTGAGCTTGAGCGCCTCGGATAAGGAGCGCACCAGGGTAATGGCGGCACTGATGGACTCCTTCATGACCTCGCCAAGCTTGCCGGTCAGAATATGCTTGCCCTTGCCCACGTTGGCCACCGCCTCAAGCTGCAGAATATCTCCGCCCAGCGAGGTCCAGGCCAGGCCATTGACCAGCCCTACCTTGCTGTCTTTAAGCTTGGAGGTAAAATCATAGCGCCGCGGGCCGAGCATCTCAGCGAGGATCTTTTTATCGATAACCCGCCTATCAATCTTCTTAGAGCGCCCCTTAGGCTTCTTATCCGAGAGCATGAACTCCTTGACAGCCTTGCGGCACAGCTCGTTGATCAGGCGCTCCAGACCGCGCACTCCGGCTTCATGGGTGTAATAACGGATGAGCTCAATCAGCGTCTCATCATCAATGGAGAATTCTTCCTGCGTCAGGCTGTTGAGCTTAAGCTGCTTAGGCAGCAGATGCTCTTTGGCAATATGAAACTTCTCATCCTCGGTATAGGACGGCAGATCGATGATCTCCATGCGGTCAAGCAGCGGTCCGGAAATATGATAGGAATTAGCGGTAGTGACAAACATCACATTGGACAGATCGGTATCCAGTTCCACATAGTTGTCAGAAAAGCTTTTGTTCTGCTCCGGGTCGAGCACCTCCAGAAGAGCCGCGGCCGGATCGCCGTGTCTTGAATCGCCGATCTTGTCGATTTCATCGAGCAGGAACAGCGGGTTGTTCACCTTGACCTTGAGCATGTTCTGGATAATCCGTCCCGGCAGCGCCCCCACATAGGTACGCCGATGCCCGCGGATCTCCGCTTCATCATAGACACCGCCTAAGGAAATTCTGACAAATTTACGTCCGGTAGCCCTGGCAATGGATTCACCCAGCGAGGTCTTGCCGATGCCGGGAGGTCCCATCAGACAGAGAATCGGACCATGCAGCTTGTCAGCCTTAGACTGAACTGCAAGATATTCTAGGATGCGCTCTTTAACCTTCTTAAGCCCGTAGTGATCCTGCTCCAAGGTCTCCTGAGCCTTTTTGAGATCATGATTGACCTTAGACTGCTCCTCCCAGGGGAAGGTGAGCAGCGTGTCGATATAGCTGCGTACAATCGTGGCTTCTGAGGAGTTATTGCCCATATTCGAGAGCTTCTTGATCTCTTTTTTGAGGCGATCATGCACATATTTAGGGGCCTTTAAGGAGAGCTCTTTAGCTTTGAGCTCATCGATTTCAGTGTCTTCCTGCTCGGTTACCCCAAGCTCCTTGCGGATGGCCCGCAGCTGCTCATGCAGGAAATAGTCGCGCTGATTGCGCTCCATGGATTCCTTGGCCTCATTGAGGATCTTGTTTTCAATTTCCGATTTATAGGAAAAGTCATTCAGCGCCCCGATGAGCAGTCTGGCCCGCTCGAGCGGATCCAGAGTTTTTAAGAGCATCAGCTTCAGATCTTTTTCAAGATAAAGCACCTGCGTGAGCAGATCGGTCATGCGTGAGAGATCCTGCTCTTCGCGCACCGATTTGACCACCGCAGACGGCACCTTTAAATCCACTAAAGGCTTAACGGCCTTGACCTGCTGATTCTCCAGGGCATATTCAAGTGAGGAGTGCAGCATGGACAGAGTCTGCTGCAGCTGCTTTTCAGTATGTTCAGGCTCAGAGAGAAGCTCGATCTGTGCCTCGCGATAAGGCTGCCCCTCGTCATCTAAAATAGAGAGCAGTCTGATGCGTCTGAAACCATCAATCAGAGCCTGACAGGTATTATTGGCGCTAAGCTGCAGCGCAATCAGCCTGCAGATCACGCCGATCTCATGCAGGGCCTTAGCCGTAGGCTTGTCATCCTCATCATTGACCTGACAGAAGACGGCCAGAAGCTTCTCTTTGTGCTTCTGTGCGGCATTGAAGGCTTCAATTGAGCTGCTGCGGGCAGCGGTGATCTGCAGTTTGGCATGTGGAGTGACAGTCAGTCCGCGCAGTGTGATCAGCGGCAGACGCAATACTTTTTCAGGCTCTGTTTTGCTTTGTTTTACAGCTGCCATTTATTCATCCGTGTTAGATAAACAGGGCTGCACAGAGCCCTGTATGATTAAGAGTTGGAGGCAATGTTGAAACGCTCTTTTTTGACGATTAAAGGATCATCATGCTTTTTGACTGTATTTTCATCAATGATGACCTTCTGTACATCAGATACGGAAGGAATATCATACATGGAATCCAAAAGCAGCCCTTCTACCACTGAGCGCAGGCCACGGGCACCGGTATGCCGTTTGATGGTTTCGTCAGCAATGGCATTGAGCGCCTCTTCAGTAAACTCAAGCTGCACGCCCTCAAACTTAAACATGGTTTCAAACTGGCGCAGAATAGCATTCTTAGGCTCACGCAGCACTCTGATCAAATCCTCACGCTTAAGTTCGCTCAAGGCGGTAATCACCGGCATACGGCCGACAAACTCAGGAATAATTCCGAATTTAACCAGGTCATCAGGTTCTGCCTTGGCATATTTTTCCGAGAGGGTCATCTGCTCATTCTTGCCGAGCACTTCAGCACCGAAGCCGATGCCGCCATGCTTGGACACGCGCTTCTCCACAATCTTGTCGAGGCCATCAAAGGCACCGCCGCAGATAAACAGGATCTGTGAGGTATCCACCTCGATCATCTTGTCCTGAGGATGCTTGCGTCCGCCATTAGGCGGCACCGAGGTGACCGTGCCTTCCACGAGCTTGAGCAGAGCCTGCTGTACACCTTCGCCTGAAACATCACGAGTAATGGACGGGTTTTCAGACTTACGCGCAATCTTGTCAATCTCATCAATGTAGATAATGCCCTTCTGCGCTTTCTCGACATTAAAATCGCAGTTCTGCAGCAGTCTGACAATCACATTCTCCACATCCTCACCGACATAGCCTGCCTCGGTTAAGGTGGTAGCATCTGAAATTGCAAACGGCACGTTCAGAAATCTGGCCAGAGTCTGCACAATCAGAGTCTTCCCGGAGCCTGTAGGACCTATCATGAGAATATTGGACTTACCGAGTTCAACGTCAGTATCCACCGCCGAGTGGCGCAGGCGCTGATAATGATTGTAAACCGCAACCGACAGGACCTTTTTGGCCTCTTCCTGACCAATCACATATTCATCAAGATGCTGGGCAATCTCATGCGGAGTAGGAATATTCTCCAGATCCAAACCTGCAGTACCGTTATCCTTTGACTTGCTCTTCTGGCTCTGCAGCATGTCATAACACTTGGTAATACAGTCCGAACAGATGCAGTAGCCATCGCGAGCCTGAATCAAAGTCAAGGTTGGTGAAGAGGTCTGTCCGCAGAACAGACACTTTTTACGCGAGCCCTTATTCTCATTCATCTTTATGTTCCTCGTCGTTTCCGATCTCAGAGCGATTAGTAATCACCTTATCTATAATACCGTATTCTAAAGCATCCTGAGCAGTCATAAAGTTATCGCGGTCAGTATCCTGCTTGACCTCTTCGAGATCTCGGCCGGTGTGATGAGCTAAAATTTCATTTAACTTGTTTTTAACTCTGAGAATTTCCCTGGTATGGATCTCGATATCGGTAGCCTGGCCCTTGAACCCGCCTAAAGGCTGGTGAATCATAATCGAGGCGTTAGGCAGAGCAAAACGCTTGCCGGCTGTGCCGCCGCAGAGCAGAAAAGAGCCCATGGAACAGGCCTGACCTAAGCAGAGCGTGCAGACATCCGGCTTGATATACTGCATGGTATCATAGATAGCTAAGCCTGCAGTTACCGCGCCGCCCGGTGAATTGATATACAGATAGATGTCCTTATCCGGATCCTCTGATTCTAAAAACAGCAGCTGAGCCACAATCAGATCAGCCATATGATCTTCAACTTCACCGGTTAAAAAGACCACCCGATCCTTAAGCAGGCGTGAATAGATGTCATAGGCACGCTCTCCACGCGCAGTCTGCTCAACCACTGTTGGTACTAGCTGAGCGTTAATTGGGTCAAAGTCGCTGAACATTTAGAACCTCACAGACAAAACCACCGCCTCAACGACGGTGGTATAACCTTATCACAGATTAGAATTAAAACTTACCATCGACCAGATCGAAGAAGGTAACTTTCTTCTCTTCAACCTGAGCCTTGCTCTGAATGAAGTCAAGCAGCTGCTGCTCAATGGCGCGATTCTTAAACTGTGCTAACATTCTCTTGTCGTTACGCACATTGCGCTTGAACTCTTCACGGTTCTCATAAGCACCGGCCATCAGATCAATCTGCTTGTCCACATATTCCTCAGATGGCTCTAAGAGCTTGTTGGCAGAGGCAATTTTTGCGAAGACCATGCTCAGACGGGCATTTTTCTCGGCATCAGCACGGAAGAAGTTATCATTGAACATGTCAGGCAGCTTGTTAGGATTACCGCCATACATCTGAATGTTGCGCTTCATCTTCTCTTTGAGATTATTGATTTCGGACTCAACATAGAATTTAGGAGTCAGCAGATCCTTATATTCAGCATAAATTGCATCAGAGATACTGTTCAGATTAGCAGTGGAGAGAGCCTGCTGCTCTTCACGCTCCATATTCTTGCGCAGTTCAGA
The DNA here is from genome assembly GCA_024693025.1 of Succinivibrio sp. Lineage (GTDB taxonomy): Bacteria > Pseudomonadota > Gammaproteobacteria > Enterobacterales > Succinivibrionaceae > Succinivibrio. The sequence goes on along the minus strand of JAILLS010000095.1, from coordinate 3,612 downwards.
GCGGAAAGTCTCCACGCTGCCATCCTTAACGCCGTAGATCTTCAGGAAGTCGGCATTCACTTCCGGCTTGACGAGTTCTGAAACATTATTGACCGTAATATCAAACTCGGCATCTTTACTGGCTAAATCAGGGGCATGATATTCAGCCGGGAAGGTCACCTTGATGGTGAACTTGTCACCGGCCTTGTGACCTAAGATCTGCTCGGAGAAGCCCGGGATCATCTGGGTCTTGCCAAACTGCAGGGTGAAATTTTCAGCCTTGCCGCCTTCAAAAGGCTCACCGTTCATTTTGCCTAAGAAATCGATAGAAGCAGAATTGCCCTCGGCACAGGCAAGACCGTCCTTAACCTGCCATTTGCCCTGCTGCTCACGCAGATGCTCAACCATTCTGTCCACATCGGCATCTTCAATCTCACAGATGACCTTCTTGATCTTGAGGTTTTCAAGAGGCTTTAACTCAAAGTCATTTTCCACCTCAACCACGGCTGAATAGACGAAATCAGTCTGCTGCTTGAAGCAGTCTGCGGCGTTATCAGCCAGTTTAATCTCAGGGCGGCCTACGTATTCAATCTTCTGCTCTTTTAAAGCTTCAAACACAGTATCGTTGATGAGCTGATCAATAGCCTGGCCGATAATTTCATTGCCATAACGGTTTTCAAGAATATTATTTGGGATGTGACCTTTACGGAAGCCGTCGACTCTTACGTTCTTACCTACTTCCTTTAAGCTCTTCTTATAGGCCTTTTCAGCCTCAGCATAAGGAACAGTAATAGTTACTTCTTGTTCTAAACCTTCTTTTTTCTCAACAGAAACCTGCATTATCTGCCTCTACAATAATATTTGCGGTAATAAAAAAGACGCCACGGTATGTGCAGAAGCCGTGCGTCTGATGCCTGATAAGGCTTAAGCCTGTTCAGACAAACTAAGTTCATATAGAAGCCTCAAGACCTTAACAGGACCTGAAGGAGCACTGCTCAATCAGGCGGCTCTATATGTGACAAATCTTCACAGCGGTTATGCTACACGATTAGATCTCAGGTTGTCCCTAAGTCTAAGGCGCACTACGTTAAACTGTTGCATTATACAAAACCTAGTTAAAAATTCAAGAAAAAAAATGTCTTCTGACTCGCTAAAATAGTGCCTTTAGGTCGGGCAGTAAGCGCAGAACTTCACAAAAGTGCGGTTTGAAGATGAGAAAAGCTCAAACTCTCTCAATACCATATGGTAGAAGCAGTTATAAAGCTGAAGAAAAACAGGCGCTCAGGCTGATGTGAGCAGCCTAAACAGGCAAAAACGCAGGCATGCCTGCATTTTTGCTTAAGAGTTTCAGTGAAGTTAAGGCATTTACACCAGTTCCTGACCATCTGCGGTTTTAAACTTACGCAGCAGAATCATGATAAAATCCCAGACCGCCCACGGCCAGCTGATGATTACCCCTACGCAGGTAATGGTAAGGATGAGCATAATAAGACCAGAGGTATTTTTTCTCACATAAAAGCGGTGTATCCCAAAGCAGCCGACAAAAAAACACAGAAGCAGGGCCACAATCCAGTCTTTTTCGTGTTCAGCGCCCTGCCTTGCTGCTGAGGCCTGAGTCCTATTCACGATCACTGCGCCACAGTAAGGACAGTTCTCCAGACCATCCTGAATTTCCTTGCCACACATTGAACAATACATGATTTCCTCCTTTCTCATGTTGAACTGAACTAAACTCCAGCCTGCTCTGCTAAAAGCTAGTCAGCAGTACTTTTTTGCGCTTCTTCGAGGGCATAGGTCAGCTGATCTGCACAGGAGGTGCCTTTATTGCGGCAGGTATTCCCACGCAGCAGAGTGATTATTTCAGAGGCATCCCGTCCTAGGATCAGCTTTTTTAACGCTTTAAGATTGCCGTCACAGCCGCCCTGAAAAATTACATCCTCAATCCTGTTGCCAGCAAGGCTTACGCTGATTTTTCTGCAGCAGGTGCCATGCGTCACATATTCATACATCATAAACCTCAGTCAGATAATTCCCCAAAACCTGCGTTGCCATGGTTTTCTAAAGCTTAGCTGATAAAACTGAAAAGACGCTGAGGTCTTGAGTCTGACAGGTTGTCTGCAGCCAAAGCTCTTACTGCATCTTATCCTGTTACAGGCGCATCCCCTGCGGAAAAGAACTAACAGTCTGAAGCTCCGCAGCACTCTCCCCCTCACTCAGCCACTTTTTCCAGTAGCGGGCAGCCTGTACAAAATCAGTCAGAATTTTTTCAAACTCTGTATAGCTCAGATTACCGTCAATGATCCGATGCAGATTAACGCTTTCATGCTGACTATCAAAACCGAGCACTGCCTGTCCTGTCTGTATACCAAGATAATTGGCTTCAAGCAGCCTTTTACAAGCCTTCTCGCTCTTTGAGAACGCCCCTAATTCGGCAATCAGATACAGCTGAGATTCGTGCATTTCAAAACAAATCTCATCATCATCAAAAAAGACTCCGCAGCAGCCGTTTTTGGAAAACTCAAGTTTAATCTTGAGGTTAGCGGCAAGCTCATCAATCAGTTCTGCGCTATTCATTGTCTCACACCACAATTTTTTTTCATGCTTAAACCTTAAACTTTAATGCCCAAAACTTCAAGAATTATTATCCTAATCTATAACATCCACGCAGATCTGCATAAGCGCAATTCTGCGGTAGGCTTTAGCAGGCTGTTTTTCCTGGCAGTACGGCAGCAAGATCTGGCAGAGTCTTAGGTAAGCTTAGAGCATCCCAGACTAAGTCTTAGAAAAACCAGTCAGAGCCAGGAACTTTAAAGTAAGTCTGCCCTAGACTTAACTAAGCGGTTTTTCAAAAACTAGGCATAATCTTCTGGCTTAACTTAAAATCTGTAATGCTTGGTTTAGCACCAGGTGCTCCCTGACTTAAATTGATCTTGAACTCATAGGTGTTTTCTATCTGGCCAAATGGTAACCTCTTTAAATCCTGAGTTGACAAGTTATTGTAATTCTTAGCCGTCACAGAAATCGTATGATCAGCATTAAAGGTAAGATCAAAGCTGGGCTTTATTTGTCCAGAAGGCATGCACAATTGCGTCATCATATCCATCACCCCTAGATTTTTTTGACCGGAAATGGCTGTTACACCGCACTGTTTTTCAGCATCAGTCAGTGGTTTATCATTAATTTCTCCATTAGTTATTATTGCAAAATTATTCGCAAAAAAACCCTGATGAAGAGTTCTAGTAACATATTGTAAATCAAGCGGATTTGGCAGGAGTTTTTTGAGCTCCGCTAGAAGGTTATCTAAATTATGCTTTATGCCGCCAATTTTGAAATTCATCCTATTAACATCCTTGGGTAAAGATTTAAAAATATTATCTTTAAAGTCTTTATGCACCGGTGCATTCGGATTCATTTCATAGAAAGGCAGGGTCTTATTATAATCTTCAACAGCATTTTTATACCTGTTAGAGAAGCTCTTCAGTCCTGCATTATTATCCTCAGGACTTAAATTTCTCCAGGTTTTGGTATTGAAAATAAAATTCTGGATTTTATTTTCTGAATCCTGAATATTTTGATCATCATATTTAAGACTGCCCAGCAGATTTTTAAACACCGGCTGCAGATCATCATTTA
>JAILLS010000037.1 GCA_024693025.1 Succinivibrio sp. | reverse complement strand
TCTGAACATTGATGGTCGACTCAAGCCGGTTCATCATCGCCCCGTTATCCGCCCGTGCTGAATCAACATAGCTGATCATCGAGTCGATGGCGGCAATAGCATCCTCTGCCCCTGCCTGGGTAGAAATATCCAGGCTGGTATAGGCCTGACCATTGCCATCAGTTAAAGTTTGTGCAGAAGCCGCAGCTGCCTGAACCGAAGAGGCATTGCCATAGTCGCCGGATGAGGTTTCTGTCAGCATCTGCTGCATGGTAAAGCCGCCCTGCATGGACGAACTCATAATATCTTGAGAATTGGCGCCGACATGCATGGTGCTGTTCCCTCCGTTGTCAGAGGCTGCTCCGTTTAAGAAAGTCTCTCCATTAAATCTAGTGGTCTCAGCAGTTCTGGTGACTTCAGCGGAGAGCTGATTCATCTCACTCTGCAGAGCCTGCCTATCCTCAGAGGATAATGTGCCATTAGCAGACTGCACTGCTAGATCGCGCATGCGCTGCAGGGAATCACTGGTGCCCTGCAAAGCTCCATCTGCCGTCTGATAAAAGGCAATCGCATCATTGGCGTTACGATTACCCTGGTTAAGCCCATTTAACTGCGAAAGCAGGCGATCAGAAATCTGCAGCCCCGCAGCATCATCTTTAGCAGAATTAATCCTGTTTCCTGAGGATAACTGGTTATATAACGTATTCTGCTGGTTCTGAACCTTGCGCAAATTGTTCAGCCCCGACAGGGCGGTCGTATTTGTACCGACTGTTAATGCCATAGCCTGTACCTCACTTGTTGTTATCGATAAAACCCTTGTACGGGATCACATAAACTTGTCAAAATAGTCAAGTTTAGACTATCCCTTATATCTGTTAACGGTCCGATTTTTTTAGACTTTAGTTTTTTTTAGTTTTATTGATCAATAAGATCTTTATTTCACTAATGTTTTGTGATTAATATCACAAATTAAAACTATAAGCACTAAAAAAAAACCTCAAGCTGCCGATAAGGCGTCCTGAGGCTCACCGCAAGTTATCGGCACGTCAAAGTCCGCTTCCTGCCTTACCCCAAGGCAAGCTATATTCCATCTGACTGTTAAGGATGGGATCACCACCCTGCTGTTCAGACAAAGACAAGGCAGAGCATAAGTCTTTGCACTCAGCCTGCCGGTAAAGTTAGTCTGCATCTGAACAGACAGGATAATCAGAATATTTAGACTTATGGTTAAGCTTAGAGAAGGACTTTCCTGCTGCTTTTAGAGCTGAGAGTACAGCAGGGCAGCTCTGAGCTGCCTTGCTGTACTCTTTATTATTTGAGAAAGTCTTCGCGCTGAGGTGTAAACACGTCAATGAGCACGCCTGCTTCAAGGCAGACACAGCCATGCATCACATTCGGATTTTTGTGCAGGGTATCGCCCGCCTTAACCTCATGCACCTCATCGCCAATGGTAAAGCGAAAGCGGCCTGACTGCACATAAGTCACCTGTTCATGAGGATGGGAGTGCATCGCTCCGATACCGCCCTGTTCAAAAGTATTCTCTACCGCCATCATCTGTCCCTCATGCACGAGAATACGGCGGGTCACCCCGTTACCCATGGCCTCAGGAAGCGTGTCTTGATAAAAGGTAAACATAGTTAAATCTCCAACTTCTTGATCTTAAAAGTGTTGCTTTATCTTGGTGCAAACTTTGAGCCGATCTAAGCCTTGCCAAAAACTCAAACAGTCAAACTTATAAAGTTTTATCTCCACCGTCTAAGTGTACGCCCAGAGCGCTTAATGCTTTATTGCACAGATCGCAAGATCTGCTGAAATTCTAAAAATTATTTGAATCTGATCATAAGTTTTACAGATAAAAATCGCCTAGCTGAAAAATAATTTTTTAGGATAGTAATGATGAGTATATTTATTCTTCAACTAATCTCTGTAGTAATGTTAATAAGGAAAAATTATGAAATCCACTAAAACACTTTTCGCTACAGCACTTATGGCCTTGGCTTTAGGTGCTGCATCAGCCTCCGTTCAGGCACGTGAACTAAAGTTAGGTCATGGTATGCCAGTAAATAATGCCCAGCATATTGGTCTGCAGGCCTTTGCAGACGAGGTTAAAAAACTTTCTAACGGAGAACTGACCGTAACCATCTTCCCTAAAGGTGAATTAGGCACAGAAAAGGAAATGGCCGAAAAAACCCTGATGGGCGAGCTTGATATCTGCAAGATCGGCGGTATGCTCGCTGAAGCCTATGAACCTCGCTATGGGATTATGTGTATCCCTTATTTATTTCATGATTACGATCATGTAAAAGCTTTTATCCGCTCCGATCTGCCTGAGAAATATTTCTTTAACCAGTCAAAGGAAATCGGTTTAATCGGACTCTTCTTAATCGCCTCCGGCACCCGTGACTTCTATCTTTCCAAACCGATTAAATCCGTGGAGGATTTCAAAGGGCTGAAAATCCGCGTTCCAGAAAACAAAATGTCCATGCTGATGATCAAGGCGCTCGGTGCCACCCCTACTCCGATCTCCTGGTCGGATGTGACTGCAGCTCTGAAAAACGGTGTAGTGGATGGTGCTGAAAACAATATTACCTCCTGGGTTGAGCAGGGTCATATGGAATCATGCCCATACCTTATCTTAGATGATCACCTCATGAATCCGGATGTGGTATTCATTTCTGAAACCACCTGGGATAGCCTCAGCAAAGAGGAACGCAAGATTTTAAAAGAGGCAGCCAAGGTAGGCATCGAAACCGAAATCGCAGAGTGGGACAAGAAGGAAGCTGAAAACCTGGCTAAGGCAAAGGTTGCCGGCAAGACCTTTATCGAAGTTGATAAACAGCTCTTCCGCGACAAGGTAGCCTCGCTTCTCGATAATGAACGCAAAACCGAAGGCTTCAGCGAAATCATTGACGCTATTTTAGCTCTCGCTAAAAAATAGCCATATCCTTTTAAGTTAGCCCCTAAACGGATGAGACTCTCTTGACTCTCATCCTTTTTTTAGCGCATTTACCGCATCCGCACGCCCCTGCTTACGGTCATATTTAAGCTGGTTTTGAACCTGCTCTTAATCTGTCGCAGACAGTCTTTAAGCGCTCAAGTCCAAGCAGCAGCCGCTCTTTACTCGTGGCAAGGTTCAGACGCATGAAGCCTTCGCCGCGCGTACCGAAAAGCGAGCCCGGGGAGAGACGCACCCCCTCTTTAATCAAAAGCGCGCCAAGCTCCTCTGAGGAGCAGCCCAGAGCTCTGCAGTCAAGCCAGCTTAAATAGGTAGCCTCAAGCTCGGTAAGCTTAAGATAAGGCAGCTTTTCCTTAACAAACTGCTTTAGCACCGCAAAATTAGCTCTGATATAGGCGTTGAGAGCCTCCAGCCACTCATCTCCCTGAGTAAAAGCGGCTATGGTTGCACAGGAGCCGAACACATTGACCTCACAGAGCTCATAAATGTTGATGGCCCGGTCAATCTGCGCACGCCATTCAGGATTCTTACAGATAATCTGTGCATTCTGCAGACCTGCAAGATTAAAGGACTTGGAGGCTGAAATGCAGGTCACAATGCGCGATTCAAGCTCAGGCATCACGTTATAAAATGGCGTGAAAAGACTGCCCTGTGGTCTGATATCGCAGTGGATTTCATCTGAAATCACCACAAGCTTATGTCTATAGGCAATCTCAGCAATAGCCCTAAGTTCAGAGCTCGTCCACAGTCTGCCGGTCGGATTGTGGGGATTGGCAAGCAGCAGCACCCTGGCCCGCTCTGAGCAGGCCTTGCGCTCTAAATCCTCTAAATCAAGCTCAAAATGATCCCCCTGGTGCTTAAGAGGGTTTTCCAGAAGCTCAAGGCCTGCATTGCGCAGCGTCGGATAAAAACCGTTATAGGCAGGGGTCTGGACAATCACCTGCTGACCTGGCAGGGTCAGTGCATGGAAGATAGCAGAAAGAGCCGGGATCACCCCTGAAGTTGGAATAATCTGCTCTTTGCTTATCTCAAGCTGATTATGCCTGAGCGCCCAGGAGCAGATCGCTGCATAATACTCTGGTAAAAGATAGTTATAGCCGAAGATGCCATGCTTAAGCCTGTTTTTGAGCGCGTCTAAAATAGCAGGCGCACACACAAAATCCATATCAGCAACCCACAGCTCAATGAGCTCCTGCTCATCTTCATCCCATTTAGCCGAGCCAGTCCCTCTTCTCTGCGGCAGCTGGTCAAATTCAAACTTGTTTGCCATAGCCAAAGTTCTCCTCTAGACCTTACTGCGTTCAACAATCACGCAGTCATGCGGAGGCAGACAGAACTCATCTTCGATAATCTCACCTACCTTCTCAACTTCGATCCGTCCGGAACGCGGATTTTTAATGCTCTTAACCGCACTGTCAATGCTCGCTGTCAGCGTACTGTCCTCAAAGCAGAGATCGCAGTTTTCATCAAAGACACAGTGCTCTAAGGTAAGGTTGTGCGCATAGCACAAAGGCTGCGTCCCGATTATTCTGCAGTTGCGCAGGGTTAAATTCCGCGAGTGCCAGCCCAGATACTCGCTTTCAATCACACAGTTCTCGCAGGTGACATCCTCTGACTCCCAGAAGCTGTCCTTAGTCAGAATTTGCGAGTTGCAGATCTTAGCGCGTTTGACGTGCTGAAAAGCATAATTGCCCTGCAGCTTGAGTCCCTCGATATGCAGATCCTCGTTATACAGGAAGATATAGTCACCATGCTCAACACTGACATCTTTAAGCGTGACCTTTCTGCAGTCCCACAGGGTTTCTAAGGCATCGCAAAAGCACACCCGCTCAAGACTTAAATCCTCCATCTCCCTGAACATCTTAGGTGCCTCAACCTTGGTGTCCAGCATCCTGAGCTTAGTTGAATACCAGAGCGCAGCACGGGCTGTGGGTTTAAACACACAGTCCTGAACAGTAAAATTATGTACATGCCATAAAGGGTACTTACCTTCAAGACAGCAGCGCTCCAGCTCCAGATCCTGACAGTTTTTCAGTCCGCTTTCGCCCTCACCGATGGTGGTTTCAACTAACCGCAGATGCTTACTGCCAAACAGCGGGCGTTCTCCCGCAAACCGCTGACCAGTAAGAGTTTTCTCAATTTTCATAGCTATCCTTATCTAGGCGTGATGCAAAACTGAGTTAGCATAGCATGATTTAAGCTCTACGGTTTAGCGCTCCGGACGCTTAAACTGAGAATATTGCGCAATAACTCTGCACCATTTATGTGCGTTTAGCTTTAAAAATGCACCAAAATGGTTATCAGACTTTCTCAGACAAAGAAATTTACCGGACGGACAGGAGAGATCTGCACAAAAACAGATCGGCAACCTCAGGCAAATTACAACTTGATCTTTAACATAAAAAAAATATCCAAGCCCCATTTTGGCCAGTCAGAGCCCTGTAATGGGTAATTGTTAGGCTGAAATATGACTGTTTTTTTCATTTGCAAGACCTCGTGCATCTCGCTACATTTAGCAGTATTCAATTTAGACGACATATCCACAGTTCTTAAAGGAGAGTTTTATATGTCATATTCTGATAACGTGTTAGCCAGCTTAAAGAGTCGTTATGCATATCAGCCAGAATTCCTGCAGGCAGCACAGGAGATTTTATCCACTCTACAGCCTTGCCTTGACAAGAATCCTGCCTATGAGAAAAATCGCATTCTTGAGCGTATTACTGAGCCTGAGAGAATCTTCAGCTTCAAGGTTGAATGGCTGAACGATCAGGGCGGTATTGAGGTTAATCACGGCTATCGCGTGCAGTTTAACTCTGCTATTGGTCCTTACAAAGGTGGATTACGTCTGCACCCTTCCGTAAACGAAGGCATCTTAAAATTCTTAGGTCTTGAGCAGATCCTCAAGAACTCCCTGACCGGCACTCCAATCGGCGGCGGCAAAGGTGGTGCTGACTTCGATCCTAAAGGCAAATCAGACAACGAAGTGATGCGTTTCTGCCAGGCTTTCATGATTCAGCTGTATCGCTACATTGGACCTACCATTGACGTTCCAGCCGGTGATATCGGCGTAGGCGGCCGTGAGATCGGTTACCTCTATGGTGCTTACAAGCGTCTGACCACCCGTTATGAAGGCATCCTGACCGGCAAGGGCTTAAACTATGGCGGCTCCTTAGCTCGTACTGAAGCTACAGGCTATGGCTTAGTCTACTTCACCGATGCCATGCTCAAAGACAAGGGCGAGAGCTTAAAGGGCAAAGTCTGCGCTGTTTCAGGTGCCGGCAACGTGGCTATCTACTGCTGTGAAAAACTCTATGAAATGGGTGCAACTCCTGTGACCGTATCTGACTCACGCGGCACCATCTATGATCCAAACGGCATCAAGGTAGATGTGTTAAAGCAGGTTAAGGAAGTTGAGCGTGCTTCTCTGTCCCGCTATGCCGAACTCGTCAGCACCGCTAAATTCACTCCAGTCTCTGATTACCCACAGGGCAAACATCAGGTCTGGACCTATAAGGTGGATGCTGCCTTCCCATGCGCCACTCAGAACGAACTCAACGAGGAAGATGCCAAGACTCTGCTCGCTAACGGCTGCACCTGTGTGGCTGAGGGCGCTAACATGCCTTCTACCATCGGCGCTATCAATGAGTTCTTAAAGGCCAAGATCAACTATGGTCCTGCCAAGGCTGCCAATGCCGGTGGTGTGGCTACCTCTCAGCTTGAGATGGAGCAGAATGCCGGTATGACCTCCTGGACTTTTGAGGAAGTTGACAGCAAGCTGCACGGCATTATGACCAACCTCTACAATAACACTGCTGCCACTGCCCGTGAATTCGGCTTAGACGGCAACCTCGTGTTAGGTGCAAACATTGCAGGCTTCCGCAAGGTAGCTGATGCTATGATTGCCCAGGGTGTAATCTAAACTTAAGCATTTGTTTAAATATTGAATAAGGCGGCCTCAGGCCGCCTTTTTTATGCTGGCTAGCTTAACTCTCAGCAAATGAATATCCAAAAGAGATCTGATGAATTTAGAAATTTATTCTTGAAGATGGCCAAACTGAAAAAAATGCTCAAAAGTCACATAATAAAATATTTTATTGATTTAGAAAATATTATTTAAAACTCTTACATACTAGATCTGTTTTATAGCTTAAAATTTTCTCTAAAAATGGTCAGATCTATGAGCTTGTGCACAAATTCAAGTTTACAGATCTGCCACAATAGCATCAGTTGAAGCGCAGCTTGCTTCAGTAATTTTTTCAAGCATGTTTTTTACAGGAGTTACACATGATCTTAGAAGGTAAAACAGCTCTTATTTCTGGTGGTAGCCGTGGTATTGGCAGAGCGATCGCTGAACTGTTCTATGCAGAAGGCGCCAATATTTATATTATGGCAAGAAATGCTGAGCAATTAGGTAAAGCCGCTGAAGAGATCGATACTAAGCATGAAGATCGTGTTCATCCAATTCCTTGCGATGTGGGTTCCAAGACTTCTGTAGATGAAGCCTTTGCACGCATCGAAGCTGATGGTGGTGTCATTGATGTACTGGTTAACTGCGCCGGTGTGAATCTGCGTGGTCCTCTTGAGGATATGCCTCTTGAGACCTGGCAGAAGGTTTTAGACATCAACCTGACCGGTACCTTCATGCTCACTCAGAAATGCTTTAAGATGTTCAGACAGAAGGGTGCCGGCAAGATTGTCAATATCGCCTCCCTCATGTCAGAAATTGCCCGTCCAACCATCTCCCCATACGTAGCCTCCAAGGGCGGTGTGAAGATGTTCACCAAGGCTATTGCTATTGAATGGGCCAAGTACAATATTCAGGCTAACGCTGTTATCCCAGGCTATATCGCCACTGAGATGAACACTCCTTTAATTCAGGATCCTAAGTTCAATCAGTTCATCATCGACCGCACTCCAGCAGGTCGTTGGGGTCAGCCTTCAGAAGTTGCTCATGCAGCTCTGTTCTTTGCCTCTAAGGGTGCCGACTTTATCACCGGTCAGCTCATCGCAGTTGACGGCGGTATTTTAGCAGCCCTCTAAGCTTTCCATGAAACTCAATGGCCAGAGCAATGCTCTGGCCATTTTTATTGCTACCTCAGAAGGCAGCGGTTTAAAGCCTGTCCAGCCCTAAAACTTCCTTGAGGGTATAAAGCTTAGGAGCCTTGCCAAACAGCCAGCGGGCTGTCTTAACCGCACCCTGAGCAAAGATGGCACGCGAGGTGGCGATATGACCAAGTTCCACCCGCTCTCCTTCACCGCAGAACAGCGCCTGATGCTCTCCGACAATATCCCCGCCGCGAATGGCCGCAAAGCCGATGCTGCCAGGCTGTCTTTCCCCGGTGATCCCGTCTCTGCCGGAAACCATCACATCCTTAAGCTCAACCTTGCGTCCTGCAGCTGCGGCCTGACCAATCGCCAGCGCTGTCCCTGAAGGAGCATCCACCTTGTGCTTATGGTGAGCTTCAACAATTTCCAGATCGTAATCGGCAAGAATCGCCGCAGCTTTCTCCACCAGAGATAACAGTACATTCACGCCGACGGAGAAATTGGCGGCTAACACTACAGGAATAACTTCAGCGGCCTGACTGATCCTGGCCTTGCCTGCCTCGTCAAAGCCTGTCGTACCGATGACCACGGCAATCTTATGCTCACAGGCAAAATCAAGCAGCGCAAGAGTTGCCTCAGGTCTTGAAAAGTCAATGAAGACATCCGGCAGAGTCTTAAGCTCTGAAACCTGCTCCTTAACTTCCACCTCACAGCCCTGCGGAAGAGCAGGACCTGCCTTGCAGACGCCGCAGACAATCTTGAGATCCTCATACCTTGAGCACTCCTGCCAGAGCATATGCCCCATTCTGCCGTTCAGACCGATAATACCTACCTTAATCATAAAAGCTCCTTTCTCATCACAATTAGTTCTTCGCGGTGCTCGTCAGTAAAGACAAAACCAAATTTCTGATAAAAATTATGGGCCATCACATTGCGGGGCTGCACGTCCGTAATCAGCGCCCTGCCGCCGGCTGCCTTAACCAGAGGCTCTATATGCTGCATGAGAAACATGCCTATGCCCTGACGCATATAGTCAGGTGAGATATACAGAGTCATCACATGGCCTGACTGCATGGGTGCCTCAATGCTGACATACCCGCAGACCACATCGCGCTGAAACAGGCCCTGCTTGAACACGGCCACATAGGTCAGATGACTGCCGTCCTGAATACGCTCAGCCCAGATCTGAGCAAACTGTTCTACTGAGATATCCAGTGGTACTTCACGCACCTCAACCTTGGCAGAAGCCAGCCCCACCTTGGCGATCTGCCAGGCATCCCTGACAGTGGCCTGGCGAAATATAAGGGGTTCTTTAATCATATGCTTCCAAAAGTGCTCTGGCACTTGCATAAGTAGCCTCAGTCACTACCTGTCCTCCCATCATCCGGGAGATTTCTTCCACCCGCTCCTCAAAACTGAGTTCTTTAACTGAGGAAACGGCTTTATCCAATGCATTATCCTTGCTGACTAAAAACTGCTGCTGCGCTGCTGCCGCCACCTGCGGCAGATGAGTTACGGTGATGACCTGCACTAAGGCGCCGAGCCTGCGCAGTAATTTACCGACCGAGGAGGCCGTACGCCCTGAAATGCCGGTATCCACCTCATCGAAAATCAGAGTCTGTGTCTCATTGCGTGAGGCAGTTAAGACCTCTATGGCCAGGGCAAGCCTTGAGAGCTCACCACCGGAGGCTACAGCACCCAGTGCCTTTAATGGCTCGCCGCGATTTGCGGTAAACAGAAACTCCACAAGATCCCGACCTTCAGCACGCGGTTTCATCTCGTTATCCCTGGTGCACTGTACCTTGAAATTGCCATCCGGCATGGCCAGATCCACAATCGTCCCGGTTACCTCAGCGGACATGCGCTCTGCGGCCTTGCTGCGCGCCTCAGAAAGCTTCTGGGCCTCAGCCTCGTAGGCCTGCCGCTTGGTGCGCACCTGTGCGGTTAAAGCTTCAATTTCATCTTTTAAGGACAGAAAATGCTCAAGCTTTTGAGTCAGCTGCTCCTGTACGGTATAAAGCTCCTGCGGTTTTACTTCAAAGCGCCGCGCCAGGTTATGACAGAGCGTGAGCTGCTTTTCAAGCTCCAGCACTCTTTTGGGATCTGCAGCTGAGTTGATTTCTGCAAGCGAAAGTCTAGCCTCATCCAGGTTTTTAAGCCCTTCCTTAAGGCTGTCTATAACTCTGCCTATACGCTCTTCATCATATTTGCGCACCTTCTCCAGATCGTTAAGACGCGCCTGCACAATCTCCATGAGATTGTGCTCATCAGAGTCGAGCATCGACAGCGCCAGACCTACGGCAGTCTCGGTTAAGGACGCATGCTGCAGCGCATCGTATTCAGCAGACAGCTGCTCATAGTCACCAGCGCTGAGCGCAAGTTTCTCAAGCTCCTCAAGCTCATATTTGAGAGTCTTATATTCATTGGCACCAGCCTGCTGCTCTGAGGAGAGAGAGGAGAGCTTGGAGCGCGAGGCATAGTAGTCACTGTAAAGAGCCCGCACCCGCTGCGCCAGCTCCTCCAAATCCGCATAGGCATCGAGCAGCTTTAACTGATAGCTGCTGTCGGTAAGCTTGATGGAGGCATGCTGACCGTGAATGGAGACCAGCTTTGGTCCAAGCTCCCTGAGCACGCTGAGGGTGCAGGGATGGTTGTTGACATAGGCCTTTGACTTGCCGTCTGCCGAGATAATCCGCCGCAGCAGCACCTGATTATCATCCCCTGCCAGCGCCTGCTCCTTAAGATAGGACACCAGCTCACTGTGCTCATCAATGCTGAAGATGGCCTCAAGCTGGGCTTCCCTGGCACCATGCCGCACCAAATCCGCGCTGGCTCTGCCGCCTAGGACTAAATCCAGGGCATCCACGGTTAAAGATTTACCCGCTCCTGTCTCTCCCGTAATACTGGTCATACCGGAGGAGAAGGTGAGCGTATTTTTCTCACTTAAGGCAAAATCCTGAACTAACAGCTGCTCTAACATAGCGTGTAACTTATACGAGGCTCTGCCCCCAGCCTAATTTCTGCCGCAGCAGGCTGTAGTAATCATAGCCTTCCGGGTGAATTAGAATGAGCGGAACCTTATGTTGCTTAATGGAAACTGCGCAGTGGTTATCCGCGCGAATCGTAACCTGTCCGTCACAGTTAATCGAGACGATTTCGACCTCAGGTCTGTCCTCCCAGTCAAAATCGATATGCACCTCGGATTTGCCCGGGATAATGATCGGTGAGCAGTTTAAAGACTGAGGAAACATCGGGACCAGGGCCAGCACATCAAGATGCGGCTCGATAATGGAGCCTCCTGCTGATAAGGAATAGGCCGTAGAACCGGTAGGAGTGTTCACAATAATGCCATCACCCCTGAGTGTATACATATAGCGCCTGTCGATACTCACCCTGAAGGTCATCATATGCGCCATCATGCCGGAATGGATCACGGTCTCATTGGTCGCAAGCGACTGGCCGATAAGCTCTCCTGCCCCATCCTCATCCCGTCTGGTCACTCGCACATCGAGCACCGTTCTGGTCTCATACTGATAACGGGCATTGACCACCTTCTCAAGGTTCTGCTCCAAATCCTGCGGACTGACATCCGTAAGCAGACCGAGGTGGCCGCCATTGACGCCCAGCATCGGCACCTTTAAATCGACTAGCGTGCGGGCAGCCCCCAGCAGCGAGCCGTCACCACCTACTACGATGATGAGATCAAGCTGCTTCATCTCATGCCGTGAAATGGTTTTAAGCTCTGTAAGGTTAAAGCCTACCGCTGTGTTTTCATCTAAAAAGACCTCTACACCAAGCCTTGTCAGGATCCTGGCAATCTCAAGAATGGTACCAGATACTGGTCTGCCGAAAACACGCGAGACAATGACCGCAGAGGTGATGACTTTAGGAGTTAAAGCTGTACTTAACATCTTTTAAGCTTATGTATCTTAAGAGCAGATCTGCCCTGCTCTCATGCAGTAATAAAGATGCCACTCAAACCTCGTTTGAAGTGGCAACACTTTGTCTATTTTACATGAAACACTCTGCAATGTTAAAAAGCTTAGAGTAAAGAGGCTAAAAGCACCTGATCTCACCTAAAAAATCCAGTCACTCTGCATTTGTCAGGATGATAATGCTCCAAGACAGCGCACTAGTCCTCACACAGCTCGGTCAGAAGCTTTGCCCACAGCGCTGCCCCAGATCCCCTTGTGCAAACAGATATCCATCTCAGTTTCAGATAATCAGCTCGAATAGTCCGTTGCAGC
>JAILLS010000129.1 GCA_024693025.1 Succinivibrio sp. | reverse complement strand
CTGCTGGCTCTTCGACCATAACTTCGGCTTCTGCTGAAGGTTCTGTGTCAGCTTCCTGCTCTGCAACTTGTGCAGAACCAGAAGCAACTTCTGAATAGTTTAAATCTGGTTCAAGTTGCAAATCTGCTGTAAGGGCAGCTACCTCAGCCGTTACTGCAGCCATAATTGCTTCTTCTGACTGCATACCAAAACTACTTAATGAGCTGTAATCTGCTGAGCTGTCTGATTGCGAAACAGCGTCTTGTGATCCTGTCTCTTCTTTTATTACACTGCGATCTTCAGTGATCTTATTATCATTAACCTCAGGCTTTACTGTATCATCAGCTACGGCCCCTTCTTCATTAGATTCAGGCTCTGCTGCCTCGACGGCCACTTCCTCTGCAGGAATTTCTGCCTCAGGCTCAGGTTCTGCTACTGCCTCGGCGGCCACTTCCTCTGCAGGAATTTCTACCTCAGGCTCAGGTTCTGCTACTGCCTCGGCGGCCACTTCTTCTGCAGGGATATCTGCTTCAGGCTCAGGCTCTGCTACTGCCTCGGCGGCCACTTCTTCTGCAGGGATTTCTGCTTCAACCACCATTTCTGAAATAGTCTTTGGTTCTTCCGGTGGGGTTGAATCCGCTTTTCCTGATGATTGTTCAGTTGGGTCAGATAACATGGCACCAACTAAATCCATTAGTGGATCAGGATGTTTCTTTGGTGTAACCGTTTGCTGCTTAGATTCAGCTACAGGCTCGACGACCGCTTCTTCTGCTGGAGCTTCTGCCACTGGTTCTGCCTCAGCTGCAGGCTCAGCGGCTGCTTCTTCTGCCGGAACTTCGACCACCGGTTCTGCTTCAGCTGCAGGCTCAGCTACCGCTTCTTCTGCCGGAACTTCGACCACCGGTTCTGCTTCAGCTGCAGGCTCAGCTACCGCTTCTTCTGCTTGAGCTTCTGCCGTTGGTTCGCCTTCAGCTGCTGGCTCCATGGATTGTTCAGATGAGGCTTCCTGCTCTGCTTTGTCTACAGCCATCTCCGCATTGTCATTACTCTGTGACACATCAATCACAGGATGATTCTGAGCTGCACCTTCAGGCTGCTCCACGATCTCTCCATCTCGGACTAATGGAGCCTGAGCATCCTCTGGTTCTGCCACTGAAACTGGAGCATCCACAAATGGTTCGTCATCTTTTTGCTGCTCAACCATCTCATGTGCTTCGGCTTGAGCTTCCATGACTGCAGCTAAAGCAGGATCACTTGAACTAGCGGAAGAGCTTCCCTGCTCAGTATTTTCTTGAGTTGTAGCAGACTGCTGCTCAGTGCTAATCTCCGCAGACTCGTCTACGCCAGCATCCTCTGTCTTAAATAGTTCTGCTGCATCGCTTACCTCAAGACCGCCAAGATCTGCAGGCATCATATCTGAACCAGCTTCAATTTCCGCTGCTGCGGCAAGAGGATCTAAAGTCATAGGATCAGAGGTGGATTCTTGAGCAGGTGTAGATTCTGCATCTAAGTTTTCAGCTTCTGGCAGTATCTCTGTATTGTTCTCAGGTTCATGCTCTTCTGCAGGAGCTTCTTCTACAGGAGCTTCTTCTACAGGAGCTTCTTCTGCAGGAGCTTCTTCTGCAGGAGCTTCGTCTACAGGAGCATCTTCTACAGGAGCTTCTTCTGCAGGAGCATCTTCTACAGGAGCTTCTTCTGCAGGAGCTTCGTCTACAGGAGCATCTTCTACAGGAGCTTCTTCAGTCGCATCCGCCGGTTCTGCTACCGTGCTGTCACTCTGCTCACTTGCTTCTTCAGATTCTTCAGGTCCTGCCTGCTCTTCCATCTGAGGAGGCTCAGGATCAGCAAACATGGCTGCCACCATGCTAGTTAAAGGTTCATCCCGCTTGCTTTGTCTTAAACTTCTCGCAGCCTCCTGTTCTGCCTGCTGTTCTGCAGTCAGATTCGAAGCCTGAGCTCCAGTTGCCTGACCATTCTGTTCTCCTGCCTGCTCTAAAGCAGCCTGTGACCAGGCTTTAGGCTTGAAAGTAAACTGCCGAGAGCCATCACGATACACTTCCCAGGCATCAAATTCTGGATTAGCTTCCAGAAACACATGATTGAAAATAATCTTGCCGATTCCATCAGCAGAATAAATCGTCCCGATCTGTTTAAGATCTTTTTTGACGTTATATTTCTTCTCGCGATCATATTCATTGCGATAGGTGCTGACCGTGCATTTATCTTTACGCTTGTTAACGATCACAGACGGCATCTGCGGATGTGGAATCAAAGGCATCTCAAAGCCCCTCTTTATAATAGTTAGAATAATGTACCTGTCAGGTCCTCTGATCTCATTGCTCCTGATAGGTTGAATTAATGCATTAAAAAATTTATTTAAATCTATTTATTATGATTTTATGCAACGTCCTACCCAAAAAAATTGCTTTAGTGCAAAAAACCTCAATTTAATTAAAAAAAAGAGACTTTTAAGCCACATTATTGACTTTTTATTAAGTTTTTTAGAATAAATCAGCTTTTGCAGGGGAAATTCAGCGTTAAAAAGCCAAAATCACCTAAAAAAAGTTCCCAAATCCGTAAAACTTTAATTGAAATTTGTGAACTCGATCGATATAACCAAATCAGATAACCCTTTGAGAATCAATACATAATTATTTTTTTAAATTACGTTTACAAATTATTTATTTACGAATTCAACAAGTTATTTATTTGATTTTATTTGCACAATAAAACTAACTATTTTGAAATAATTTAGTTATACTAAGTCTGAGAAGATTATCTTCTTCACGATCAAAAGGTCGTGTCTATATATACAAGAAACGACAATGGCCGTAACTAAGAACTACAGCGTTCTTAAAAGATACATAGATAAGGAGCTGTCTATGGATACTTTTAAGCAACATTTCAGATTGACTGTTTATGCCGGATGCGTCCTTGTATTGATCTTCGGACTAATAAACTTCATTGAAATGATCTAAACCTTAAAAAGGAGCGAGTAAAAACTCGCTCCTTATTTTATTTCTGGTCCCCTGCCATCACAATTTTCTCAAAGCAGTATGCGTAACATACTGAGAACTAAAAACAAAGATCCACTCTCCCGTCTTGCCACTGAAAGTTAGGTATCAATTACTGTTTAATTTAGATGTGTTAAAAGAATACGGCTTTAAGTAATAACGTCAGCTCTCAGCGCCTGCTGCTAGCAGAATAAGTTTTAAGGCGCACGAAAGTACCGGCACAATAGCAAAATCATGCCAAAACAAGAGATCTTTGCTGCTGCAGAGTCGACCAGCACCAAAAAATGCACTCAGATTACAGAGAACATTACCTGACTGCAGATATTCAGAGCTGCAGGCCTGCTCTCATTAAGCAGGAACGAGGCAGTGTGAATTGACTATTCGTCAAAATGAGCAAAACCCGCTTTAAGATACATGATCATCGACCACAGCGTCAGCACGGTGGCCACCGCCAGCATACCCAGGGCTGAATAGATGATGACATCGTTATAGCGCCAGATCAGCCAGGCAATAGCAAAAAGCTGAATGGCAGTTTTCCACTTGCCTATTGAGCTTACTGCCACGAAATTACGCTTGCCGATTTCTGCCATCCATTCACGTAAAGCCGAAACCGTAATTTCACGCGCAATAATAATCATGGCAGGGATAGAAACGCAGAGATTGATATGAGGGAAGAAATCTTGAACATGTACTGAATAGTATTCGACGATCAGAATCAGAGCAACGCAGACGATAATCTTGTCGGCCACCGGATCTAAAAATGCCCCGAACTTGGTAGTCTGCTTAAGCTTTCGCGCCAGATACCCATCGAGCAGATCAGTAAGTGCCGCAATCACAAAGACCAGAGCCGCCCAGAAATTAGACTGCGGAGTTGGCCAGTAGAACAGGGCCACAAACACCGGAATCAACAGCAATCTAATGAAGGTCAGAATATTGGGCAGGTTAAGCATATAAAAGACGATCCTTATTCTTATGCAGCATGTTAGCCAAAGCTTAATACACAGATTTAAAACATAAAATCATCATGTAAACTATCTTTATTAGTTTGAGTATAACTGATTTTGACGGCGCTGTCATGGTTACATGCTAATTCAGTGCAGGAGATCCTGATTTAAGGCAGCCACAGTGGTCCCAGAAAATTACGGTGCGGCAGTCCAAAGGACTGCGGATAAGTAACATCGACAAGATACAGACCATAAGGTTTGGCTGTCGGACCTGCTGCAGCACGATCCCGTGCCTCGAGCACCTCAGCTATCCACTCTACTTCCCTGCTGCCAGCTCCGACCAACAGCAGTGAACCCACAATATTGCGCACCATATGAGTCAGGAAGGCATTGGCCGCCAGATCAAACACCACAAAATCGCCATAGCGCTTCACCTCGATAAAATGGACGCAGCGCATGGAGGTACGTGACTCATCATCAGCTCCGCGAAATGACGCAAAATCCTGCTCGCCCAGCAGACACTGCGCAGCCTGATGCATTCTCTCCACATCATACTGCCCCCGATAAACCGAGACACCCTTGCTTAACACGCCGGGACGATAATCTGTATTCTGCAGAATATAGCGATAACGTCTGGCACGGGCTGAAAAACGCGCATGAAAGTCATCGCCGACATGACGGGCAAAGCTTACGGCAATATCTGGGGGCAGCTTGGTATTGGTGCCTAGCACCCAGGCCTTGTCAGGACGCTCCTTTTTGACATCAAAATGCACTACCTGACCGGTGGCATTCACCCCAGCATCTGTGCGTCCTGCGCACTGCAGCTGAATCTGCTCATCAGCGATCTCCGAGAGTGCACGTTCAAGTTCGCCCTGAATGGTAGGCAGCTGCTGCTGACGCTGAAAACCAGCATAATTGGTGCCCTCGTATTCAATGCCTAAGCAGATCCTCATGCAGCCTCGCTAGTCAGTCAGGAATTCATGTCTTGAGGAAGGATTGGTCTTAAAGAACCCACCTAGAGCCGTAGTGGTGGTGGAAGAGGTCTGATCCCGGATACCGCGTGATTTCACACAGTAATGGGTAGCGGTGATAGTCACCGCCACGTTCTTGGTATCAAGCAGGGTCTGCAGCGCCACTAAAATCTGCTGAGTCAGACGCTCCTGCACCTGAGGGCGACTGGCAAAAAAACGCACAATCCGATTGATTTTGGACAGACCGATAATCTTGGCTCCCGGAATATAGGCCACCTTGGCTGTCCCGTCCATCACCACAAAATGATGCTCACAGGTTGAAGTCAGAGTGATATCGTTGATTTTGACCATCTCGTCAAAATGCATCTTGTTCTCAAAGACTGACACTTTGGGAAAATTACGGTAATCAAGGCCCGAGAACACTTCATCGACATACATGTGCGCAAAGCGTTTCGGCGTCTCGCACAGGCTGTCATCGCTAAGGTCAAGACCTAAGGTCTCCATGATCTGCTGCATGCTGCGGGCGATGATTTCTTTTTTCTCACAAGCTTCAAGACCATTGTCATGCCAGGGTGTTTCAAGACCGCGCTTGAGCAGAGCAGCTCTGACCAGCAGAGCTTCACGGGACAGATCCTCATCACTTGGAACCATAGATTTTACAGCCTCTCTCTACGGAAAAATGCAGATGATTGTGCTCAAGGCCGAACTTTTCGGCAAGATGCAGGCCAAGGCGCCTTACTCCGCCCTGCTCGGAGGCATGATGTCCCAGCACAAACACTGCGGTTCCACTCTCCTGAGCCATATGATAGGTCTGCTCATTGACATCCCCGGTAATCAGCGCATCATAGGTCGGCTGCGGATCGTTATCGATGAGAAATGAGCCGGAGCCTGAACAGACCACTACATTGTTTAAGACCACATCATCCCCGCAGTTGCCCAGCACCTGTACCGGCGCATCTACGCAGGCACTCAGATGCTCTGCGAGATCGTGCACATTGATGGATTTTTTTAGCCTGCCCTGCATGGCCAGCGAGGTAGGATCACCAGGCACGATAAACTGCGGATCATCAACTCCGGCCAGATCGCAGATACAGCGGTTATTGCCTAGCTCAGCATGCGCATCCAGAGGCAGATGATAGGCGATCAGATTGAGATTGGCCTCCAAGAGCGCATTGAGCCGGTTCTTGAAGGTACCCACGATAGGCGTGGTCTGACCGCGCCATAAAATTCCATGGTGCACGATGAGCGTGTCGGCTCCGCGATCTGCGGCCTCATCAATGGCTTCTAGCGAAGCGGTGGCAGCTGTTGCAATATGCGTGCATTCCAAAAAGCCCTCTACCTGCAGACCATTTAAGGACGGATCCTTAAAGCGCGGCACCTCTAAATAGGCATCTATATAAGCTAAGAGCTCAGCTGTACGCATAGTATTATCCTTATGTTGCTAAGATTGTTCCTGATTAGTTAAGGCTGACGATTCTGCCCTCAGAACCCGTGATCGCCTTCACCTTGGCGGCTACGCTTTCAGCATTCTGGCGGCTGCCGGCGCTGCCGGCATAAACGCGGTAGACCCGCTTGCCATTAAGCTGTGCGCTCTCCTGACGGGCGCTCACTCCGCCCTTTTTCAGTTTGGCCACCACATTCTGGGCATTCTCAAGCTTGGAAAAGACTCCAACCTGTACCACAAAGCCCTTAGCACTGCTCGGCTCGCTCTTAGGAGCAGGAGCAACACTCTTAGGGCTGCTCTTTGGCTTAGCTTCTGTCTGAGTCTTGGCGGTGCTCCTGGTATCTTTAGCTGCCGGGCGGTGCTCAAGCTTTCTGACAAAGTCGCCCATGCGATCTTCATCCTGACTTCTCTGAGCTTCAGAGTTATCCCCGCCTGCTGTATTCCTGCGGTTAGCTGAGCTTAGCTCAGGTGGCGGCAGCTGTGCAGCGGTACTCTCAAGGAACGGATTGCCTTCCTCCTGCATGCTGATTTCAGGATTGTCCGTGACCGGCAGAGGCTCTGAGCTTGCCAGATAATCAGGAGTGCTGCTGTTCTGCCTGGCAATTTCGCTGGGGTTCTGACGTGCATTCTGAGAGGGCTGCAGATCATCCTCAGGTGCGAGCAGGTCGTTATAGTTCGAGGTGCCACCCTGCTGATTATCCACTACGCCATCCTTGTTCACGGCAATGCTGTCGGAAGATTTCTTGCTGACCTCATCAGGCGGCATCATGGCCGGCACTAGTATCAGCACCACCGACAAAATGATTAACAAGCCCACAATCCGATTGCGTAAAATTTTACTGGTTGTTGCCATCCTTCTTTCCTATTTATTTAATCCAAAATATTTCCCGGCTAAAGATACCGTCACAAAGGAACCGAAAATGATCAGCTCATCCTCAGGATTAAGCGCAGTTACCGCATCCCTAAGAGCCGCATTGAACTCCTGATAGGTTTTAAGGGAGCCGCTGTAGCCCTGCTGCTTTAAAGCCTCGCCAAGACGTGTGGCCAAAGCCCCCCGTTCGGTATGCAACGTCACAAGATAAAAGCGCTCAAAGCAGTCTGACATGACCTGCATGACGCCTTCAATATCCTTATCCTTGAGCATGCCTACACAGGCAAACCGCCGCCCGTTAAGCGCTCTGTGCTGTAATTCAGATCTTAAGTGGACCGCTGCCGGCACATTATGGGCCACATCTAAAATAATACTGGGTTCAAGACTTACTCTCTGCATCCGTCCTGGCAGACAGACCGTGGAGACCGCCTTGAGCACCGCCTCCTCATCAAGCTGCAGTCTTAGTCTGGTCTGCATTAAATACAGGGCGGCGAGGGCAGGTCCGACACAGCAGCTAGGCACCAGCGGCACTGCCGTCTTGAGCTGATAGGTTTTGCCGTCTCCAAGCTGTACGGTAAAGACTCCGCCTGAGACCGTATACTGATAGGTAAAGCGCTCTCCCTCTTCCCAGACCGGTACCTCAAGCTCACCGGCCTCTTTTTTTACCACCGCACGCGCCTCTGCTCCAAGCGTTCCGAGCACCACAGGATGCCTTCTGCGCATAATGCCCGCCTTCTCATGAGCAATCTCGGCCTCTGTACTGCCAAGCAATGCCATATGATCAAGGCCGATGGAGGTAATCACCGCCAGATCCGCATCCAGCGCATTGACCGCATCCAGTCTGCCTCCAAGGCCCACCTCGAGCACGCAAACCTTAACTCCCTGCCGCGCAAAACAGACCAGCGCAGCCAGCGTGGTATATTCAAAATAGGTTAAAGCCACTTCGCCCCGCGAGCGCTCCACCGCGTCAAATGCTTCGCAGAGCTGATCCTCTGCTACTTCATGTCCGTCTATCTTGACTCTTTCGGTAAACGAATACAGATGAGGCGAGGTATACAAACCGGTACTGATCCCAGCCTGCACACAGGCTCCGGCGATTAAGGCAGCCGTGGAGCCCTTTCCGTTGGTCCCCGCAACCTCAATAATCAGGCTGTCCGACTTAAGGTTTAGCCGCTCTAAAACCTGCCGGACGCGCTGCAGACCGAGCTCTATCCGATCAGGATTCAAACTGTCCAGATAACTGAGCCACTCAGGCAGGGTCCGGGGATGGAGAACTCGAGCTGACACCGGTTATGCCTCAAACCCGCGGTTTCTCTTCTTCGGTTTTTTCAGGCTCTTTCTTGCTGCTCTTGCGCTTAGGCTTACTCACTTCCTTCTTGCTCTCTTCCTTTACTTCGGGCATCTCCACCAGAGAAGCGGCAGGATTGGCAAGTCCCATCATAATGGCAAGGAGACTGGCGATTTCATCGCGCATCTTGTGACGCGGCACAATCATGTCGATAGCGCCCTTCTCCAGCAGGAATTCGGCCTTCTGGAAGCCTTCAGGCAGCTTCTCACGCACCGTCTGCTCGATCACGCGCGGACCGGCAAAGCCAATGAGCGCATCCGGCTCGGCGATATTGACATCTCCAAGCATGGCCAGGGATGCTGACACACCGCCCATGGTCGGATTCAGCATCACGCTGATAAACGGCAGACCGGCTTTGGATAATCTTGCCAGGGCAGCTGAGGTTTTGGCCATCTGCATCAGCGAGAACAGCGACTCCTGCATTCTCGCTCCGCCTGAAGTGGAGAAGCACACCAGCGCCCGATGCTCCTTGAGACATTCACTGACGGCCAGGCAGAACTTCTCGCCTACCACTGCGCCCATGGAGCCGCCCATGAAATTGAATTCAAAGGCACAGCAGACCACCGGGATCCCTTTGACGGTTCCCTTGAACGCCACCAGGGCATCTTTCTCGCCGGTCTTCTTCTGTGCGGCGGTAAAGCGCTCACGATAGCGCTTTAAATCCTTAAACTTTAAGACATCCTTTGGCTCAAGCTCGGCCCCCAGCTCCTGCGTGCCGTTCGGGTCAAGGAAGGACTCGATTCTGGTTCTGGCCTTGATGCGCATATGATGACCGCATTTAGGACATACATAGAGATTGCGCTCAAGCTCGGCCCGATATAAAACCTGTTCACACTGTTCACATTTAGTCCAGACACCTTCGGGGATCTCATGTTTGCTACCGCTGTTGTAACTTTTCGGTAAAATTTTTTCAAGCCAGTTCATCTTATTATCATTCTCCGAACGCTGCAGGATTACCTGCCTTGCCTGTGCATTACAACAGAAACTATGCTCTGTTACCTTAAAATCTGCTGTATTATAGCGCTAAGTACGCGTGCTCTCAACTCTGAGCAGAGCGGAAAAAATCCTTGAGAGCAGAAGCTATCAGACTGAAAATCATGTAAACTTTTTCAAATCCGACAGCACTGCCAAAACTTTTCACCCTGCCTGCTTGATCGCTGCGTTTTTTTAACTATTCTTTAACAAGCCGTGAGCAAGAAATCCCCCACCTCTATAGGTGGTGGGATGAATTGCGATAAACACGGCGTTTTCTTGACTTTTGTATTTTATAGCATTACTTTGTATTCAATCTCAGGGTAAGCAAGATGGCTAACAAAGC
>JAILLS010000087.1 GCA_024693025.1 Succinivibrio sp. | reverse complement strand
AGGTCTTGCCGCAATAATATAGAGACTCTGTCCGCGCAGACCTGAGAGCATATCATCCAGCTGCGTAAAGCCGGTAGGTACCCCTCGCAGCTTAATCTGCCTTGCCAGATCATCATTCAACTGCTCGATGACATTCTGAGCTATCGCCAGCATATCCTGCGGGCCCTGATTCTGATGAGAATTCTCTTCAGCGAGATTAAAGACCAGACCTTGCGCCTTGTCATAAAGCTCATCTACACTCAGACCTTCAGGCTGATAACAGATTTTCTCGATGTGTTCAGCCACTAAAATCAGTTTACGCCGTCTGGAAGTTTCCAGGATTAGCTGAGCATATTCTGCAATGGCGGCAGGCAGAGCCTCAAGATCTGAGAGCAGCGTGATCACATAATGTGCGCCGCCGGCATCCTCAAGCTTACTCTGACGCTCTAAATCTCCGATGATTAAGGTAGGATCAAAATTGTCCGAGGTCGCAGCTCTGCGTAAGATAGCCTCGAAAATACAGCGGTTTTTAAGAGAGGCAAAGTCCTGGGGTTTTAAACTTACCCCTAGCTCTTCCTCAATCCGATTGAGCAGGGTTCCGTCCTGCATGATCAGACCTAGAAGACTGCGCTCAGCATTCAGATTGTTCGGCGGATCTTTTAACCTAGAACCATTATAGTCATAGCTGTTTGCCGGCATGCTGTCAACCTTGAAATTGCCAAACTATAGAGACAAAAAAAGCGTCTCAGAGGACGCCGTTAACTTGCTGTGGCGCACTTGGAGAGATTCGAACTCCCGACCGACCGGTTCGTAGCCGATTGCTCTATCCAGCTGAGCTACAAGTGCATGATAGCATCTAAATCAGTGGCGGATAGAGAGGGATTCGAACCCTCGATACAGCCTTTATAACCGTATGCTCCCTTAGCAGGGGAGTACCTTCAGCCTCTCGGTCATCTATCCGTGCGCGATAGTATCCAACTTCAGCGTTAAATTGTCAAGTCTTTTTTTAAACTCATTAAGGTTATAGGCTCAGACTCCAGAGTTTTTAACAGCTGGCTTTAAATCAGCTGTACTATCCGGTCCGCGCGAGACTTTTAGCTGCTCAGGAGCTGAGATCCCCAGTTTCACGCGTCCCTTTTTTATCGAAAGGACGCGCACCACTATCTCAGCTCCGATACTCAGCTCTTCACCTTCTTTCTGAGAAATGACCAGCATACAGTTAGCCAGCCATAAACTCGCGAGCTGCCGCAAAGGCTTTAGGCAGTCCCTGAGGATCACTGCCGCCGGCCTGAGCCATATCGGCACGGCCGCCACCCTTGCCGTTCACACAAGGAGCAACCGTCCTGATAAGATCTCCTGCCTTAAACCTAGAGGTCAGATCATCACTTACAGAGCAGATGAGATTAACCTTGTCAGCCTCAACAGAAGCTAGCAGCACCACACAGGATTTAAGCTGATTCTTAAGCTCATCGCAGGCAATTCTCAGCTCTTTGACCGAGTAAGCGGTAACCTGTTCAGCCACCAGCTTCACACCGCCAATATCCTGGGCTTTGTTTAAAAGCTCCTTACACTCAAGAGCAACCAGTTTCTCTTTAAGTGCCCCGTTCTCCTTTTCGAGATCGCGAATATGTAAGGCCAGATGCTCAGCGCGTTCAGCCATCGTAGAGTTATCAGCCTTCATCAGCTTGCAGGTCTTAACCACCATGCGCATAATCTTCTGAATATACTCTACCGCAGCCTTGCCCACCACTGCCTCAATTCGGCGTACGCCTGAAGCAATGGCCTCATCGCTGATGATCATAAAGGTTCCGATGTCGCCGGTGCGCTTGACATGCGTACCGCCGCAGAGCTCTTTAGAGAATGAGCCCATCGAGACTACTCTGACCTTATCTTCATATTTCTCGTCAAACAGCGCAATGGCTCCTGACTTTTTGGCATCCTCAAGATCCATAACCTCGGTGTTCACTTCAACATTGTCCGTAATCACGTCACAGACCATGCTGTTGATCTGCTGTCTTTCAAGGAGAGTTAAAGGAGTATTGCGTGAATAGTCAAAACGCAGTCTGTCCCCTGAGACATAGGAGCCCTTCTGGGTTACAGTGTTGCCAAAGACCTGTCTTAAAGCAGCATCGAGCAGATGGGTCGCACTGTGATGGGCGGCAATATGCTCACGGTTAACCTTATCAACCTCTGCATTGACCTCATCGCCGCGCTTAAAGGAGCCTAATTCGACTCTTCCTACGTGAATCAGGGCCTTGCCCACATGCTGGGTGTCCTCTACGATAAAGACATTGTTGCCAAATTTAAGTTCACCGCGATCGCCAACCTGACCACCCATCTCACCATAGAATGGAGATTTATCCAGCACGATAATCGCCTGCTCATCGGTAGAAATTGGCTCCTCGGTCTCTTTACCGTCCTTGAGTACAGCTACTACTTTAGCTTTAGAGGTTAAGGTGTCGTAGCCTAAGAACTCGGTTACATAGTCAAGCTTGAGCTCTTTGTTATAGTCAATGCCGAAGGTAGAAGCCTGCTTGGCACGCTCCTTCTGCTCATTCATCTTGACTTCAAAGCCTTCCATATCTACGGTATAGCCACGATCACGCACCACATCAGCAGTTAAATCAGCCGGGAAGCCATAGGTATCATAAAGCTTGAAGGCTATCTCACCTGGGATCACCTTGCTGTCACCTAGATTCTTCAGCTCACTCTCAAGCAGAGCAAGACCACGATCGAGAGTCTTTAGGAACTGCTCCTCTTCTCTCTGCAGCGTCTGCTTAATCAGGCTCTGAGCCTCAATCAGCTCAGGATAGGCCTTACCCATCAGCTCACAGAGTTTATCCACCAGCTTATAGAAAAAGACCTCCTTGGCACCGAGCAGACGGCCATGTCTTACCGCTCTTCTGATGATGCGGCGCAGCACATAGCCACGGCCTTCATTAGACGGCAGCACCCCGTCGGCGATCAGGAAGGAGCAGGAACGAATATGATCTGAGAGTACCCTAAGCGACTTGGAGCTGAGATCTGTAATATTTAAGATCTTAGCTGCCTCTGCCTGCAAAGCCTTGAACAGATCGATGTCATAATTAGAGTGAACTCCCTGCAGTACAGCAGCAATACGCTCAAGACCCAGACCGTTATCGATCATAGGCTTGGCCAGCTTCTCGAAGGTACCATCGATTTTGCGGTTGTACTGCATAAACACGATGTTCCAGATCTCGATGAAGCGATCTCCATCTTCCTCAGGAGATCCCGGAGGACCTCCCCAGATGTCGGCACCATGGTCATAGAAAATCTCTGAGCAAGGACCGCAAGGACCGGTATCACCCATCTGCCAGAAATTATCAGAGTTAAAGGCACCGCCCTTATTATCACCAATTCTGACAATTTTATTCTCAGGGATACCCACAATATCCTTCCAGACGTTATAGGCTTCATCATCCTTGTCATACACGGTGACCATCAGTGACTCTTTAGGCAGCTTAAAGCCTTCGGTCAGCAGGGTCCAGGCATAAACAATAGCCTCTTTTTTGAAGTAATCGCCAAAGCTGAAATTACCCAGCATCTCAAAGAAGGTATGATGTCTGGCGGTATAGCCTACATTGTCGAGATCATTCTGTTTGCCGCCAGCCCGCACACATTTCTGTGCCGTGGTGGCTCTTAGGTAGGAGCGCTTTTCCTTTCCTAAATAAATATCCTTAAACTGGTTCATGCCTGCGTTGGTAAACAGCAGCGTTGGATCATTATGCGGCACAAGGCTGCTGGAGTGAACCACCGTATGACCATGTTCTTTAAAGAAATTAAGAAAGGTTTCGCGGATTTGATCGGTTGTCATGTACATATTTGAAAATCCTTTCAGGCAACTTTTGTTTGGCGCAATTATACATCAAGTAGCCCTCTTACTGAGCAATCTCTTCTACTCTATGTCAAAAGGTTAAAGGATTAAACCTGATAAAGGGTCTGGATTGAAATTTAAAGCGTTATATTACAGGAGGATACCCTTAAACTGATCGGGTATAGCTCTCAAAGGCCTCAGCTACCAGCGCAGCGGGAAAACCGCGGCGATAAAGCATAGCCATGATCTTCTGCCGCTGAGCATAGCTTGGCTGAGTGTCAGGTTCTGTGCTGTCAAGATAATGCGGGGCTTTATGGCGGAGAACCTCAAGGGCTAAGGTCAGCCAGTCCGTATCTTCTACAAGCGGCTGATAGATGCTGCTCTCAATGCCCTGCTTGCGGCAGGACTGCACAAATTTGAGAGGACCATAGCCCTGATAGCTCATATGACGCACCAGCATATCAGCATAACGCTCATCTGACTGCAGATTTGCCTCGATACAGTGCCTGAGAGTCTTCAAAGCCACCGCTTTGACATAGCGCTTAGCAAGCTTCTGATAAAGCTCGTGCCTGGAATATTCACGCCTGGTCAGAAGCTTTAAGGCATAGTCATATGCCTTCTCTTCACTCTCTTCAAGCTCAGGTTTTAATGTTGAATGCGTATTAAACATACTATTACGATAAAGCCTGAGCAAGCTCAGGCTTTATTCAGACTAGAGATCATCAGGGATTGGGGTAATCAGATCATCTTCCTGCAGATCATCTAAACCATCAAGCCCAGACCCGGCTTCATCTGAGGTTGAACCTAAATCCACGGTCTCATCATAGGAATTGTTATCCTTATAGAAAGCGCGCACCTTCTCCTCAATCTCATCAGCAATCTCTTCATGCTCATCTAAGAAGCGCATGGCATTGACCTTGCCCTGACCGATCTTCTCGCCGTTATAGGCAAACCAGGCTCCGGTCTTCTGCACAATATTGGCATTCACCCCCATATCGATCAGCTCGCTGTTCTTAGCAATACCATAGTTGAAGAGGATCTGGAAATTGGCCACCTTAAACGGAGGTGCCACCTTATTCTTGACCACCTTCACCTTGGTTTCATTGCCTAAGGTCTGATCTTTGTCGACCACGGCCTTGCCCTTGCGGATATCCAGCCGCACAGAGGCATAATACTTAAGCGCATTGCCTCCGGTGGTAGTTTCTGGATTGCCGAACATCACGCCAATCTTCATGCGCAGCTGATTGATAAAGACTACCATGCAGTTTGCCTGCTTGATAATGCCGGTAAGCTTACGCAGAGCCTGCGACATGAGACGGGCCTGTAAGCCTACATGGTTATCGCCCATATCGCCTTCAATTTCAGCCTTAGGCACGAGAGCAGCCACAGAGTCAATCACAATCACGTCCACACTGCCGGATCTGACCAGAGACTCACAGATATCCAGAGCCTGTTCACCGGTATCCGGCTGAGAGAGCAGAACCTCTGGAATATTGACGCCAAGCTTGCGGGCATAAATCGGATCGAGAGCGTGCTCAGCATCGATAAAAGCGCAGATCTTGCCCTTCTTTTGTGCCTGAGCAATCAATTCAAGAGTTAAGGTAGTCTTGCCTGAAGATTCCGGTCCGAAGATTTCAATGATGCGTCCCATAGGCAGACCGCCGATACCCAATGCGATATCCAGAGACAGAGATCCGGTTGGAATGGCTTCAATATCGGTTATTTCATTTTGCCCCAGGCGCATAATGGCACCTTTGCCAAACTGCTTTTCAATTTGCTGGATCGCCGCCTCCAAGGCTTTTTTCTTTTTATCTGCAACAGAAGATCCATTCTCAGCAGCTTTAGACTTTGTAACAGCCATTTTATTCTCCAATTAAAAGTTTTTATTTAGTATATAAATAAAACCCAATTTTGTAAACACATAAACATAAAAATATATATTAAGACAGTTTATATGTTTTTACTTAAATATCATCATATTTCTATGGATAGATGTTTTTCAAACAGGATCTTACATACTCAGATGTAAAATATTATTCTAGGTGAGGTTTGATGCAAATGGTAGCTAAAAGAAGCTATAATTTGACGCAATAAGCTCATTCCCCTGGTTAACCCACTAGATCTAAAACAAAAAAAATTGAGGACACCACATGTCTGATGCAGCAGAAAAAATTACGCCGATGATGAAACAATACAATGAAATCAAGGCTAAATATCAGGATACGCTGCTCTTCTATCGCTTAGGGGATTTTTATGAACTGTTTCGTGACGATGCCTTCAAGGTCTCAAAACTGCTTGATCTTACCCTAACCCATCGCGGTAACGTCGGCGGAGTGCCCATTCCGATGTGCGGGGTGCCCTATCATGCCGTAGATAATTATATTGC
>JAILLS010000122.1 GCA_024693025.1 Succinivibrio sp. | reverse complement strand
TCTTTGGCAACCTCAATCATACGGCGTGCCAAGTCACCTTCACCTTTGGCCAATATGGTAGGAAGAGGGGTAGTTTCTGGATCATAGTCGATAGCCACTGCATAATGGGTTGGATTAACCACCAGCACTTTGGCTTTGCGGGTTTTTCCTAAAGTATTTTGATTTGCCATTTCCTGATGTAATTGTTTACGTTTCTGTTTAATCTGAGGATCACCTTCAGATTCTTTAAATTCTCGTTTTACTTCATCGATACTCATCATATGGTCTTTTGTATACTTTAGCCTAGTATAAATGAAATCCATAATGGCAATCACTAAAAATGAGACTACGGCATAGATTACCAGCTCTTTAAGCATGACTGACATGACCGGCCAGATATTAGACTCATCAAGATAGGGCAAAACAAACAGCTGTCGCACGTTTCCCTGCAGGGCCATCCAGACAGCTAAGGACAGTACGGCAACTTTTAGGACATTCTTAATGAAATCAAAGGCATTTTTTTTGGAAAATACCTTTTTGAACCATTTTTGAGGATTGATATTGTCAAGTTTAGGCATGGCAGCCTTAGGTGCAAAGAGGAATCCGATCTGGATGAGATTGCCAACTAAGGCAGCAAAAATACTGACAGCCACCACAGGGGCACAGATTTTAAGCATGACTAGCAGAGTAAAGCCTGAAAGACGTGGCCAGGCCTCAGAAAAGGATAATTTGAATGAATAATCAATAACAACCGTGACTAAATGATACAGCAGGGCGAAGATATTTGGAGCTGCCACAAGGAAGTAAGCCACGATCATGGTTACCACGACCGCAGATGGGACTTCCTGAGATTTAGGTACATCTCCTTTTTCCCGCGAATCACGCAGTCGTTTGGCAGTTGGTTGCTCTGTTTTCTCGTCAGCCATTTTAATTCGTAAATAAAATGTGTTTTCTAGATCTAGGTTATGAGCCCTGAGTAATCGTCAGGTCAATTCATTATACCTTGTAAACCTTGCAAATAGTAGGTAAAAACAGATAGAGAATTAAGCTTAAACAAGACCTAGTTAGCAATTTTGCTTCTCTCTATCTTGTCTTGAATATTATTTTAAAAGTAAATTAGGTAATGGCAAACAGAATGTTAGATGTTATGCCGTATTTGGACTTTAGAAAAGAGTGAAAATAGACGGTAGCGGATATAACTGCATGTGTCGGTATAGAATTGGGATGATAGTAGATAAAATGTGATCGGCATCTTTTTTACTAATAATAGTAGAAAAAAAACATTCAAGCAAAACATTTTTGTTCTATACTTAAGTCATCATAGATTAAATGAAGTAGATTTAGGTTTAATTTTATGGAGGTCATAATGTCTGATCTTAGTGGTGTTCGTAATAGTAATCTGGGTTCATCAAATGTCAACTTTACTTCACCGCAGCAAAAAAGAATTGACTCAGGCGCTTTTTCTGGCTTGGACTTTGATGCTGCTGAACTTGAAGATTCCATGCTTGAGGATGCAGCTGAGGAGATGTCTTTCTCTAAAGACAACAGTAAACAGACTAAACTTGAGCATCGCAAGCAGCGTAATGCAGATCTGAGACTTGAAGACCGTCTTAAAAAGCTGCGCGAAAATCTCACGAACCGTATACAAAGCAAAGAGCAAAGCGATGCTTTAAGCAATGAGGCGACTCGTAGAGAATGTACTGCAGATGATCTCATTAAGCGACTGAAAGAATATGGCGGTCACTGTGCCGAAGATTATGCCTTATTGATGGACATGGCCGAGAAGGAACAGGATACCCGTAAGGCTGGACTGTTTAGAGAAGCCGCCAATAAACTCTATGCAGAAAATCAGGGTGCAATCGATGCAGTACTCAATGCTCTGAATGTTGAGAGTGGCCAATTTGTGGGACAGTTCAATGCAGTTGAAAATGCAGAAAACTATTCTAATGCCATTATCAATTTCTCTGACAGTTATGACATGCTCAATTATATAATTGATAAATACAAAGATGATGCAGAAGCGGGGCTTGAATTTATGACTCAGGCTTTAGGTGCCGATTTAGAGGCAGCCCACAAGAGTCATGAGCCGGAGTATTTGATGGGAGTCGCACAGGGACTGTCTCAGGCTAAGGTTCTATATTCAGGCTATAAGCATGAAGAAACCTTACTTGACCGCCTGAGTTCTCAGTATGATTTGGACGTATCAGGTGTTAACAAGCTGACATTCCTAAAAGGAGTTGGCAATCTGACCAAATCTGCCTTTGTTTCACCGATGGAGGTTAGAGATCTGCTCTCGGCTGTAGCTACTGCCAATCCTGAACAGGAAGTGCAGGTGTGTCAGGAATTGAGCAAAGCTTTACATAATATGGCGGATGTGATGTTTGGCACACTTGATACCCGTATTAAAATCAATGACGCATGTGCTAGAATGATAGATCAGGCTATTGAGGCAGAAGACGCATGGCTAGAGAAACAATGATAAATTTTGCTTTGGTGCAGAGGGAAATCGAAAGGTTTTGCTCGAGAATCGGCATGCATGATGTGCCGAGGATCGATACCCGGCATGCCTTGGTATTCAATTCACAGGGCGGCAAACTGAGCTTAGAAATAAATTCTGAGCAGACCATGTTGCTGATCAGCTTTGCGGTTAAACCTGATTTTACCCAAACAGAAAGTATGCTGAAGAAAGCTTTAGAGCTTTGTTTTTATAAGGGTGGCTATGTGCTTAGTACAATGTACGTAGACCCTTATATAATTTACATGAGTAAATTAAATAATTCTGATATCAGTGCTGAGTCTATAGAAAGCGTGCTGATGCAGCTCGTTAAAGTTTCCGAGGAGGTACGCAATGGCTATTAATAAGATTTTAAATTCTTCTGTCGGTATTGACGGAGTTTTACCGCCAGCAGGTCAGGAAACTCATCTGCCTGATGCCAGTGAGTTTGTCTCAGTCGGCCACTCGGCCAAAAGCCTAGACGATCTGTTCGGTCAGGATCTGCAGCATCAGTCGCTGTTAAATGCTTTAGCGCCTAAGATGGATCGCCCGGAGCAGTATGAACCTACTCATATTGGCCGGTGCATGGATCAATCTTTAGATAAGCTTCGCTATATTTCCAACGCTCAGGTTAGGGAATTGGTGGATGAGGTCTTACAGCCTCTTGCTGACAATAGACAGCTGCTTAAAATCTATACTGGTATGATGGTTGGAGGCTAGCCTTGGCTCACAGCAGTATTCAGAATACACTTTCCTCAGACGAAATTAAAGTGTTGGAAATGATGGGCTTTTTTTTCATTAGTATGGGAATGTTGGATAAAGCCGTAAAAATAGTCAACGGTCTTTCGGTTTTGGATCCGAAAAATGAATGGGCAGGTTTAGCGCGTGCTTATATAAGCTTTGCCTTTGAAGATTATGACACTACCATAATATTGACAGATAAACTGCTAAGACAGGATAATGTAAGCCATAAGGATGAAATTTTAAAATTAAAAGCCAGATCTTTGTATAAGTTAAAACGGGAGGATGAAGCCATGCAGATAATGCAGGCTTTTATAGATTAGCGGCGTAAAAACTGCCTGCTTGCTGATAAGAATAGGTCATACCAAATTTAAAGCAGAAGTTTGCGGATATTACACAATATAATAGCCTTAATTATGTGGATTAAGGCTATTATATTGAAGTATTAAAATAGCTTAACCGCTAAATAATGCAGGGCGATTGATTGTGCTTCCTTGTTGAAAGGCAGAAATTTATCTCTTAGGTGGGGCATCTGGCTTGTCTGGTCATGAAAGTTCTGACTCAAACAGAATTATACTCATACATCCAAAGTCTGAAAATAATGTACGATTTGAGCTACAATTGGTAGTCAGAATCACACGGGCTTGCCCATGAGAGCTGTCAGTTAAGATATCTAAAGTAGAGAATATACATGACACTAGTTGAAAGTGCTCGTTCTTCAGTCAGCATGGTAACCAAACATGCTGACTTGTTGTTAGTGTTTGCGGTAATCGCGGTGATTGCCCTGATGATTTTACCCATGCCGACACCGCTTGTTGATCTCTTGATCTCAATGAACTTAGCTGTTTCATTTTTGATCATGATGATGAGCTTATATACCCCTTCAGTTTTAGGCTTTGCCTC
>JAILLS010000118.1 GCA_024693025.1 Succinivibrio sp. | reverse complement strand
ATAGTAGTCTTCAGTATCCTTGAACAGATATGGCAGACCGAAACCATGATAGGCATCAAAAATAGCTGCAAGACCAGGAGCTGACACCTTAGTCATTGGCAGTACGCCGTTCTTGAGCTGCTCGAGGCACTCAGTCTCATTGCCTAACTGGGCATTCGGGAAAATCTTGATCTGTACGTGATTCTTGGTCTTCTCGGCGACTTCATCTGCAAAGCGCTTGATGGCCTGATGGACAGTGTGAGTCTCAGACAGAGAGTGAGCAAGGTTCAGTACCACAGGAGCTGAAGACTCTGAGCCTTTAGCAGCTGAGTCCTTGCTCTTGTCACCGCCCTGACCGCCGCAGGCGCATAAAGCGGCAGCCATGGATACACATAATAATGTAGACTTAAGTTTCATTTTATAACTCCTCTTTACTTACATGCCTAACAGGTCGAACTTCGCATAGGAAATATCAACAGTGAAGTCATGTGGTCTATTTTTAAATTTAAATTCACAACTCTTTGTATCGTGGTTAAAGTGCCAGCCTTCTGCAGCCTGCTCATAATCCACGTCACGCAGGTATTGGGTTAAAGGTTTACCGTCACAGCTAACTGACAGTGGTGATTTCACCGAGCCTCCTAAAGACACGTGATACTGCTCCACATCGCTCTGATAGCTGCCCTCATGAGTTACCTCAAGCCTGGCATCCGCCCCAGCCGTATAAGTAAACCTGGTCTTCAGGTACTTGCCCTGTTCAAAATCACGGCTTACTCCGTCATCCTCGTAGAAGGTGTAGCTGCCATCACGGTCACCTATCACCTTAAGCAGGATCTCCCTGACCTTGTCCTGTGCTAGATTCATCGGAGTCTGCACGGCCACAGGTACAATACCGCCTGAACGGATGAACAGCGGAATAGTGGCCAGGTCTACATCATACTCGTAGCTGCGGCCGCCTTCATATTTTTCATAGGATGAGAAATCATAGAAATCAGCGCCCTTAGGGAAGTAAATGGTGCGCTTCTGTGCACCCTGCTCCACCACATTAGCAATAAACAGATCTCCTTCCATGAAATTGACTGACTCATCCAGACAGTTAGGATCATCCTGGAACTCAAGACAGACCGGAGCCATAATCGGCAGACCCTGACTGTGAGCACGAGCCATCAGAGAGTACAGATGCGGCGACAGACGATAACGCAGTCTGATAGCTTCCCTGATCAAATCCGCACAGCTGCGATACATCCAAGGCTCTGTCACTGTATTATCAGTGTTGGTAGAGTGAATGGAGAAACGCGGCTGGAAAATACCATTCTGCACCCAGCGTACAAAAAGTTCAGCCTCAGGAGCCGGACCATAGAAGCCTCCGATATCGCAGCCCTCATTTGCCACTCCTGATAAACCCATTCCTAAAATGGTGGCGATATTATACTTGAGACTGTCCCAAGATGTGAAATTATCTCCAGCCCAGGTCTGTGCATAACGCTGAATGCCGCTGTGTCCTGCACGGCAGACGACAAATGGTCTAACCTGCTTGTTTTCTTCGGCAATGGCATCCACCGTGATATGACACATCAGATTGGCCATCTCACTCTTGAGTGTGCCGATGGTGCCGCCCTGCCCTTCATTGCAGACTCTGGCATCCTTGTTGACAATACTTTCAAATTCGCAGTTGTCATTCCAGATAGAATAAGTACCCTGCCTGATGACCTGCTCTTTAAGCTTCTGCTTCCAGAACTCACGGGCCTTAGGTGAGGTGTAGTCAAAGAAGGATCCCGGACCGCCCCACCAGGTGCCGATAGCCGGTCTGTCAGACTGCTCTTCCCTGACAAAGACCTCATGCTCCGGCATTTCCTGATATAAAGGATTGACCAGAAGCTGACCCGGCTTGACGTTAGGCGACACGGTAATCCCGCGTCTGCTCATTTCCGCAAAGAATTTCTTGGGATCGGCAAAACGGCGATAATCCCAGTTGAAGGTGCAGCGCTTCTCGCCTTCCTTAGTCTCAATTTCACAATATCCTGAAGAGAGCTGGAAGCCATCAATCGGGATCCCTTCTTCACGGCATTTGTCGATAAAGCCGATAATCGCCTCATCGCATTTTTCCGGCAGCTCTGAATAATACATCGAGGAGCCCAGATACCCAATGGCGGACTTAGGCAGCAAAGCTGCCTTACCGGTTAAATCAGTGTAGCGGGAGACCACATCCTTGATGGCAGGTCCCTGTATAAAGAACAGATCGATATCTCCATCATCCCCGATATAACTTGAATGCTTCTTCCAGTAATTTGAATGACCGCGGCCCATATCAAAGGCGCACTCGGCAGTGGTGTGATAGAAATAACCGGTGGCAATGCCGGTAAGCTTGTTTAAGCGAATATAGAAGGGAATATGCTTATATAAAGGATCAGCCTGAATCGGATCATAGCCCATGGTGTCAGAATTGGTTTCACGCACATAGCACTTGGCCTTATTCAGGGTACCGGTATGCTCGCCAAAGCCGTAGAAATGATCCCCGTCGTTAATTTCAGAGGTGTGAATTCTTCTTGAATTGCTGTCGAGACGATAGCCAAGAGTTGGAATATCACGATGCAGTACCTGACCTTCAGCATCGAGGATTTCCAGTCTGAAAGGATCCTTATAGACCCTGACGGTCAGCTTGTCACCGCAAATGATAAAGCAGTCCTGCTGCTCTTCTATGGCCTTCGGCTGCTGCGGTTTAACTCTGGTACGATAATCTTTCAGAAACTCGTCTGCCTCATCATCCCAGCCGGTTAGAGTCAGAGTATAGGAATGCTCCTTAAAATCTCCGCCAAATCCTACTCTGATCCTCAGAATATCAGAGGTGAGGAAATAAAGACGGACCGGTGCACTGTCGGTTACAATCTGGATATAGTCTCCGCAATGTTCGACCCTTTGTGCCTGCTGTAAAATCTTCACAATTAAACTCCTCTGGTGAATATTAGAGCCATGTTTAAATTGTAGACTAGGCTACCAGTTAAAAATACACGTATTTTGACGAAAAGCAGAGATAATTACACATATCTTGCTGCGGAGGATTCTTGTGTGATCAAAATCACAGCGGTTAGTAACTAAGACATAACTTGATACCTTGTAAGACTAACAAAAGAGTCCCCAAGTTTTGCTGTGAGAGACTCTGTTTGTCACCATTTTATTCATCACAAGGTCTAAAGTAGAGGTGAAAAGACTCTGTAAACCTGAGCTTTAACTGCAGCAGCTTACCCAGGCTGCAGGCTAAGTAGCAGGCTTAATCATGCGGAATCAGAAAGCTTTCATTGGCATCCTTAAAATCATCCGCACTCTTTAGCAGATCATCGCGGACCTTAAGAGCAGAATCGGTAAAATGCACAATCTTCTCGGCAAAAGTTTCGACATCCAGATCGCGACTGCAGGGTATTGAAGTGGACAGCAGCAGAGAATCATCAAACAACCCGAGGAAATAGCCGTTGGTGCCAAGACCGTTAAAAGATAGGGTCAAAGCGGTTCTCAGCATTTCTTCACTCAGTTCTGAAATCTCGTCAGGATCGGTTACCGGTGCAAACAGAACAATCTCATCCTGCTCTCTTTTGTACTGGATCGTCACAAACAACCCATTATTTTCCAGTGAGCAAGCATCATAAGCATCAAGTTTCAGATCCAGCCCGGTCTTTGCAGATAAGTCCTCAATGAGCTTTTGGAATAAAGACATATGTTATTCTCCTTAATGTTAAAGTCTCTGCCAGGCATAATCTCAGCCCGAATCTTCAGGGTTAGCCCTTAAAATTATGTAACCACATGGAATTATAAACATGATAAAACCTACAAAGCAAGATTTATGGATAACTATCGTTGCACGCTGCACAAATCCTGAAAAAAACAGGTACCCAGCAGCTAGGGCCTGTCTGTCTACGGCAAACAGCTTCTATGTTCAGCAGAAAAGAAGGCTTCAAGCTCTGCCTGTTTAGTGTGATGAACTTATAAAAATCAGGCTAATCTATTTATTTTATTGAAAATAATACCGTTAATCAGATTAGCTGCAGACACCTGCAATCACCTTAAATCTGAGGATTTGTTGTAAAATAAGAGCGCAGGCACAAAGATAGATTTTGGGGAGCAAAAGCATGATTGACCACGCCAATATTGCCATGGGCCAGGGTGCCCTGCTCGCGGCTGAACGAGCCTCCGGACTCAATGACAATATGGTCACCAGTCACTTTCATGCATTTTATGAGATCTATTATCTCGAGTCTGGCATCCGCACCTTTGTCATCAATGACAAGGAATATGCCATCAGACCGCAGACGCTGGTGCTGCTGCCGCCATATACCATGCATTATTCCTTTGGGGGACCGGCAGATCCCTTCTGCAGAGTGGTAGTCTATTTTGACCCGCAGCTTTTGCCCGGTCCTCTGACTCCTGCCCTCTCTGATACCCAGGGAGTCTTTACCTTTACCAGCGCCGCCACGCGCAATATAATCAGTCAGCTTATTGACAGAATTGTGCTCGAGCTGCAGGACGACAATCCGCTCAATGAGCTCTCCGCCAAATCGCTGCTCTATTATACCGCGATCCAAATCATCAGAATGGGAGACCGGCAGGCGCATCTTGAACATGACGATAAGATCAAATCAGTGATCCGGCATCTGACCGATCACTATATGGAGGAGCTGTCCTTGGACAAACTGGCGGAAAAATTCTTCATCAGCAAGTTTCATCTGTGCCGTGAATTCAAGCGTTATACCAACAGCACCGTGATCGAATATCTGAACTCCATTCGCATTTTAAATGCCCAGAGACTGTTTTTAGAAAGCAACCTTAACCTGACCGCCATCGCGAGTGAAGTCGGCTTTGCCTCCCTCTCTCATTTTGAGCGCATTTTCCATAAAATAACCGGTATGACGCCCAAGCAGAATCTTAAGCAGAGTCGGGATCGCAAGCAGCTCGGCCATCTTTAGGCCTTGCCTGCACCGCATTAATCCACATTTGTTCTTAAAATACGTAATATCTCACAAAAAGTTGGCATACTAAATAAATGATCCAACTTTCAGATTTAACATTAAAAATAGTTTATAATGCGTTAAATTTATATCTAGAGTTATTTAGAGTTATTTCAACATGCAAAAATTATTTAAAATTATAGCCTTAGCCTGTGTAATGACTACCTCGACTTTCTGCTTTGCCGAGGATGGCAGCGCCAAGCTCAAGGGCACCTTTCTGGTCGAACATGAATCATTCCTGCTCTGGTATGCCAAGGAACAGGGCTGGGATAAGGATCTGGGTTTTGATCTGGAGCTGAACATAGTCTCCGAATCTGGAGCTGATATTTTACAGAGCCATGTGACCGAACCAACAAACTGGGATGTCTGCGCCGTCAGTGCCGTGCCGGCCGCAATCTACAGCGAGAGTCTCAATCTTGATGTTATCGGCATTGCCAACGATGAATCTGTCTCCAATGATATCCTGGTGAGAGCTGACAGCAA
>JAILLS010000078.1 GCA_024693025.1 Succinivibrio sp. | reverse complement strand
CAAATCTTGATACCGAAGATTCGCCTGAGCTAAAGCTTCCCTGGGAGCAGTAAAGGCTGCTTTAGCTGAGGGGAACGGTCTTGTGGCTACCCTTTAGGGCCTAAGGCAGGTATGCAGAGTCTAAAAGGCAGAGGCTTACTTCTTATCTTTACTTTGCCTGATGTGTCATAATAGAAAGCTTAACTGGCAGGGAGGAATAATCATGCGCGGCATCATTGCAAAAATTGATAGAGAGACAGAAGGTGCAGAGAGCCTTGAGTTTTTAGATGAGGCAGGGCAGAGCTACAGCCTGCCTTTAACTGACCATCTTCAGGATGCAAAGCGCGGCATGCTCTTGGAGTTTACCCTAAAGGATGGGCAGGTCTCAGACTGTGAACTCTATAAAAGCTCCAATTTTGAACCTCTGGATGTACCTTATACCGAAGTCAAGGACTTTGCCATCTATCGCAATGCTGAGCCACAAAAGGGGCAGGAGATTCTAGAGCAGGCTCCTTTTCCTGTGGAGCGCGAAGGGCGTACTGAGGATAATGTGAAATGGAAGCTCATGAGCTTTGCCAAAAAATGCGGGGCTAACTGCCTGATTGACTAT
Organism: Succinivibrio sp.; assembly: GCA_024693025.1. Classification (GTDB taxonomy): domain Bacteria; phylum Pseudomonadota; class Gammaproteobacteria; order Enterobacterales; family Succinivibrionaceae; genus Succinivibrio. The sequence goes on along the minus strand of JAILLS010000078.1, from coordinate 8,517 downwards.
GGGGCAGAGCAGTACATTAAAAATTCCATCGGTTTTTCCTACTATATGTATCGGGCGCATGGCACCCCGGCTGTGGCCGCAAGACTTGACCTAAAAGGTGAGAGCACCAGAGCTGAGCTTGAAGATAAGCTTAATGAGGAAGTGCTTAAGCATGAGTATATTCTCAAAGACGGCATGGCCAGCTCCAAGCTTGCCTTTAAAATCGTATGCGCGGTGCTGCTGGTGATTTTCTGTGTCGGCTTTATTTTAAGTTTTCTCTAATCGCTTAAATAAAAGCTAACTTATTTTGCCTTTTAGCTTTTTTGCTGTGCTATAATTTAGTTAGTTTAGGCTAACTAAACTTTAATTACAAAAATAATGGAAGGAGCCAACGTGATTTTAAGCAGAATAATTTTAGGGGCGATCCTGATTCTCGTGCTCGGTCTTACCTATCTTGGGCTCAAGCGCCTGTTTGCCTTGTTTGCAAAGGGTGACTGCGGCTGTCACTCAAGCAAGGGCCTGGTGCTCAAGCATGACTGCGAGTGCAAGGAGAGCAGGCACTAGAGAGAGGCACGCTGCATTCTTAGGATGGCTAACTTGCCCAATGCTTTTGAGACGGTATATAATTTTTACATAGTCTTACAAATTATGTGAATAAGTGGATATACCATGCAGGATGATGACATCTATAAGGTTGGCAAGCTCAATGAAGATACGCTGCGCAAGCTGGAGTTAAGCGGTCTGCGCATGACGATGCAGCGCAGACATATCATCGAGATCCTGACCACCAGCCAGTGTACCTCGCCTAAGGAATTATGGTATGAGGCCAAGCAGTATGTGCCGGATCTGGGCATCGCCACGGTCTATCGCCTCATCAATCGTCTCGAGCAGATTGGCGTTTTATCCAAAAGCCGCAGCCTTGGCATGCAGTCAACTTCGGATCTGCAGATTGTGTCAGTGCTCAATGCCGAGGGCAAGGAGCTTCTAAGTTCAGGACAGAGTCTTGAGCTTAACGAGGTCTTAAGAGACGGTCTTGCAGCCCGAGGCCTTATCAGTGCCACTGATGAGCTTAAATATACCCAGGAAGGCGACAAGGTCTTGCTGAAGGTGCTCTCAAAGCGCCAGAGTTAAATACATATAACTGCACAGAGGGAGGCAGTGCTGTTTTAAGCTTAGGACAGCCAAGTTAAATATGGAGCAACCACAATATCCTTCAGCGATGGACGCTGTACCCGCAACCCCGCAGCAGAAGGTGGGAGAAATTGCCGAATCGGGAGAGACCTATCTTGAAACGATTCTGGTCATGAAAGAGCGCAATAACGGTCAGCTGGTGCGTTCAGTCGATATTGCCAATGAGCTTAATTTCAGTAAGCCAAGTGTCAGCAGGGGACTGGGACTTTTGCGGGATAAGGATCTGATTAAAATCGGCTCTAACGGCGGCATTGAGTTTACTCCGCAGGGCCTGCAGCGGGCGCAGCATATCTTCAAGCGCCATCAGCTGTTAACTCTCCTTCTGCAGGAAGTGGCCAAGGTCCCGTCTGATGTGGCCGAGCGTGATGCCTGCCGCATCGAGCATGTGATTTCCGATCAGACCATGGACGGCATTTTAAAGTATTTAAGCGATCGCAAGCTGGTCTAAAGTCTTGCCTTTTAGAAACACAAAGGACCTCAGAGAGGTCCTTTTTACTGTAAAGTAAAAACTCAAAGCAAGCCTAAAAATCTAAGTCCTGCCTTGCCTAAGCTTTACTTAAGCTAAAGATGCGGCTCAAGAAAATCGCCTACCGTAGCATTTAAAACTTCAATTAAAGCCTGTGGGCTTACGCCTACCGAAAAACCGCGTCTGCCGCCTGAAACTAAAATCTCTTCAAATTTAAGCGCACTTTCAGAGAGCAGGGCGCGGGTAGGCCTTTTCTGCCCGAAGGGACTCACTCCGCCTAGGACATAGCCTGTGACGCGTCTGACCTCATCAGGAGTTGCCATCGCAAGGCTTTTAAGCCCCATGATTCTGGCGGCATTTTTCATCGAGATCATGGCATTGACCGGGGTGATGGCGGTGACATAGGTTTTGCCTTCACAGAGGATGATGGTTTTAAAGACCACCTCTTCAGAAAGTCCTAGGGCTTTAGCGCCAAACTTGCCGTAGTCATGATCGACCGTGCATTCATAGCTGTATTCTTTAAAGGGGATTTTATGGGCCTTAAGAAAGGTTTGTGCTGGTGTAATCATAATCTTTACTCAAAAAAAAAGACCTTGCGGTCTTTTTATTATAGCTAACTTCAGTCTAAGCGTAGGTATCAATATGCATCCCGCTTAAACTGCCAGCCTGTGCGGCAATCTGTGCTCCGGCAGTTTCTATCTGGGCGGCAGACTGGGCTGCACCCTGCAGCAGAGCTAAAGCCATCTGACCTTGCTGCTGCGACTGTCTCTTGCTGACTGCCATATCCCAGGTGGCCATGGCCTGACTACTTGAGACTCCTGAGGTATCCATGCTCATTTCTCCTGCATAAATTCCATCCTAACTTTATTAACGGCAGACAGCAGGGCAGAATTTAGGCCTAGAGTGAAATATTTAAAATTTTGAGCACTTCTGTGACGGCCTTCGCATGATCGTCACCAAAATGCACGCAGGTCATGCCGCGGGACTTGGCCGTCTCAATGTTCTTGGTATTGTCATCGATAAAGAGACATTCCTCAGGATCAAGATGATATCTTTCAAAGAGGGTGAGGAAGATGCCCTTGTCAGGCTTGATCATTTTTTCTTCGCCTGATACCACGATGCCTTCAAATTCCTGCATGAACTTAAAGTGCGAGAAGGCATAGGGGAAGGTCTCAGCTGACCAGTTGGTCAGACCATAGGTGACATACTGTCCAGATTTTTTCACCGCCTGCAGCAACTGTACCCCCTCAGGGATCTCCCCTGAGATCATCTTGGTCCAGCCGGTTTTGTACATTTTAATTTCGTCTGAATATTCAGGGAACTGCTTGCATAATTCTCTGATACAGTCATCAAAGGACCGCCCTTTATCCATCTGGGAATTCCAGGCGCTGGTAGTTACGTTGTTCAGGAAGTACTCCATTTTCTCATCGTCATGAAAGACATCCTTGTAGAAATGACGTGGATTCCAATCGATCAGTACTCCGCCAAAATCGAAAACAACGTTTTTGATTGCCACTTTATGCTCCTTAAAAAATGTTCCTAAGAGCAAAGCTCCTAAGATCTGCTCTGAGCCTAGGCTCAGCCCGTCTTTGGCACAAGAGGCTGTCTCTCAGCCATAAGTAGTTTAAGTATAGCAAAATAAAGCGGCAAGGGCAGGGGCTCTAAGTCAGGTTTATTGCACCAGATCAAAGTTATCTAAATAACTTCAAAAAGCGCTCTGTTCCTGAACAGAACCTCTCTTCAAAGCCCTGCAGACTTAAGCTCTGTAAATGCTGATATAAAAGGCATAATGAGACAAGCAGACGCAGGGCAGGCCTGCATCTATGCAGTTTTAGCCTTTAGGTGCACATTTTTTGTCAGCTTGAGAGTCATAGAGCAACAAGGTATAATCCCTAGATTGCTTCTGACAGAACAGTTTTGCCTGAAGTCATCAAGTTAAAGGATAGATAATTATGAAATTACATTTTTTAAAGCCATTACTTGCCGTAAGTGCAGTACTGATGATGGGTCAGTCCCTGGCCGAGACTAAAGTGATCAGAGCAGGTACCGAGCCTACATATGCTCCGTTTGAATTCCTGGATGAAAACACCAATTCCATCGGCTATGATATTGATATCATCAATGAAATTGCCAAAAAGGCCGGCTATGAGGTGGAAATTGTCAGATGCCCGTTTGACGGTCTCATCCCGGCTCTCATGACCTCACAGATTGATGTGGCCATCTCCGGCATCACTATCACCAGCGAGCGCAAAAAGAAGCTTGATTTCAGTACTCCTTACTATCACTCAGGCCTTACTGCCGTGATCTTAAAGGAGAATGCCGACAAGTATGCAAAGATTGACGATCTTAAGGATAAGAAGATCTGCGGTCAGATCGGCACCACAGGTCTTATGTATGCCGAGAAGATCTCCAAGGAGTCCAAGGCCTTCAACACCAACCCTGAGGCTTATATGGAGCTTAAATCCCGCGGCTGCGAGGCTGTTATCACCGATAAGCCGGTCAATGACTTCTTCCTCTCCAAAGCCCCTAAGGATCATTTCGTCGCTCTTGATGACGTGGTGGAAGCTGAAGATTTCGGCATCGCCGTACGCAAGGGCAATGACGAGATGCTCAAAATCATCAATGACGGCTTAGCCGAGCTTGAGAAATCCGGCAAGCTCAAAGAGCTCTACAAGAAGTGGTTTTTTGAATAAGAGATAAGCTTAATCTCAGGCTGCAGCTTAAGGCGGCAGCCTTGGCTGGAATTTTACTATGTTTGATCTTGAGTTAATCTTCAACTCCCTGCCCCTCCTAGGTCTGGGGGCGCTGGTGACCATGGAGATTACTGCGGTGGCCGTGGCCTTTGGTGTGTGCATCGGCCTCTTTATCGGTATTGCCGAGCTGTCAAGCTATGCCTGGCTGCGTCTGCCGGCTAAGGTTTATGTCGACTTTATCCGCGGCACGCCTCTTTTAGTGCAGATTTTCATCATTTACTTTGCGCTGCCTGCTCTGATCGGAATGCGTATCGAGCCTTTTGTGGCGGCGGTGACGGCCTGCTCCATCAATTCAGGTGCCTATGTGGCGGAGATCTTCCGCTCCGGCATTCAGTCCATCGACCGCGGTCAGCGTGAGGCAGGGCGGTCGCTCGGCTTAACCTGGGGGCAGACCATGATCTTTATCATCATCCCGCAGGCCTTCCGCAGAATCATCCCGCAGCTTGGCAATGAATTTATCGCCATGCTCAAGGACTCCTCCTTAGTTTCGGTCATCGGCTTTGAAGAGCTGACCCGTAAGGGACAGCTGATCATTGCCTCGACCTATGGCTCTTTGGAGATCTGGACTGCCGTAGCCATACTCTATCTCATCATGACTTTGTCCATCAGCCGCCTGGTGGCTTATCTTGAGAAAAAATTCAACACCAAGAAGGTGAGCTGATGATTAAAATACAGGGTTTGCACAAGAGCTTTGGCTCCCATGAGATCTTAAAGGGTATCGACCTTGAGGTGAACAAGAGCGAGGTGGTGGTGGTCATCGGGCCTTCAGGCTCAGGCAAGAGCACCCTGCTGCGCTGTGTCAACTATCTTGAGGTGCCGACTGCCGGCAAGATTTTCATTGACGGCGAGCAGATTGAGCCGTCCACCAATATCAACCGTATCCGGGCTGAGGTCGGCATGGTCTTTCAGCATTTCAACCTCTTCCCGCATATGACGGTGCTGCAGAACATCATGCTGGCGCCGCTTAAGGTGCGCAGACAGGACCCTAAGGAAGCTGAGACGCAGGCACGGGAGCTTTTAGCCAGAGTAGGCCTTTCTGAGAAGGCTGATGCCTTCCCTGATGAACTCTCAGGCGGTCAGCAGCAGCGTGTGGCGATTGCCAGAGCCCTTGCCATGCGCCCTAAGATCATGCTCTTTGATGAGCCGACCTCAGCTCTTGATCCTGAGATGGTCAATGAGGTGCTCGATGTGATGCGCGACCTCGCTGAATCAGGCATGACCATGATGTGCGTTACCCATGAGATGGGCTTTGCCAGACAGGTTGCCGATCGCGTGCTCTTTGTGGATGAAGGACAGATTCTAGAGCAGGGCACCCCTGAGCAGATGTTCTCTAATCCTCAGAGTGAGCGCGCTAAAGACTTCCTCTCAAAGATTCTCTAAATTCTCTATCTCCTGCATCTGGCAGGAGATCTTATCTTAAAGTTAAACTCTTATGAGCGATAGCAATTCCATACAGGTTACGCAGGAGATCACCACGCGTGGACTCTTCAGGCTCAGCTGGCCGATTTTTGTGGATATCGGCCTGCATTTTGCCACGCTGATGATCAATATGGCCATGGTGGGCATGATCTCGGTTGAGGCGGTGGCAGAGCTGACCGTCGGCAATCAGGTCTTTGACTTAGGTCTGATTCTCTTTAATTTTATCAATGTCGGCCTCTGTGTGGTGACGGCACAGTGTCTTGGCAACGGCAACAAGCGCAAGATCCGCCGCGTCGTGCATATGGGGCTTGGCCTTAATATCCTGTGGGGCAGCATTGTCTCTTTAAGTACCTTCTTTGGCTCAGGGCTGATTGTAGAAATCATGCAGGTGCCGCCTGAGATTAAGGAGAGCTCGCAGGCCTATCTGATGATTCTGGCTCTAGGCTTTCTGCCTGAGGCCGTGTGCCTGTGCTGTGCGCAGCTGCTTAGAGCCTTTGAGTGTACCCGCGACTCCATGTATGTAGCGGTGCTTATCAATCTCATTACCATAGTGGGCAACAGTATCTTCCTCTTTGGGCTTTTAGGCTGTCCTGTAATGGGAGTTGAAGGTGTGGCTATAAGCACGGTGCTTGGCCGCACGGTTGCTATCTTTGTCTTTATCTATCTTGTGAGAAAACGCACCCGGGTGCGTCTGGTGCCGCGCTTTTTCTTTGTCTTCAAGCTTAAAATTCTCAAGCAGATTTTAAGTATCGGCCTGCCTGGCGCCGGGGAGAATCTCTCCTGGCACAGTCAGTATATGGTGATGACCGCGGTCATCGCCTCCTTAGGCGCTATCCCGCTTGCCACCCATGGCATCTACTTTCAGATGTGCATGATTCTTATGATTTTCTCAATTGCTATCGGCATGGCCACCGAGATTCTGATTGCCCATTTTGCCGGGGCGATGAAATTAAAGCTTGCCTACAGGCAGCTGATGAAATCCGTAAAAATCGGCATGATTTTTACCATCTGTGTGGCCATTACCATTCCTTTAGGCCTTGGCAGGCTGATTTTCCTAATCTTCACTGACAGTGAGGAGGTCTTAAGCATGGCAGCGCCGATTTTCTGGCTCACTCTCTTTATGGAGCCAGGACGCATCCTGAATATTATTATCATCAATTCGCTGCGGGCCGTTGGGGATACCAAATTCCCGGTGGTGATGGCCATTCTCTCCATGTGGGGCGTGTCCGTAACCATAGGTACCTTTTTGAGTGTCTTTATGGGCATGGGGCTTTTAGGCGTGTGGATAGGCTTTTGTCTTGATGAGTGGACGCGCGGCATTTCCATGCTGATTAGATGGCGCTCTAAGGCCTGGGTAGGAGCCTGTCAGCGCAATTATCGGATGAATTTTAAAGGTCAGCACTAGCTTTTTTAGTGCACAAAAACTGTCCTTTTTGCACAGACTGTGCTTTTGAAGGCATTTGGTGCTATAGTGCTACAAATTTTTTTAAAGGTGAGATATATGTTTTTTGAACGTATTGAACAGGCTCCGGCCGATCCAATTTTAGGTCTGACTGATGCATTCAAGGCAGACCCCCGCAGCAGCAAAATCAATCTGGGCGTAGGCGTTTATCAGAACGAAGACGGCATTACCCCGGTGATGAAATGTGTTAAAGAGGCAGAGCAGATCCTGCTTGAGGAAGAGAAAAGCAAAACCTATCTGCCGATTACCGGTTTCCCTGAATATGGTCAGTTTGCCCGTGAACTGATTTTTGGCAAGGATAATCCTTTGGCCACTGACGGACGGGCAGTCAGCTGCCACTGCCCTGGCGGTACCGGCGCTCTGCGTATCGGTGCTGACTTTATTCATCAGCAGCATGTCTCAAACACGGTGTGGATTTCAGACCCTACCTGGGCTAATCACTATCAGATTATGACCTCAGCAGGCATCAAGTTTGAGCGCTATCCATATTATGACAGAGTCAATCACAGCCTTGCCTTTGAGCGCATGTTAGAGACTCTTCTGCAGGCCAAGGAAGGCGATGTGGTTCTGCTGCATGCCTGCTGCCACAACCCGACCGGTGTTGATCCTACGGTGGAACAGTGGGAGACCTTAGGTGCCTTCCTAAAAGAGCACAAGCTTCTGCCGTTTGTGGACTTTGCCTATCAGGGCTTAGGCAAGGGCTTAAATGAGGATGCCCAGGGCGTGAGAATTTTAAATAAATACTGCCCTGAGATGCTCATTGCCAGCTCCTTCTCCAAGAACTTCGGTCTGTACAGTGAGCGTGTCGGTGTGCTGACTGTGACCAGTGAGGATGTGGAGACTGCCAAGCGCGTGCTCTCTCAGATCAAGATTGCCGTGCGTACCGCTATCTCCAATCCTCCTGCCCATGGCGAGAAGGTGGTGTTAAAGGTTCTCTCAGATACAAGACTGCGCTCCATGTGGGAGCAGGAGCTCTCTGAGATCCGTGAGCGCATCCACAAGATGCGTCAGGAGCTTGTCGACAAACTCTCAGCTGCCGGTGCTGGTGACTATAAGTTCTTTGTCGAGCAGAACGGCATGTTCTCCTTCTCAGGTCTTAACAAAGAGCAGGTGGAGAAGCTTAAGGCTGACTTTGGCGTCTATATCGTAGGTTCAGGCAGAATCTGCGTGGCAGGTCTTAACGAGAGAAATATTGACCGTCTGGTCGAGGCCTTTGTGGCAGTGACCAGGGAATAAGCTTAAGATTT
>JAILLS010000031.1 GCA_024693025.1 Succinivibrio sp. | reverse complement strand
TCGCTGCGTGAAGAAGGTGCTTTAGACGTGGTGGCAAAGCTTAAGATTCCGGTGATGCTGGTCTATGAGCGTCCTGCAAACGCACCGACCCTCTCAGAGTTTGATAAAAAAGCCGATCTCGTAGCTGAGATTTCAGAATTCTTCTTTGAGCGTATCGATGCCTGCCTGAGTGCAGGGATTAACCGTCATCAGCTGATGCTTGACCCGACCGTGGACAGTACGGTCCCGACCAATCTGCGCCTGAAGCTTTTAGGACGTCTGACCTCGTTCCGCTCATTTGGTCTGCCGCTTGCTCTGAGTATGCCGGCTATCCTGCCTTCCACGCAGGACTTTTTAAGCGATAACCGTGCGATTGGCATCACGCTTGCGCTGTTTGCCACACAGCATGGAGTGAGCATTATCAGAACCGAGCATGTCTCAGAGATGACCATGTCGATAGCCGCCTGGCAGCTTGCCTCACAGCAGGCCAAGCCGTTCAATCTCTCCCGGGGCATTATCTCCAGATTCAAGAAGCTGCGTGACAAGATCCGCGTGCACAAGTCCCAGGCTTAACTTACAGGTAATAAAAGGTATGAAGCGTAAATATTTTGGTACTGACGGGGTAAGAGGCCGCGTCGGCACCTTCCCGATAACTCCTGACTTTGCCATGAAGATTGGCATGGCTGCCGGCAAGGTGTTAAAGAAGAACAATCGCGGCAAGGTGATCATCGGCAAGGATACCCGTCTGTCAGGCTATATGCTTGAAGCTGCCCTGGAAGCCGGCTTTATTGCAACCGGCATGACGACTGTGATGCTTGGCCCTATGCCAACTCCTGCGGTCTCCTACCTGACCCGTGCCTTCAGAGCAGATCTGGGGGTGGTGATCAGTGCCTCGCATAATCCTTTTTATGACAACGGCATCAAGTTCTTCTCAAGCGCCGGGACCAAGCTGCCTGATGAGGTGGAAGCCGCCATTGAGCAGCAGCTTGATGAAGAGGTCACGCTGTCTGGTCCGTCTGAGTTTGGCCGGGCGTTCAGACAGGATGATGCACCCGGACGTTATATAGAATTCTGCAAATCAAATTTTGGCAATCAGCTCTCCTTAGACGGAGTCAAGATGGTAGTGGACTGCGCTCATGGTGCCACCTATCATATTGCGCCTTCGGTCTTCCGTGAGCTCGGAGCCGAGGTGATCGCCATGGGCGTTGAGCCTAACGGCATCAACATCAATGATGGCGTAGGCTCAACTCATCCTAAGGCTTTAATCGACAAGGTGCTCGCCACGCATTCTGATCTGGGCATTGCCTTTGACGGCGACGGCGATCGCGTTATGATGGTCGACAGCCATGGTCAGTTGCGGGATGGCGACAATCTGATGTATATCATCGCCTGTGACAGACTGCTTAACCATAAGCTGCATGGCGGCGTGGTCGGTACGCAGATGACCAATCTCGGGCTTGAGCTGGCGCTTGGCCAGAAGCAGATCGAGTTTATCCGCACCAAGGTCGGTGATCGCTATGTCATGGAGGGACTGCTTGAGAAAGGCTGGCGCTTAGGCGGGGAGAACAGCGGACATATTATCTGTCTTGATTATGTCACCACGGGAGATGGCATTGTCTCCGCTCTGCAGGTGTTAAAGGCCATGGTCAGACAGAACAAGGATCTGATTGAACTCTCAAAGGATCTCACCATGCTGCCGCAGAAACTCATCAATGTCAGGCTCGCATCAGGTTTTGATCCGCTCTCGGATACCAAGGTGACTGCCGAGGTGCATAAGGTAGAGCAGGAGCTGGGACACAGCGGACGCGTGCTGCTGCGTAAATCCGGCACCGAGCCTGTAGTCAGAGTAATGGTTGAGGGCGAGGATGAGGAGACCGTGTCAAACAAGGCAGCTCAGATTGCCGATGTGATTGTCGCTCAGTCCTCGGGTGAAACAGTCTAGCGCTCCTGACCTCGCTCTGCAGAGCCTGTAAGCTTCGACAGGCTCTGTTCTGACTAAGTTTGGGTTGAAAAAGTGGGCAGATGATAGTATGATCCGCGTCTGAATAGTTTTTGGTAGGAATTTAACATGTACGAAATTGCAATTGTGGTGCTCTTAATCATTGCCATCGCGATGGTTGCTCTGATTTTAGTGCAGCAGGGTAAGGGAGCTGGCATGGGTGCCTCCTTTGGTGCGGGTGCCTCGAACACGGTGTTTGGCTCAGTAGGTTCAGGTAACTTTCTGACCAGAAGCACCTGGGTTCTGATTTTAGCCTTCTTTGGGATCTGCCTGTTTATCGGCTGGCTGCAGACCAATCAGGTGCGTGAGAGCAGTGATTTTAGCAATATCGGTGA
>JAILLS010000117.1 GCA_024693025.1 Succinivibrio sp. | reverse complement strand
AGTTTAAGCTCCTCTAAAGCCAAAGGCTCGCTGATCCCGTAGGAGTTGACCTTAAGCTCAGCAAGACTGCTGACCTTGTAGAAATTCATCTTACCCTTATGACCTGGCAGCATGACCGGCAGGGACAGAGTATGCCCTGATTTAAGCAGCTGCTCATTGAGCTGCCAGGTATTGAGTTCATCAGGCAGGCTCTGATAGGAGGCAATCAGACGGGGCTCTTTGAGATAGGGATGCTCAAGCAGCCTCGTCATCGCCTGTCTTTCAAGCTGAGCGCGATTTTCAAGCTGCTGTCTGCTTTTTTTCAGTTTCTCGCGCAGCTGCTCTCGAGCATGCTCATTAGTCATTGGCTTTTAAGGCGCACAAAAGGGAGCGCTTCATCTTGCGCACCTGATCAAAGGCCTCCTTCTGGAAAGGAGTATTGGTGGTCGTAAAATTCTGCAGAGACGACTGAATTTCTATGGCGGTAAGGATTGCAACCTGCTGAGGTGCGAGGGTGGGGTTGTCTCTGAGCAGCTTGGCCGTTTTTGTCTGCACCACATTAATTGCGTCCAGCAGATTCTCCTTCTGCTCTTTTTTGCATTTTAAGGTGTAACTCTGTCCGAAGATGGAGAAAGACAGGGTTTCAATTCCCTCACCTGCTGTGCTGTCTGTCATAGGCCCTCTTTTTCCGCCATTGTTCCATAGAATAGTTGTATTTTAGGCTATAATAGCGCAATTCTTTATTTGAAAAAGTGTCATGCATATATTTTCTCTCCTTTATGAATACTGTCTCAGGTTAGCCAAGCATCGGTGGGCGCCGTGGTTTCTGTGCCTGGACAGCTTCATTGAATCAATTTTCTTTCCCATTCCTCCGGATGTGATGCTGGCCCCGATGTGTCTGGCTAAACCGGGACGGGCCTGGCATTATGCCCTGGTGACCACGTTAAGTTCGGTGTGCGGAGCGTTTTTTGGGTATTATCTGGGCTATTTTCTATACGACCCTTATATTTCCGATTTAATCGACTGGTTCCATTATCGCGAAGAGATGAATACGGTGCGCCACTGGTTTACCTATGAGTTTGGTATTCTGATGGTCTTTATAGGAGCCTTCACGCCGATCCCCTACAAGGTGATTGCCATTACCTCCGGTGCGGTGGCCGCAGAGAGCGTATGGGCAACCGGATCAGCCGGCATGCTGGCAATCGGATATTTTTTAGTGGTGTCTCTGGCAGGACGCGGTCTGCGCTTCAGTCTGGAGGCTCTGCTGATAGCCTTGGGCGGCAAGCGTATGGAGCAGGCTCTGGTGCGCAATATTGATCGCCTGGGCTGGCTATGTGTGCTTCTTGCGGCAGGATATATTGTTTATAAGGTATATGCATGAGTGACAGAATTCAAAAGGTACTGGCAAATCTTGGCTTAGGCTCAAGGCGGGCTATAGAGGCTCTGATCAGTGAAGGCGCGGTCACGGTCAACGGTGCAGTGGCAAAGCTTGGCGATAAAATTTCAGGAACTGAGGTAGTTAAGATCAGCGGCAGGACCGTGCTGCCCTCCGAACATGCCTCCACAGCCTGCCGGGTGCTGATGTACCATAAGGTGGAAGGCGAGGTCACCACGCTTGAGGACCCTGAAGGCAGGCCTACGGTGTTTGATCATCTGCCGCTGCTCAAAGGCAGCCGCTGGATCTATATCGGCAGGCTTGATCTGAATACCTCCGGGCTGCTGCTCTTTACGACCGACGGACAGCTGGCTAATAACCTGATGCATCCAAAGATGGAGATCGAGCGCGTCTATGCCGCCCGCGTATATGGAGAGCTGAGTGAGGAGCAGATTGAGACCTTAACAACCAAGGTTGAGCTTGAGGATGGTCCTGCTCACTTTACCAAGCTGGTCTTTGCCGGCGGCAGCGGGCGCAATAACTGGTATCACTGCACTCTGAAGGAAGGCCGCAAGCGTGAGGTCAGACGGCTGTTTGAAGCTTTAGGCCTGCAGGTAGCCAGACTGATCCGGATTCAGTATGCCGATCTCAAGCTTGATCCCAGCCTCAAGGCAGGGCAGTTCAGGGAACTGTCAGTTGCGGAGATCAACAGCCTGCGCAAGGTGGCGATGCTCGCCCCTTTAGATGAGAGCAATACCCCGAGCGCACCTTTAGTACCAAAGACTGCCTCGCAGCAGCGTCCCTACAGACAGACCCAGTCCAGGGCCAATCTGCCTGCCCATCGGGTCGGCAAAGTCAAGCGCGACGAGCGGGAGAGGCGCTTTGAGCGGGAGGTGTTCTCTAAAGGCTCAGATGGCAGGAGACGAGGACCGCAGCGCAGATCGGTGCGTAAACCTTAAGTAGA
>JAILLS010000071.1 GCA_024693025.1 Succinivibrio sp. | reverse complement strand
TAAATCAGCTCACCAAGATGGTTGAGGTGCTGCGTGATCCGGATCTGACCTCTCAGGATCGGGCCAGACGGCTTGCCGAGGCTCAGGAGACCGTGATCAATGCCATGGATCAGTACGATATGTATCGCGGGCGCGTCGGCTCCCGTGAGCTTGAAATGGAAGGCGTGCTTGAAGCTAATGAGGGCATGTCCACCACCAAAACTGAAACTTTAGCCAATGTCACCCAGGCGGATGCTTTTACCACAGCTTCAGAGCTGGTGCAGTATCAGCAGCAGCTGCAGGCGTCCAGGCAGATTTTTACCAAGGTTCAGGGTTCATCTCTGTTTGATTACATCTGACCTTATAAACTATAATATTAAGCGAGGGAAAAAATTATGATTAGTTTAAATACTGTTTCTACATCAGCCTTAAGTGCCCTGAATGTCAGCAGTCATGATCAGCAGGGCAAGGTCTCAGGACAGCTGCCGCAGAACGAGTCTTCTGCTGTGGTCAAGGTGCAGAGCAAGCTCAGCGACGAGGTGGCCTCCTCAGAGCTGAAACTGGATAAGGACAGTGCCAAAGCCATGGCAGCAGATCTTGCCGCCATGCTCTCAGGCGGTCAGGGCTTTGGCGCGCAGGCTAATCTCAACAGCCTCGATGCCGCCCGCCTGCTGGCCTAGGCACTTACTTTCTCCTCCCCGTTAGCAGGAGCGGGGAGGAGTAAACTTTGCTTAAGACCCAAGGCGGCATAAGCTGTGAGTTTCTATCCTGAGGCAGCGCCTGCTGCTATCTGTTCTTCTCAATTCTAATCCAGGCTAATTAAGCAGAGTTTAGCTAAGTCTAAAGCCGCGTTAAGCGTTCAGGCCTAACTCATTTTGTGACAGAGCTTACATATTGGTGCGTCAGGCTGTCAAAGCCTGGGGTAAAAGCGCCTTTAAAAAAATTTTTTTCATAAAACAGATCGTTTTAAATCAATTAAATAATAAGTTTTTTTAAATTTTTTAAGATATTTTCTAAAGAAATTAATTTAGGAACCGTTAATTTAAGTAAGAAAAGGGATGAGTGTCACTACTGTCCCCTGAACAGTTATAAATATTGCTCCTCAAGGTAGGAGGAAAAAATGGAAATGATGTCTTCAATTTCAAGCTATGGCTCAAGCTCGCCGCAGGACCTAGGCAAGGTCAGCAAGGCTGAGGTTGGGACAGATGCTTCAGGTACGTCCGTCAGAAATGATGTAGGCTATCCGCGCGAGAGACCTGCACCTGAGGTGGAGCTCAGTGAAGAGGGTCTGGCTAAATCTTCAGGTGATGCTGCAGCCGCGGTAGGCTCAAGCGCTCAGGCTGAAGAGACTGAACAGCTGGCCAAGAATGGTCTTTCTCCTAAAGAGCAGGCAGAAAAGGAGAACGAAGAGCGCGAGAAAGAGCTGGCAGAAGCTGCCCGTGAGGAAGCCAAGGCTCTGATGCAGTCTCTGAACAAGCAGAATATCGACCTGTCCTTCTCGGTGGATAAGGATCTCGGAGATACGGTGGTCAGTGTAACCGACAAGGCAACTGAGGATTTAATCCGTCAGATCCCGTCCGAGGAATTCTTAGAGATGAGCAAGCGGCTGCGTGAATACACTGAGACCAATTCAGCCACTTCAGATGAAAAGAAGGATGCCTTAAAAGGGTTGCTCCTAGATGCTCAGGTCTAGCTAAGACCTGCTCGGTAAAGACTCCGTAAACTTCAGGTTTGCGGAGTTTCTGTTTAATAGATCTCAAAAAAATTCCCTGAATTTTGCAAAAAAAGGACTAAAAAAAAACGGCGCGAGGTCGTTAATTAAATTAGAAAGGTTATTCCGAGATTGAAAATTGCAGGAGATATTCAATGTACGGCAGAAATTTAAAGGCTTATAGGAAGACTAACCTAGAAGCGGAGATCGCGGTAGCCACCCCGCATCGGATTATTCAGATGTTGTTTGAAGGCTTAATTGAGCGTCTGGCCCAGGCCAAAGGTGCAATATCCCGCAATGACTTTGAATATAAGTCAGACAGACTGTCAAAAGCGGTGGGTATTATCAATGGACTGCAGCTTTCGCTTGACATGAAACAGGATCCGGCCTTTGGCAATCGCATGTATGCTCTGTATGACTATATGAAAGAGCAGCTCAATAATGCGTCATCCTCGCTGGATGTGGAGCCAATTGATGAAGTGATCCATCTAATCATGCCGATCAAGCAGGCCTGGGACCAGATCCCTGAGAGCGTCAAACAGCAGGCTAACGAGCAGATCCTCTCTAAAGGCTAGGCGCTTTTAAGTTTTGATTTCTGACATAAAAAAACCCATGATGTGAATCATGGGTTTTTTTTGCTTAAAGCTTCTGACTAGAGCGTATGTACGGACATGGTGTTGGCTGAGCCGTCAGCTGAAAGCGCACCATTGACCAGTACAATCTTCTCGCCTTCCTGGGCAAGTCCCAGTTCCTTGGCAATCTCTATAGCCTGAGAGAAGAATTCGTCGGTAGAGTTGATGCGCTTGACCAGTCTTGGGATTACGCCGCGCACCAGGCAGAGCTGTTTGACTACCTTCTCATGCGGACTTAAGGCCAGAATAAAGGCGCTTGGGAAGTATTTGCGGATGGTTCTGGCGGTTCTGCCATGCTCGGTGGCCACCACAATCAGCGGGGAGTGCAGGAGCTCAGAGCATTCCACGGTAGCCTTGCAGACAGCCTCAGGCACTGCAGGGCGCAGATATTCATCGGTCAGATAGGACTTGAAGTCAACTTCCTCGTCAGTGCGCACGCAGATATTGCTCATGGTGGTGACGGCTTCGACCGGATATTTGCCCTTGGCACTTTCGCCTGAGAGCATCACGGCATCGGTACCGTCCAGAATGGCATTGGCCACGTCACCTGCCTCGGCACGGGTAGGGCGCGGATTCTTAATCATGGAGTCGAGCATCTGGGTGGCGGTGATGACCGGCTTGCCCACTTCATTGCAGCGCTTGATGATATGCTTCTGCGCAAAGATCACTTCCTGAGCCGGGATCTCCACGCCCATATCGCCGCGGGCTACCATGATGGCATCACAGGTCGCCAGAATATCCTCAAAGTTATCGATGCCTTCCTGATTCTCAATCTTGCAGATAATCTGAATATCCTGACCGCCATTGGCATCCAGAAATTCGCGGATGTCGAGCACATCGCGTCTGGAGCGGGTAAAGGAGGCTGCCACATAGTCGACATTCTTCTGAATGCCAAAGAGCAGATCCTGTTTGTCACGCTCAGAGAGGAACGGCATGGAAATATGGGAGAACGGCAGGTTAATGCCCTTATGCTCACCGAGCTGACCGTTGTTCTGAATCTCGCAGTGGATCTCGGTGCCCTCGATGCTCTCAACCTTCAGGGCAATCAGACCGTCATCGAGCAGCACGGTATCGCCGACCTTGACGTCCTTGTTTAAATCAGCATAGGTCACTGAAATGCGCTCTAGGGTGCCTACCACGGAAGCGTCAGTGGTCAGGGTGATCTTCTGTCCTGCCACCAGATTTAAATCTTCACCGTTGACATTGGTGGTGGTACGGATTTCCGGTCCCTTGGTGTCAAGCATGATCGGCACCTGAAAACCGGTCTCTGCCATCAGCTCTCTTAAGGTATCAATGCGTGAACCATGCTCCTGATAATCACCATGTGAAAAGTTCAGACGCATTACATTCATGCCGGCTTTAAGCAGGGCATGCAGTACCTCTTTATGCTCAGATTTAGGTCCGATAGTGCACACAATTTTGGTTTTTTTCATATTGTTTCCATATTGAGTCCTTGACGCGGACTATTTAGATAAATGCAGATTTTGCGGCGATTATACCATTTTTTTGAGGCAGAAATTAGTAGCAGAACACGGTAAAAATTAAGACGCCAAAAGCCGCTCAGACTCTCCTCCTGATTAGAGCCTGACAGCTTCTGCTCAGGAAGTGACAGACACCTTAGAGCAGCACTCAGACTTGCTTAGATGCGCAGTGTCTATCTTGGTAGAAACTGTGATCAAACTCACAATAATTGTTTATATAATGTAGATAAAATATAATGTCATAAGAAAAATGACTTATAATATGATTAAGCTTGAAACTTAAGGTTATTGTGGTGGATTTAAGCGCTGCCTAAGTCCTACCATAAAAAGGATTATTCTGGTCTTAAAGTCTTGGGAGGACTGTAAATGAGTAACGTAAATATTGCTGCTCTTCCGCACGCGCAGTTTGACACTAACAAGGATTATTATCTTTCTAATGATGGTCAGACTATCAAGGAAGCAGGTCTGTGGCATAAGTTTCAGTGTTTCTTCAACATCGGCAATGCGCGTGAGAAGGGCAATAATCTGATTGAACTGCTCAAAAGAGCTAACGGAACAGCAGTCGCTGAAGCAGGTACTCCTGATGAGATCTGCAGGGATAATAGCAGGGTTAGCGGTCAGGCTTTAAATAGGCTGTCACGTGGCTTTACCCCAGAGAGCAGCTCGGCACTGCTGGTAATGTCTGCCAAGCAGCATGCTGAGAAATTTATCAGGTCAACCATGGACAGGCTTAATGAACAGTTCGTCAACAGTTTTAATAAGAATAGTGATTTAGGCATAACAGTAGAATCTTATCTTAGACATCAGATTGCTCCGCTCGTAAATCACCCGCCTTATAAGTATGATTATGTTAATAACAAGGAGGTAAAGATCCTGAATGCGGAGAATCTTGACTTTCAGGTTGAAGACAGTATGAAAGATGCATTCAGAGTCATATTCAATCTGGTTACAAAGCGCTTGGAACCAGAAGTAATCATAGCGAGTATTAACAGCATGCTGGCAGACTCTGATAATCAAGCTGCGAATAATCCGCAGCAGATCAGCTCTAGTTTAGCTAAGATC
>JAILLS010000052.1 GCA_024693025.1 Succinivibrio sp. | reverse complement strand
CTCGCAGCCTTTGGCAATGCCTGTCACTACGGTGGCAGCGGTATCTACGTCAAGCTTGGCTGTGGCATAGTAATCGAGGAAAAACAGTGGTTCAGCGCCCTGAACAATCAGATCGTTAACGCACATGGCAACCAGATCCTGTCCAACGGTATCGTGTTTTTTGAGATCGATGGCCAAACGCAGTTTAGTTCCTACACCATCCGTGCCTGAGACTAAAACAGGCTCATGATATTTGCCTGGGATCCTCGTTAAAGCCCCAAAACCGCCTAAGCCTCCGATGACTTCAGGTCTTGTGGTCCGTTTAACCGGGGCCTTGATGCGTTCAACTAAAGCTTCTCCGGCATCGATATCGACTCCGGCATCCTTATAGGTTAAGTTAGACATATCCGTACTCCAAAAACTTGCTGACGCTAATTTTAACCTAAAGCTGCTTAAAAAAGTAGCGCTATAAAGTTCCTATACTCTCTTATTCATGCGTAATGCGGTAGACTTAATATAACGTAAGCTTGCATATAAGTTTCAGCCTGAAAGACTCCAAGGGTAGTTTAATTTCGATTAAAGGTAGGATTTTTGAGCAGGCTTATCTTCTTGAAACAATTTGCACTGAGCGTAAGCTCATTTAAGCTTAATTTTTAGGGATATGTTAAAATAATCGGGCAATCAAAAGGAGAAAACCGTGAAATTTCATTCTGTTCTTGGATTCCTTTCTCTCTGTGTCGGGGCCTCTTTGGCTCAGGCAGAGGATTTATCTTTTTCATATCCTGTAACTGAGAGCCTAGATGCGGCCATTATGCAGAGCTTAAATCAGGCGGTTTCGGCACTGGATCCTAATAGCACTGCCAAACTTAAGGTTCAGGATGCGGGTGCCGCTTTTTCTCAGGCTTCCCTGCAGGGAACGATGCTGAGTGTCAGCTATGACAGTGACAAGCTCTCAAAGGTTTTAGCCGAGCAGCGCTCCGTACAATGGAGCGGTTTAAGTGAGCCGGTGCTCATCTGGCTCTATGACACCTCATCTAATTATTTTGTCAGTGACTCAAATCCTAATCAGATTGCCCCCCTGCTTGCTGGTGAAGCTAACACCAATCATTATCGACTGCTTTTTCCGGTCATGGACATAGATGATGTTCAGTTAGTGAATGCCAATACCGTAATTGCCGCAGAGGATCCCAATCTGGTAACAGCATCCCGTCGTTATGACGCCAAGTTTTATGTGGCGGGTACCATGGCTAAAAACACACGTGGACTTACTGAGACTAAGCTTAAAGTCTATGATGGTGAAGGACATCTCTTAGGTGCAGTAGATCGCAGCGGTGATGATCCTACCGTTGCCCATCAGGTGACCACGGATATTGCTCAGATTTTAATGAATAATACCCAGGGCAGCAGTACTGAGAGTGCTGCAGCACCGACTTTAGGTCAGACCATGGCTGTCGGTCCTTATCGGGGTTTTGTGCGCATCGCAATTTCCGGTATCTCAAATCTTACCGACTACAGAGCAATCAGATCTGCATTGGTTACCTATGGATATGAATCTTCAATCCGCATTGTAGGCTATAGTCCTGCAGGGGTGATCATGGATGTGGCCACCTCGGGCTCTGCAGAGATCTTAGATGGCACCTTTGCCCATGCAAGTGAATTTACCAAAATCGGTGACTGGCACTATCAGTTCAATAATTCGGCAGGCCCGGTGCAGAGTTCCTGGGGAGGTGTGGGACGCGCAGATCCTATGCGGATTACCTCAATTCCTAATTCTGGCTTGGTGAAGATGCCGTTGCCTGCTCAGGGTACTGCCTCTAACTGATGTCTGATAAAGCCCCCTATCAGGTGGCGCTGCCTTTACATGTGTATGAGCGCCACAATTTAGCTTCATTTTATTCAGGTGACAATGCTGCGCTCGTAGGAAAGCTCCACAGAGCTCTGCAGAATTCTCAAAGCCATGAGTTTTTTTATCTGTTTGGCAAAGAGCATTGTGGCAAGTCTCATCTGCTGCAGGCTTTGCAAAGTGAGTTTGAGGGCAGAGAAGCTGAGTGCTTTATGCTTGATTTAAAGCTTGCTAAAGCCTTAGGGCCTCAGGTTCTAAATACCTCTTTGCCGCGGGTTGTACTGCTAGATAACGTAGACAGTGTGGCAGGAGATGAGCAGTGGGAGCTGTTGCTCTTTAGTGTGTTTAATCGCTGGACAGATGCCAAGACTGGAGTATTAGTGACCACGGCAAGCTGCTCGTTTGATAAGATTGCCTATTTACGCAGGGACCTTAATACCCGTTTAGGCAGCGGGATCTGTGGCGAACTTAAGTATCTGAATACCGAGCAGTGTGCAGTTGCGCTGCAGCAAAAGGCAGAGCTGAGAGGTCTTAATCTGAGCTCAAAAACTGCACTCTTTCTTGTAAATCATTTTAATCATGATTTAGCTAAGCTCTCCTCTCTTCTAGACAAGCTTGAGGATTCCTCTCTGCAGGCCCAGCGTGAGCTGACCATTCCTTTTATTAAGCAGGTTATAGCCGCTAGCGCATGCTCTGATTGATACCTTCATCAAAATTGCGCAGTTCATTTACCTTGGTTATCTTGGCTTTCAGGATCTCTCTTGTATAGCTGTCCTGGCAGGTGTTAAGACCCTCATTAAGTTTACCGATAGCCACATTGTACTGGGCCTTGAGTGTTGCCGCCTCACCCTGAGCCTGCAGCAGGCTGCAGCGATTCCCTGACTTCTGATAGGCTTCGGCAAGTAAATCCCAGGCTGTCAGGTTCTGTGGCTTCTTGCGGGTAAATTTCTCAAGAATTTTAAT
>JAILLS010000028.1 GCA_024693025.1 Succinivibrio sp. | reverse complement strand
CTGCTTTAATCTCTCTTCAATCTCATCCCAGCTAAGATTTAAAGGTGCGGTGGTAAAAATTCTCTGTAAATTTTCAATGGAAGCTCTGGCCAGCAGGGACAGATTTTCCTTGAGCTCCTGTTCATTAATAGCCTGATCACTCATAAATTCTGCATCTCCAAAAAAACAGCTCTCGTCTGTGGTTAATCAAATAATTATGTGTAAATTATACTACATATTTAAAACATTGTTTGATATGCTATGTCGATCTGTAAGCTAAATCACACTGTAAGCTACAGTTTTAATGTCTGAACAAAGCTTAGCAAACACGGTCTGACATACCTTCCTGCAGCCAGAAATATTCATTAAATTTATTTTATAACAAAAAGCTAGTATTAAATCTGTGCCTGCCGCAGGTCCTAAAAGACTCAGGCATAGCCTTTATTTTGTGCTTTTTACCTTTATAACAGGAATGATAGCTGCGCTTTCTTCAAGAACTTTGGCACCCCAAAACTTCCCCTGGTCTTAAGACCTCAGGTACTCTTTAATTTTTTGCATTTGAACAAATATTAGCTTCTAAATTGGCCATATGAATTTTTGAGCGTTTTGCTGCTGTGATCTTGTAGTGATGGTTAAAGTTCCGGGACTTTAGGAGAGGTTCTTGTTTGCGTCATAACAGGTGAGAAACATCAATGCTGACTACCCCGTCATGTACATGCTGACCAGGCTTTTGTGCACACTCTGCCCTGGTGCTTAGCGCATTTAAAACGCCTTGCGCTTGCATCGGCAGCAGGCAGTGATTATAGTTAGACTGCATGGTGATATGGTCTTGATGCCCTGCATGTTCAGAGTTTAGGTGAAGATGAAACGCAAAAGCGCCAAAGAGCTTCTAATTGAATCATTTCTGCAGCTTGCGGAACACAAGCCGGTCGATAAGATCTCCATTAAGGAGATCACCGACAACTGCGGATATTCTGCGGCCACCTTCTACCGTCAGTTCAAGGATAAGTATGAGCTTATCGCCTATGACTATTCAACTAAGGTCCAGCGTCTGATTGACCGCATGGATGAGAAGAATTACTCCTTTGAGGACATGGTTGCAGACGGCCTGCTTCTGTATGCCAAACAGAAATCCTATCTTGTCAATCTGCTGCTCCACACCCGGGGCCTGGATGCCTTCAGATACCATATGGTTGAAATCAATTATAATTTTCTTTCACAGCGGCTGCTTAAATGCAAAGGGACGGCACAGCTTGAGGAGAGTGAGGAGATCTATATCCGCCTCTACTGTACCGGCTGTGTGGCCATTGTCTCTGACTGGCTGTTAGGCAAGTATCTTATGCAGAGCAAGGACTTGGCTCAGCTCCTGGTCAGATCCCTGCCTCTGTATCTGCAGCAGTACTTTTACTGATAAAACAGGCAGCAGCTCAGCCCTGAAATGAGATAAATACTCTTATTTCTCTCATTATGAGAAAAATCTCATGATTTGTAGATTGTGAGGCAGGAATGGCTGTGCCACAATGCCTAGCTGTAGTTCAGCATTTTGCTGTTAATCCATTCACAAGGAGCCATCATGCAAATCAAAGTAGTCAAGCTCTATGAGAAAGGCTTTATGACTCAGCCTTTTGCCATGGGCGGAGAAGAAGGTCAGGACAAGTTTGATAAGAACGTCAAATATCGTTCAAGTCTGCAGAATTATGTGATAGATACCGGCGATGAGGTGATTCTGGTGGATACCGGCATGCCGGAGAATACTCCTGAGTTTAAAGCAGATCCTGACAGTACCATCTATATCGGCTCTAAGATTAAGAATTATCTTGATGCTTTAGCTGAGGTCGGCTATAAGCCTTCACAGATCAGCAAGATCCTGGTCACCCACAAGCATGAAGATCATACCGGCATGCTCGCAGCCTTCCCTAAGGCCAAGGTTTATATCGGCAGAGAGGATGCCGATGCCATGAATCTTACAGGAGGGAATATTGTCAGAGCTGATTTCTCAGACGGCCCCTACTACAACTTCCCGCATTCTCAGAAAATTGCAGAAGGCGTTTACTTCATCAAAGCCTGCGGTCATACCAGGGGCAACAGTCTGATCATGGCTGAAAAGGATGGTCTGTTCTTCATGTTCCATGGTGATATTACCTATACGGATGAGGCTCTGTATGCCAACAAGCTCTCCATCGTCTATGAGGATCAGGCTGCTGCACGTGAGACCTTAAATCAGGTCAGAACTTTTATTCAGAACCACCCTACTGTCTATCTGTCCACCCATACGCCGCTTGGCTATGAGAATCTTGAGGCGCTGCGCGTGGTCGATCTGAACAGGCCAACTGAAACGCTGCCATTAGATGAGATTGTCTATACCACAGCCTCCGGCAAATATGTCTGCAGCGTATGCGGGTATGTTTACGATCCTGATTTAGGCGACAGTACCCAGAATGTCGACCCGGGCACCAGCTTTGCCGACCTTCCGGCTGACTGGCGCTGCCCTCTGTGCAGACAGGGCAAGGATAAATTCAATCCGGCCTGATCTGCTTACTCCGGTGTTAAACTTAAACCTCCGCCTGTCCTTTAAGCCCCTGCTTTAACAGAGTAAGCAGGACAGGCCCTAACCTTGCTAATTGAGGAGAACTGCATATGGCAAATGTAGTGGTGATCAGCGGACATCCTGATCTTGAGCATTCGGTGGCCAATAGAACCATTCTCGAGGAACTCAAATCAAGTCTGCCGTCCGTAGAGATTCATAAACTCGATGAACTTTATCCTGATTATAAGTTTGATCTTGACAAGGAGCAGCAGTCTTTAGTCAAGGCCGATCTCATCATCTGGCAGTTCCCGCTGTACTGGTATGGCATCCCGGCACTGCTCAAGAAATATCTTGAAGATGTGTTTGCTCACGGCTTTGCCTATGGCTCAAACGGCACGGCGCTTAAAGGCAAAAAGCTGCTGTTGTCGGTAACCGCCGGTGCACCGCTTGAGAATTATGCGCCTGACGGTTTCTTCAAGCACACCATCGAAGAGTTTTTAGCTCCCTATGAAGCTGCGAGCGTGCTGTGCGGCCTTAACTATCTGCCTCCTGTCTGCTCCGGCGGCATGATGTATGTGCCGGGAGTGAGCAGCGATGAGGATTTAAAAGCGCTCAGGCAGAAGGCACAGGAGCATGCCAAGCGACTCTGCGCGCTGATAAAGTCTCTTTAACTTTATCGCCTAAAGTTAAGTCTATGTATCCTGATCTGCACCTGCGATCAGGATTTCTTTGTGTCCAAACCACCGGCCTGAACCTTATGCAGTCAGCTCCTGCATGGTTCTGGTAGGCTTTTTTGTAAAAATTCTGCCTCGGTAAAACCTATTGTCTTATGCTGCCTCACTATAATACAGACTGCTTTTAATTTGAGCTAAGTGAGCTCCTTGTTTAAACTTATCTTAATTGTGTAAATTGTTCAGGCAGGCTTCCTATGCAGCAGCGGATCTTAAAGTCAGCGTTTAATTTAAACACCACGGCCTTAGGCTTCATCCTCATGTTACTTCTGAGTCTTATACCTCTCAGAGCACTGGCTTATGAGCTCGTCATGCTTGGAGATCTGCACTATGATGCGCAGAACTTACATACTGCGGCATACTTTGAGCAGCATAAAAGTCAGCATCAGCGCACGCTGTCGCGCAATCTGTCAAGCTGGGAAGGCGCAGCTCCCTCCCATGCTCTCCTTGAGGAGGCAGGACAGGCCTCTGAGCAGAGTCTGTTTGCCATTCAGGTGGGAGATTTTGCCCATGGTCATGCCGGCTCTCAGGCGCTTGCCGCCAAGATGTATGCTCAGGTGCTGAAGCTGCTCAAAGCCAATTTCAAGGTCCCGGTCTATATTACACCTGGCAATCATGAGTATGCAGGCGCCGGGGCATCTTCTGCCTTAGATGCCACTCTTAAGCCCTATCTAAGCGCTCTGCTGCCTCAAGGGTCACCGCTTGACAACTTTAACTATTCGCTTGAAAAGGAAAACGATGTCTTTATTTTCTTTAACTGCATCAAGCCTGATCTCGATTTCTTAAAGCAACAGCTTACGGCGCATGCCAAGGCCCGCTATACCTTTGTGATTACTCATTATCCGGTGCTGCCGATTGCGCGAGGTGATTTAAGCTTTCTGCTCTATGGTAAGAGCGAGGAGCAGCAGAAACGTGAAGAACTGCTTAATTTATTATGTGAGCATAACGTGATTGTCCTGTGCGGACA
>JAILLS010000058.1 GCA_024693025.1 Succinivibrio sp. | reverse complement strand
CATATACAATTCCAGCGAATACACCACACCAAATCACTTTACATAAAGGATATAGCGAAGTCGATTATGTTAATGACCCTAACGACGGTGAACACTGAAAAAGTACAATCTAAATCGTGATTTAGCGGGAGCAGATAATCTGGGCTTGTTTTATTCATTATATAAAACTGCCCAGATGCACGGGATTGAGTTTGAAACATACATGAGAAAAGCTATTTCTGTTATGACAGAGCATATGAATGAGATTGAATTTGAAAAAGATAACAGAGGAACCATCACTAGTTATAAATCCCACTCAATTTCAAACGAAGTATTGGAAAGTGTAATGCCATGGAATTCACACAATTAAAAGGCAAGAAAAGTTACTTCTTACCTTTTATATAGTTCAGCTTCTGAACAAGTCATAAATCTAATTTTATGACCTTTAATCTAAAAACTCACAGATTTTTCAGTTTAAATGTGCTGACAGTCAAAAGATTGCTCAGGACGCTCTGGTTTTAGGCCTAAACCTAATTGCTCAAAGAGAGCATAAAAAACCCCGCAGCCTGTATAGGGAGCGGGGTTTCATGCAGTTTATAACTAATTATTTAGCATCTGCTTTTTTGCAGTGATCGATCCACTTCTGAGCATCAGGAATGATGGTCTTGAACCAGTCGTAGAAAGCAGTCATCTTCTCGTCGATAGCCTTCTGCATCTCAGGGGTCATTTCATGAACCTTGACGCCCTTATCCATGAGGGCCTTCTTGCAGTCGTTATCGTTCTTCTCAGAGATTTCCCAGTTATATTCAACGGTCTTCTTAGTCCAGGTGTCGACTAAGGCTTTGAGATCGTCCGGCAGAGAGTTGTAGAACTTGCCGTTCATTAAGAACGGAGCGATAGCGAACATGTGACGGGTCTCGAGGATATCAGACTGCACTTCACCAAAGCCTGCGGCCAAGATGGTGGCATAAGGGTTTTCCTGACCGTCAATCATGTGGGTCTCTAAGGCGTTGTACACTTCAGGCAGCGGCATCATCACGTTGTTGGTGCCTAAGGCTTCGAAGAGGTGCACATGGATCTCGTTGTTTGGAATACGGATCTTCAGGCCCTTGAGCTCATCGATGCTGGTTACAGGACGGTTGGAGGACAGCTCACGGAAACCGTTGATCATGTAGCCTACGATCTTCACGCCGGTGTTCTTTTCATAGTTGCCGGACATGATCTTCATGCCTTCCTCGTCATAAGCCTTGCGGGCCTGTTCCCAGGAATGAATGAGGTATGGGGCGTCAGACAGACCGATGTTCGGCTCATCCTTCTTGATCTGAGAGCCGGTCACCGCCATCTGAATGGTGCCGCGCTTGATCTGATCAACCACAGCCTCTTCAGGGCCTAACTGATTGTTAGGAAAGTGCTGAACCTTGATCTGTCCCTTGGATTCTTTTTCAATGTTCTGCTTGAAGTAATTGATGGACTCAGTCACTGGATGATCTGGGCCGGCAAAGGTACCTACACGGATGGTATAGGTTTTGGCCAGGGCAGATGAGGACAGGGTCATCATCACTGCGGAAGCGAGGACAGCAAAGGCAACTTTAGTTTTTTTCATGGTAATACTCCACATATTTACAGACTAATCCATCATCCATTCTGCAGGTGCAATAATGAGCTGAGGGAAGACAATACAAGCAATCAGGTAAGCAAACTCAGCGAGGAGGAAAGGCAGAATGCCTTTGACCAGTTTCTGAATGGCAAGCTTACTTACCGAACAACCGACGAACAGGACTGAACCCATTGGAGGGGTAATCAGACCGATAGAAAGATTCACGACCATCAGCAGGGCAAAGTAGTATGGATCGATACCGGCGGCTCTGACTAAAGGATAGAAGACCGGAGCGAAGATCAGGATGATCGGGGTAATATCCATCACCATACCGAGCAGGATGAAGACCACGTTGAGCACAATCAGCAGCATGGTTGGGCGGTTGACCAGATCCTTTAACAGTTCCACAATCTGATCCGGCACCTGTGCCATGGTGATGAGCCAGCCGACCAGATAGGCACCGGCCACCAGGAACATCACGACTGCCGAGGTACGCACTGCGTTGAAGAACACGCGCGGGCACTCTTTTAACTTGAGCTCACGGTTGATGAAGAAGGCCACCACAAAGGCATAGACGGCTGCCACGGCACCACCCTCGGTCGGGGTGAAGATACCAAAGCGGATACCGACGATAATGATGACCGGCAGCATCAGAGCTGGGATGGCATTGAAGAAGACCCTGATGGCCTCACTGCCTGAGATCACCACGCGATCGTGATAACCGTCCTTCTTGACCACGAAATACCAGGTCACCATCAGGATCACGCCGAGCATGATGCCTGGGGCAATACCCATGATGAAGAGCTTGCCGATGGAGAGGTTGACGGTCACACCGAGAATAATCAGCGGAATCGATGGCGGAATGATCGGGGCAGACAGGGCAGAAGCACAGATAAGACCTGTGGATCTCGGCTTGTCATAGCCGCATTTGACCATCATAGGAATGAGCACGGCGCCTAAGGCTGCCACATCAGCGATGGCTGCACCGGAGAGACCGGCAAAGAGCATGGAGGCCAGAATGGCTACATAGCCCATACCGCCGTTGAAGCGTCCGACGATCACCTGACCGAAGGAGATGAGGCGCTGTGAGATGCCGCCTTCCTTCATAATCTCGCCTGCGAGCATGAAGAACGGTACGGCGGTCAGAATAAAGGAATCTGCACCGGTCATGACCTGCTGTGCGATCATCATCGGATCGAACATGTCAATGGTGTACATCAGCACTACCGAGCAGAGCAGCAGCACGATAGCGACAGGGATCCCCATCAGCAGGAAGAGAAAGAGTGAGCCGATAAAGACAAAGATTTCCATGATTAACGCTCCTCATCCGAAGTCTGCTGCTCTTTTTCCTGCAGAGCCTTGAGATCCTCATCCACAAAGCGCGGCGGGAATTCCTCATGGGTGACAAAGAAGCAGCGCAGGGCTAAAAGCAGATCGCGCAGGATAAAGACCAGCACGCCTACGGCGCCGAAAATTAAGGCAGCTACAATGAACTGATACGGAATGCCGGTCACCTGACCTACAGAGGTTTCAGACTCTGCAAAATAGGTGAAGGAGCCGTCCACCAGGATCCACAGTACAGCAAGAGCGAGGACATAGCCTACGATGTGCAGACCGGTTCTTAACTGACGCGGCAGGGCATCAGAGAGAATGGTTACTGCAATGTGACCGCGCTCATAGGCTACCTCGACCATACCTAAGAAGGTCAGATATAAGAAGAGATAGCGCAGCAGCTCTTCAGTCATGACAAAGCCTGACTGGAAGCAGTAGCGCAGTACGGCATTAACGAAGACGATGAGCACCATCAGCGTGAGGATGATTGCGCACAGTCCGCGATAACAAGCGCCGAATTTAGTAAAGAATGTTTGCATGAATACACCTTCCTTCCGGAATGAATTTGTAATACTAGGATACTAGTAAGCTTGTATTTTAGTTGTGAGCTATATCCCATTTTTTATTTTTAAATTCAGTATTATTGAAATATATATAAATTAACTAAAATACAAGTTAACTTGACACGCAAGTGCCGAAAAATAACCTTAAGCAGTTCAGTTTAACTGCTCAACTTTTTTTAAGCTAATTGTAAAAACTATGCTTGACCATAAATTACTGCCAAGGCTGAAGCTCTCTTCAAGAAAGACGCTGACGGCACAGATCTTTGACTTTCTGCGCGAGCAGATTGTGGTGCGCAGCATCGAGCCCGGCACCGCCCTGTATGAAAATGATCTGGCGGCGCATTTTGGAGTGTCACGCCAGCCGATCCATGAGGCCTTAACCAAGCTCAATGCCATTGCTCTTGTCGACATTCTGCCGCAGAAGGGCACCTTTGTCTCCAAGATCAGAGTCTCCAAGCTCTATGAGATCTGTTTTGTGCGCTGTGCGCTAGAGACGCACTGCACGCGGCAGGCCGCCCACTGCACGGAGGGGGAGTTTGCCAAGGTGATAAAGAGTCTTGAGAAGAATCTAAAACAGCAGCAGGACCTGCTGAGCAGGCCTAATGCCGGCGAGTGCGGGGCGCGTTTTCTGACGCTCGATGATGATTTTCACCGTCTGATCTGCTCCTTCTCGAAGGTGCCCTTAGTCTGGGAGACGCTTGAGAATGTCAAATCCAATATGGATCGCATCCGCTATCTGTCGCTGGGGGAATTCTCAAAACCTGAAAATCTCATTGTGGATCATCAGCAGATCTTAAAGGCCATCAGCGAGCAGGAGTTTGAGCAGGCCTGCAGACTTTTAGAGCAGCATGCCTATGAGATCACCCATACCTACAAGCCGATCATGCAGGAGCATGCCAGCTGGTTTCTGACCTAACTCTGATGCGCTCAGTGCATCACGAGCAGGATCAGCGGCACGATAAGCAGGGCGGGCAGATAGTTGATGAGCTTGAAGCGGGTCAGGCCCACCATGTTAAGTCCTATGGCCAGAATGATCACGCAGCCGGTGGCCGAGAGCTCTCCGATAAGCCGGTCTGAGAGCAGCGGCGCAATCACTTCAGCTCCAAGCACGATGGCCCCCTGAAAGATAAGCGTGAACAGCGCCGAACCCATCACCCCCACGCCCATGGTGGCAGCCAGCATGATGCCGGAGATAAAATCGAGCAGCGATTTGGTATAGAGCATGGTGTAATTGGCGCGCAGGCCGGCATCGAGCGAGCCTACGATCACCATGGCTCCCACATTCATGATAAGACAGGAGCTGATAAAGGCCTCGGCCATCTGCGCTGCCTGTCCGGGACCCTTGGTGTGCTTCTCAAGCAGTGCCGCGGTAAAGCGGTTGACCTTGCCGTCAAGATCGAAGATCTCGCCGATGAGCACTCCGGAGGCGATCGCGATGATCAGAATTAAGATATTGCTGGTGACTAGGGCCCCCTGAATGCCGATCACCATGGTGCACAGCCCCAGAGCCTTGAGCATCTGTTCTGAGAGCGCTGCGGAAATGCCGCGGCGCAGAAGCAGGCCGATGCCCGCTCCCAGCATGATGGCCAGCGTATTGACAATAACGGCAAACATAATTCTAAGGTCTCCTAGAGGTGTCAGAGGCACCGCAGTCTTAAGTCTGTTTGTTTATGCTTATGCAGTGTTGTTGCGAAAATATGCGCATAATCATACAGAAATATTGAGAACTTTGGAACAGGTCAGCTTTCTTGTTTCATTTGCGTGCCATAATTAGACAGTTGAGTAAGCACAGTCTAACTGCAGCTTGGGCTTTAAGCCTGAGCCGGTAAGAGTCAAGGAGAAAGTGAAGCATATGTTAAATCAGGAACACATTCCTTATGCCCGTATGGAACATGAGCGTTATCTTGAACTGTTAGCCAAGGAATTTCCTAACCGCTATGCGGCTTTAATTGAGATCATCAATCTGCAGGCCATTCTGAATCTGCCTAAGGGCACGGAGCATTTTATCTCGGATGTGCATGGAGAGTACGAGGCCTTCTGTCATATTCTCAACAATGTCTCAGGCGTGATCCGCGACAAGGTGACCGATCTGTTCCGGCAGGAGCTTACCCCCGATGAGATCTCCACGCTGTGCACTCTGATCTATTATCCGCTGGAGTTCTTAAAGAATAATCCTATCGGCAGCGACGAGTACCGCAGGCTCATCACCTATCTTGTGCGTCTTGCCACCTTCCTGTCCTCCAAATATACCCGTTCTAAAGTGCGTAAGGCCATTCCTAAGGAATTTGCCTATATTATCGACGAGCTGATGCACGCTAAGATGGATGAGGACAACAACCGTATTCATTATCATGAGGAGATCTTAAAATCGATTATCTCCACCGGCAGCGGCGATTATTTCCTTGAGGCGCTGTGCTCGCTCATCAAGCGTCTGGCCGTGGATCGCCTGCATGTGGTAGGGGATCTGTTTGACCGCGGACCGCATCCTGATCTCGTGGTAGACCTCCTGATGAAGTATCACAATATCGATCTGCAGTGGGGCAATCATGACGTGCTGTGGCTGGGTGCCGCCTGCGGCAGTGCCATCTGTGCCGCCACGGTGACCCGCAACAATGTGCATTACAACAATTACGAGCTGCTCGAGAACGGCTACGGCATCAGTATGCGTCCTCTGGCGCTGTTTGCCGAGAAGACCTATGAGGGCAGGGATTTAGGCGACAAGATCTACAAGGCCATCTCGGTGATCGCGCTCAAGCTGGAGCGCGACGTGGTCGAGCGCAATCCGGACTTCAGCATGCATGGCCGGCTGCTGTTCAACTATATTGATTATGAGAAGGGTACCCTGACCCTCAACGGCAAGCAGTATGATATCGATCTGAGCATGCTGCCGACGGTTGACCCTAAGGATCCTTACCGGCTGACCGAGGAGGAGCAGGAGGTGGCCGAATGGCTGCGCAACAGCTTCCTGCACAGCAAGCGCATTCAGGAGCATGCCGATTTTCTGGTGACCAACGGCGCGATGTACAAGGTCTGCAACGGCAATCTGCTCTTCCATGGCTGCGTGCCGCTCAATGATGACGGCACCTTTGCGCGGGTGCTCTGCGACGGACGCTATCGCCACGGCAAGGCCTACCTTGACTACTGTGACGCCCGCGTCAGAGAGTCCTACAACAACCGCTCGCTGCGCGGCGGCGATTTCCTGTGGTGGCTGTGGTGCGGCTCTAAATCACCGCTCTCAGGGCGTGTCATTAAGACCTTCGAGCGTACCTTCATCAAGGACAAGTCGGCCTGGGAAGAGCCGCGCGATCCTTACTATGTACATTACTTCAACGAGGATGTGTGCCGCACCATTCTCATCGAGTTCGGCCTGGATCCGGATCGGGGGCATATCATCAACGGCCACACGCCTATCAAGGTCAAGGACGGAGAGAAGCCGGTGCGCGCCGGCGGACGTCTGCTGGTGATCGACGGCGGTTTCTGCCGCGCCTATCAGAAGACCACCGGTATTGCCGGCTATACCCTGATCTACAATTCCCACAATCTGAGGCTTAAGGCGCATTATCCGTTCAAGAGCATCAGTGCCGCGCTCACCGAGCACAGCGACATTCTCTCGGATACGGAGCTGGTGGAGACCTTCAGCAAGAGGCGCATGGTGGCAGATACGGATGACGGAGTGGAGATCCGCTCGCTCATCGATGATCTCAATGCTCTGCTTGAGGCCTTCAAGAGCGGCAGAATTGTCGAGCGCAATGTCGACAGTCTGGTCTAGCCAAGCTCTCAGAGCGCCAAAGGCGCTGTGTTACACGTAAGGATGCTGTTTCTGAATTAAGCCTGCTTTAGCAGGCTTTTTTAGCTGTCAAAGTTGAAGCTGCGCAGCGAGCCGCGCGGCGAGGCCCACACCACCAGCTGATAATCATTGTGGCCCACAAAGGTAAGCTCATAGCGGGTGGTTTCTGAGATCACCAGAAGATGCACATTATGCGTGGCAATCTGATCCCTGATCTGCATTTTGAGCCTGAGATCCTCGATAAGCTGCTCATCAAAGGTGTTTTCACAGGCCTGCAGAAATACCGTCAGTGCCTCGGAGACTGCCTTAGGCATGGCCAGATGGTTTTTCCAGTCTGAGACGAATGAGGCGGTCACAATTTTCTGCTGATCGCGGTTGGAGAAGCCGGAGATGACCGTACAGTCACCCAGCTCAAGACTGAAGGAGGAGTTGTCATAGGCGACCACTCCTTCCTCAAGCTGGTATTTATTATGAATGATGGCCTTGTAGATATTGCGGGTAAAGCGGCTGCGCTTGTCAAATGCAGAGCTCAGGCTCGGATCAATCATCAGCTCCCGCTGCTGATGAAGATAGCTCTGATAGAACAGAAAGCCTGCCACATAACAGCATACTACGCTGCTGATCACCACCAGGTTGATGAGATCATAGCGGCGCCGTTTGGCGCGCTGCTGCGAGGCATCGGGCTGCAGAGCAGAATTGAACATGCGTTTATGTCCCTATACTCATAAACATCACCACGGAGCGGGCTTCTATCACCAGCTTGTCACCGGCATGATAGCATACCTGACCGCGCGGCAGCACGGACTGAGAGGTCTTTTCCTCGCTGGTATCCACAATTTTGATCCATTTGCGCTTGACGTTGTTCGGCGGCGGAGGCAGTTCGATGGTCAGATCCTGCCAGTAGGCATTGAAGAACACATAGGCATACAGTCCGAATTCACCGTAATACACCAGAATGCCGATGGAATGCGAGCCGTCGGACCAGTCCGGCTGGAATGGCTTGACGCCATGCCACTGCAGCTTGGAATTGCGCAGGGCCTTGTTGAGCACGGTCGCCTCATTGGCCTTACTCTGCAGCTTGCCATGGGTTCTGAGCTTGATCAGCCGCTGCGTGAACTTGAGCATGTCCTTCTGCATCGGCGTGAAATTCCAGTTGAGATAGGAGAGCTCATTGTCCTGGCAGTAGGCATTGTTGTTGCCGCGCTGTGTACGCAGCACCTCATCACCCATACAGATCATCGGGGTTCCCATGGAGAGCAGATTGGTCACCATCATGTTCTTGACCTGACGCAGACGCAGCTGATTGAGGGTATCATCCGGGAACTCGCCCTCATAGCCGTAGTTGGCTGAATAGTTGGCATCATTGCCGTCCCGGTTGTCCTCGCCGTTGTCAAGATTATGCTTCTGGGTATAGCACACGAGATCCCAGAGCGTGAAGCCGTCATGGCAGGTGATAAAGTTGATGCTCTTCTGCGGATCGACATTATGCTCGTTATAGACATCAGGAGAGCCCAGGATGCGCAGCACAAAGTTCTTGAGCGCGCCGTTGTCACCGCGGATAAAGGAGCGCACATCATCTCTGAACTTGCCGTTCCATTCACGCCACTTGGTGCCGGCAATGCTGCCGAGCTGATAGAGTCCGCCGGCATCCCACGGCTCGGCGATAATCTTGGCATCGGCAAGATGCCGGTTGGCATCGATATCCAAAAGAGTAGGGGAGGCAGCCAGCGGCATGCCGCTCGGATCGCGCGAGAGAATGGAGGCCAGATCGAAGCGGAAGCCGTCCACATGCATCTGCTCCCGCCAGAACACCAAAGAGTCGAGGATCATGGTCCTCACCACCGGGTTGGTGGCATTGAGCGTATTGCCGCAGCCTGAGAAATTGCCGAAGTTGCCCTCGTCGTTCACGATATAGTAGCCATGGGTGTCCAGTCCCTTGAAGCAGTAGACCGGACCGCGGGAATCGCCTTCGGAGGTATGGTTGTAGACCACATCGAGGATCACCTCGATATTGGCCTGATGCAGCGCCTTGACGAGATCGCGGAATTCATTGATAGGGCCCATCAGCGAACGATCCTGAGCATAGGCCTCATGCGGCGCAAAGAAGTTCATCGGGCTGTAGCCCCAGTAGTTCTTCTTGCCCGGCAGGGCATCCTGCTCATCAAACTGATAGACCGGCAGCAGCTCAACGGCGGTGATCCCCATGCTGACCAGATAGGGGATCTTCTCGATGAGACCGCGGTAGGTGCCGCGCACCTCAGAGCTAAGGCCTGAAGACGGGTGGGCGGTAAAGCCCTTGACATGCATCTCGTAGATCACCGTGCGGTTTAAGGGGTGGCGCGGGTGAATGTCCAGACCCCAGTCATAGGCATCCATGTCCACCACCGCGCTTTTGGCACTGCAGCGCAGATTCTCCGCATCATCCTCGCCCTGAAAGCGCTGATACTCATCCGGAAAGAGCACGCGGCGGCCATAGGGATCAAGCAGCACCTTGCCGGGCATGACATTGGAGATGGAGGAGCTGGTGCGCTGGGCGCGT
This sequence comes from Succinivibrio sp., assembly GCA_024693025.1. Lineage (GTDB taxonomy): Bacteria > Pseudomonadota > Gammaproteobacteria > Enterobacterales > Succinivibrionaceae > Succinivibrio. The sequence goes on along the minus strand of JAILLS010000058.1, from coordinate 7,046 downwards.
CTGATGCGGTAGGCATAGATCTGTCCGGCCCCGATGCCGCGGACCTTCACATGCCAGAAATAATTGGACTTGAACACATTGGAGGACAGGGCGATCACTTCTGGTGCATCATCGTTGACGGTTTTGAACAGTAAAAGTTCAATATTGAGCGCCTGCGGACACCACACGGCAAAGTTGACCCCGTCAGCTTCTATGGTGGCACCTAAGGCTCTGCAGTGTCCGGCTGAAATGATATGTGAGCTTTTAGTTTGCTTGGCTGAACCTGCAGCATTCTGTTTGGGCATGGTCTTGATCTCATAATTTATTTTTGGGGGATGGTGCAACCGGTTAAATGTTTTATGCTATGTTCTAACCGCTTAGATTTACTTAAGGACAGAACAACTATGGACATACTTTCAACGATCCAGATCGCAACCCTAAATCCTACTAGTTTAGATTTTAACGGAAATTTACAAAAAATCCTTAATTTAATTAAAAAAAGTCAAAAAAAAGGTGCAAAATTTCTATTTACCTCTGAATTTTCTCTGACCGGAACCCACTGTGGAGATCTGGTGCAGGCTGAAGAATTCTCTAAAACCGTGGTAAAAAAGCTTTTAGATCTGAAATATAGCCTGCCTGAGGGCCTGGTGGTCGGAGTGGGGGCTCCGCTCAGAGCCACTGACAAGCGCGTCTATGATGTGTATGTGCTGCTAAGACGCGGCAAGATTTTAGGTCTCTCGGCCGCCTCAGCCTTCTATAACAGCCGTGACTACCGGGTGCGCAATTTCAGTTCCGCAACTGAGCATACCGAATTTGTCATCGGCACTGAGCATCTGTTTTCCTCCCATATCTTTGAGCTTGACGGTCTGAAGCTTGGCGTGCTGTTCAATCCTGCCGACGAGGAGCAGGTCTTCGGTGCCGATGTGGTGTTAAACCCTGAGGCCGTGCGCTATGAACTGAAGGGACTCTCTAAGCGTGAACAGTATGTCAGGGAGCTTTCAGAGCGCCTTCAGACCCTGGTCATCACCGCCAATCTGATGGGCTGTGAAAACGGCAGCGACATCTTTGACGGCGTCTGTCTTGCGGCCAAGAATGGGGAGCTTATCCTGCGCTCTAAGGCTCTGTCCTATGCCAGGGAGAGACTTGTAAATCTCAGTGAGGGGGTGCAGGAGGTGCTGCCTGAGATTGACTGTCTGGTGAGGGCCGTGGGTCTGGGGCTCTTTGACTGGATGGTGAAAACCCGCAGCCATGGCTATGCGCTCTCCTTGTCAGGCGGCGCCGATTCCGCCCTGTGTGCGGCAGCCATCGGCTACAGTCAGCTCGCGGCATTCTGCGACCTTGGCTATGCTGACTACAAAGAGCAGATGGAGAGTCTGAACTTCACGGTCGAACCATGTCAGAGCGGGGCCTGGGAGTTTATCCGCGACAAAATGCTGCCGCAGGTACTGACCACGGTCTATCAGGCCTCCGAGGTCTCAGGAGAGGTGACGCGCACGGCTGCCTGCAAGCTGGCCTCCGACCTTGGCAGCACCCATTACAGCTGGTCGATTGCCGAGCTCGTCAGAGAATATACCCGCCTTGTCAATGCCACCACGCCTGATGATCCGCTCAACTATGAGCGCGATGATCTCACGCTGCAGAATATTCAGGCCCGCTCGCGCGCTCCTGGCGTGTGGATGCTTGCTAACCGCTACAACAAGCTGCTGGTGGTGACCTGCAATGCCTCAGAGGAGGCGGTAGGCTACTGCACCATGGATGGCGATACCTGCGGCGGGGTAGCGCCGCTGGCCTGCGTGAGCAAGAGCCGCATTCTTAAGATCAACGCCAAAATTGCCTCACCGGGACTGCGCGTCAATGACGAGGTGACGCTGCAGCTGCCTCACATGGAGCTGGTATGCGCACAGGCTCCGACCGCTGAGTTAAGACCGGATCAGACCGATGAGCGCGATCTGATGCCTTATGTGGTGCTCGATCGCATTCATGAGCTCAATCAGGGCGAGCTGCTCTTCCCGCAGGCGATTCTCTCCAAGCTTACGCTTGAGTTCCCGTCCTACAGCGAGAGCGAGCTTACGCTCTTTGTGAACAAGTACTTCAGAAAGCTCTGTGTCAGTCAGTGGAAGCGTGAGCGCGGAGCCACCTCCTTCCATATTGAGCCTTGCGATCTCAATGCCAAATCAGGCTTTATCTTCCCGCTGCTCAATGATGGCTTTTCAAGCTTTCTTGCGGATTTTAAAAAACAGTAGGCGCTGCCGTTAGATTAAGAGAGGCAGCAGGGCTCTGGGTAGGAGAGGACAGAACGGAGAGAGGATAGTGCAGGACGAGGAACTTAGACGGGCAGCACAGCTTGAGCTGATGCAGAAGGAGCTTAAAGCGCAGCTTAAAGAGCGCTTTGCGCGCAATCTTTAGGCCTTCTCAAGGCATTATCCTAAGCTCTATGAGCGCTATGCGCATTATCAGGCGCATGAGAGGCTCGAGTTCTTCTGCCTTGAGAACGGGGTGGCCAATCTTGAGTACGGCAGCCGGCGCGAGATCCTCTATGCCTGTGACAATCCTGAACAGTTCTGTAACGAGCAGGCCGAGCAGCTTCTGAGCACGCAGCCGCTCAAGCATACGCGCTGTGAGATGATAGGCGATCTCTACGGACAGCTGCATCTGCGCTATGCCAATGAGTTCATCCGCTATTATGATACGCATAAGTTTGCCCCGGTGCTGCCTAAGGAGGCAGGACTCATCCTCAACTGCGTGATGCTCGGCTGCGGGCTTGGCTATCAGCTGGCGGCCCTCTACAGCCGCATTGAGGTTATGAATCTCATTCTGATTGAACCGAATGAGGATTTCTTCTACGCCTCGCTCCATGCCTTTGACTGGGCGCCGCTGCTTGACTATCTTAAGGAGAATGATTTTCATCTGCATTTTTTCCTGGGCATGCCGTCTGATGAGCTCTTTCTTGCGATGAATGATCTCTATGATGCCGAAGGAAAGTTCCTCGCCGGTGCCTCCTGGAGCTATGTGCATTATGCCTCACCTGAGATCAGGGCTACCGCCAAGGCTCTTTTAGAGCATAATTTTCAGCACTCGGCCATGCTGGGCTATTTTGATGATCATCTTTTTGCCACCTCGCAGGGAGTGCATGCCTTAGAGCAGCACTATCATTTTGTCAGAGCCGATCGTGAGCTGCCCTCACGCTATCGTGAGGCGCCGCTGTGGGTGATCGCCAACGGTCCGTCTTTAGATCAGGATATCGCCTTTCTGCGCCGCCATCAGGACCGGGCCGTGATCCTCGCCTGCGGCACCGCCTTTGAGACTCTCTATCATGCGGGCATTCAGCCGGATTTTTACGGCTGCACCGAGCGGGTCTATCATGTGGCGGACACCATCCGCATCATTCCGGATCAGGACTATGTGCGCAGCACCATCATTGTGGGCGGAGAGGTGATTCACCCTGAAACGCTGGCCTGCTTTGAGCATCATGCGCTCTTTTTAAAGCCTGAGGAGCCGCTCTACACCCTGATCATGCAGAAGATGCCGCAGCTTTCGCAGATAAGACCTCTGCTCATGAGCAACCCTCTGGTGGGCAATCTCGGACTGGCGGTCGGAGTAACCCTGGGCTTTAAACACATCTATCTGTTTGGCCTCGATAACGGACGCAAGCTTGACAGCAGACAGATGCACTCAGAGTACAACAAGTTCTACAGGCAGGGCGGCGGATATGATCAGGGCGGAGTCTATGCGCTTGAGGATGTGGTGCCAGGCAATTTCGGCGGACAGTGTGTCAGCGGCAAATACTTCAAGCTGAGCCTGGGCTCGCTCTCCTATCTGGTCAATTATGCAAGGGAGAGCTGCGAGGTGATAAACTGCTCTGACGGGGCCTTAATTGAGGGCACTCTGAGCGTGCACAGTCAGGATCTTGAGACCAAGTTCAGAAAGCTTGAGCTTATTGACAAGAAGGCGCTGCATGACTTTGTCAACGAGCAGCTCACCTGCGCCTATGACTTTGATGAAAAATACTTTTTAAAGCTCATTGACGTACCTTTGTTTGAAAAGACCGTAGACAGGCTGCAGAGTCTGTTTGCCAGGCCTCTTGCCACTGTCATGGAGCATGCCAGACGCATGCGTGAGGCTATCAACCTGCTCTACCGGCTTGACTGTGAGGGTAAGCGTTTTCTGAGCGATCATCTGCGCGGCTCTCTTGATAATCTCTTTATCGTCATGGCCGGGGTGATCTGCAGCTGCAAAGGTCAGGAGGGGGCAGAGCATCTTAATCTGCTCTCTGAGATCCTCTGCGGCTATCTTACCGATCTGAGGCCTTTATATGCCAAGCAGCCTCATTATGCGATGGGGGAGCATCAGCAGTATTTTGACAAGCTGCTCGGGCATGACTATCCACATTCCAAGGCGCCTCCTCTGCCCCACAGGATTTCCTTTATTGCCAAGGACTATCAGGATCCGCAGCAGAGCTTTGTCAAACTCTATGAATAGACAGCCAAATTTGAGCTGGCTGTCCGCTCTTAGGTTGTCAACTGCTATCTTGCAGTGTACAATTAGCGAGTTTACAAGGGCCTGTGCCTGACTGGCAGCATAGAGTCCGGAGCCTGAGCCGTTGAGCGGCCGGATCCGGGGCTGGAACCTACCCGTTTTTATTTCTTTTTTAATACACAAAATGTATACAACAACCACTACTTTTATCGTTTATATCTTAGGCATGATTGTGATCGGCATTATGGCCGGACGTGCCACCAAATCCTTAAATGACTATGTCTTAGGCGGCAGACGCTTAGGTCGTCTCGTGACCGCGCTCTCTGCCGGAGCTTCCGATATGTCAGGCTGGCTGCTCATGGGCCTGCCCGGCGCCCTGTTTGTCGCAGGTCTCTCGCAGGCCTGGATTGCCATCGGCCTGACCATCGGCTCCTGGTGCAACTGGAAATTCGTGGCCGCCAGGCTGCGCTCCTTTACCGCCAACTCTGCCGATGCGCTGACGCTGCCTGATTATTTTGCCGCCCGCTTCAACGATAAATTCAGAATCACCGCGGTGGTCGCCGCCGTCATCATTCTGATCTTCTTTGTGGTCTACTGCGCCTCCGGCATGGTTTCAGGCGCCAGACTCTTTGAGCAGACCTTCAGTATGGATTACCGCAATGCGCTGCTCATCGGAGCTGCCGCCACCATTTTCTATGTGTTCATCGGCGGCTTTCTGGCCGTCAGCTGGACAGATACGGTGCAGGCCTCACTGATGCTCTTTGCTCTCTTTATCACGCCGATCATCATCGTCAGCGATGTCGGCGGCATTGCCGAGGCCAACAGTCTCGTGGTGCAGAAGGGTCCTGACATGGCCAACCTGCTCAAGGGCACCACCTTTATCGGTCTGCTCTCCCTGGCCGGCTGGGGCCTTGGCTATATGGGACAGCCGCATATTCTGGTGCGCTTTATGGCGGCAAGTACGGTACGCGGCATGGGCGATGCAAGACGCATCTCCATCACCTGGATGATCCTCTGTCTGCTGGGCGCCGTGCTGGTAGGCTACTATGGCGTGGCCTTCTCCCTCAAGCATCCTGAGATCTCCATTCATAATCCTGAGCAGATCTTTATCGTGGTCACTCAGACGCTGTTCAGCCCATGGCTTGCCGGTATTCTGCTCTCCGCGATCATGGCGGCCGTGATGAGTACCTTATCCTGTCAGCTGCTGGTGGCCTCCTCCACGCTGACTGCCGATTTCTACCGCCGTCTGATCCGCCCGCAGGCCTCTGAAACCGAGCTGGTGTGGGTGGGGCGCGCCATGCTGATGCTGGTGGCGGTGATTGCCTATATCATTGCGCTTGATCCTAATTCAGGCATCCTAAAGCTCGTGTCCTATGCCTGGGCAGGCTTTGGTGCCGCCTTCGGCCCGACCGTGCTCATCTCGGTGTTCTGGCGCAAGATGAATCTTAAGGCCGCCATCCTCGGCATGGTGACCGGTGCCGTGACCGTGATCGTCTGGGAAATCGGCAATTTCTTCGGTCTTTACTCCCTGGTGCCGGGCTTTATCCTCTCATCTCTGGTGATTTATCTTGTTACCACTCTGACCTATGTCAAAGATGATCAGTGTGAGCAGATTTTTGTGAGACTCGAGAAGCTGTTCTGGGATGAGGTCAAGAATCATTAGAGCCGACAAGGATTGAGTGTGAACAGATCTCATAAGCTGCCGCCGAATGTTTACCTGCAGTCTTATCTTCAGAAGGCTGGGGTAAGATTCACCCCGAATCTTGTTGATACGGTGTGCAGAAGAGGTCTGTCCTATTCCTTCTATGCGGTGCTCCTGCTGCTGTGTCTGCTGTGCCTTGGCCGCTATCTTGAGGTGGAGATCGTCATGCGCTCGCAGTACTTCTATTTAGCAGGCTGTCTGTGCCTTGCCTACCTGATCGTGTATGGCGGCAGATATTTCTACTATCTGCATCTGCGGGACAGGCTGCGCAAGGAGGATGAGGCCCCGCTTACGGTTGAGGCCTATGCCGTGGTGCTCATGGATGTCAATCACTATACGGGCAGGCTGATGAAGCCGCGCCGCAGCACCATTCTGTTCAAGGAAACCGGCAGTCAACGTCCGCGCTTCTTCACCGCGGAGATTAAAAGCGGCATCAGGCAGCATTACTACAAGGATCAGATCGGCAGGGTCTATATCGACCGCAAAAGACCGCATCTGTATACGCTAGATGCCGAGAGCGCTTTTCAGACTGCTTCGGCGCGCCGCAAGCTTTTTCGCATCTATGAGCTCAATCATTCGGGGCGCCCGGTGGTGGATGAGAGCTCGCAGAAGCTTTAACAAGCCGTGAGCAAGAAATCCCCCACCTCTATAGGTGGTGGGATGAATTGCGATAAACACGGCGTTTTCTTGACTTTTGTATTTTATAGCATTATTTTGTATTCAATCTCAGGGTAAGCAAGATGGCTAACAAGGCAATTAAGTACAGAGTATATCCTACAACTGAACAAAGAATTATGTTTGCTAAAACCTTTGGCTGTTGCCGTAAGGTTTATAATCTCATGCTTTCTGATAAGATTGAAGGTTATAAAGCCACAGGTAAGTTTCCAGA
>JAILLS010000069.1 GCA_024693025.1 Succinivibrio sp. | reverse complement strand
TGCTTTTTCTTTTCAGCCCGCATCTGTGACTGCGTCAGACGTTTCTTAGCAGGCTTCTCATCGGCAAACGGATTGCTGCCCTCTTTAAATTCCACACTCAAAGGTGAACCTATCACATTTAAGGCCTTGCGATAGGTATTGATGAGATAGCGTTTATAGGCATCCGGGATCTTGCTGACCTTATTGCCATGAATAATGATGCGCGGAGGGTTATACCCGCCAGGATGGGCAAACTTGAGCTTGATGCGTCTGCCTCCTGCAATCGGCGGCTCATGCTCGGCAATAGCTGCCTGCAGAATGCGATTGAGCTCTGAGGCTGAATGCCTGGTGGTGGCTGAGGCATAAGCCTCATCGATAGACTCAAACAGATTCCCTACTCCGGTACCATGCAGCGCAGATATGAAATGCACCCTGGCAAAATCCACAAAGCCCAGGCGCAGATTAAGCTCCTCTTTAATCTCGTCCTTAACGCTCAGATCAAGGCCATCCCATTTATTGACCGCAATGACCAGTGAACGTCCAGAATCGATGATAAAGCCCAGCAGGGAGAGATCCTGATCGGTCACATGGGATCTCGCATCAATCAGGAGTACCGCCACATTGCAGTCTTCAATGGCCTTTAAGGTTTTGACAATCGAGAATTTTTCAATAACCTCAGAAACCTTGCGCTTCTTGCGCACACCGGCAGTATCGATCACGATATATTTCTTGCCGTTGCGCTCAAGCGGAATATAGATAGAATCGCGGGTGGTGCCCGGGAAATCGGCCACGATCACGCGATCTTCACCCAGCATACGGTTGGTCAGAGTAGATTTGCCCACGTTAGGTTTACCCACCAGCGCAAATTTAACCGGCAGATCGGCAAAAGGCACCGTACTCTCAGGAGCGGCCGGCTCCTCATCACTATGCTGCTTTAAGCGCTGCGCCTCGCGGAAGGCATACCAGTCAAAGCCGCCTCCCTCCTTATCCAAAGGCACATTATCAAGAAAATCATAGCCCTGCTCCCACTCTGAAGGCGGCTCATACCAGGGTTTGTCGGCATCAGGATCTGGCGGTGGCAGTTCGGACTCTAAAGGACCTTCCTCACGCAGCACTGGGGCGATAACCTCTTCAATGAGAATCTGTACGCCACGGCCATGGACCACGGCAGTTGGATAAACCTCACCTAAACCTAAGGCATAAAACTCGGCAGTGACCACATCCGGATCAAGTCCGTCAATCTTGTTGCACACCACAGCGCATTTCTTATTGGCCCGCCGAATATATTCAGCGACCGCGTAATCACCCGGCATAATGCCAGATCTGGCATCCACCATATAGAGGATTAAATCCGCCTCATCAACTGCCTGCAGAGCCTGAGAGGTCATGGATTTAGTCAGCTCCTCAGGCTGATCGGTATTATCTTCAGCGATACCACCCGTATCGATGAGCACATATTCACGCCCATCATAAATGGCGCGCCCGTATTTACGATCGCGGGTCAGACCTGGGAAATCAGCCACCAGCGCATCGCGTGTCTTGGTGAGACGATTAAACAGAGTGGATTTGCCCACATTCGGACAGCCCACCAGAGCAACAACTTTCATTATCTTTTCCCTGCCACTGTATGGCTAAAAAAAGGGGCGCCTGCGCCCCTTCTTGATTAAATCAGAGAGCTTTAGCTTTACTGGGCTTCCTGAGACTTCACACCAGGAATAATACCAAAGCCTGACATTTCTTTACGGCGCTTCTGCTCATACTCTTTGACGCGCTTCTCGTAGGCAGCCTTCTCGCGCTCATAGGCAGCTTTCTGACGCTGATACTCACGCTCACGGGCCAGAGCAGCACGCTCCTGAGCTTCAATCTGGTTGACGATACGCTGAGCATGGCGACGACGGGCCTGCAGCTGCTCCATAGTCACGCCCACATTGTACATGTCATCTCTTACAGTCTGCTGCAGATTAACACCTACACCTGCAGTCTCAAGTTCCTGCTGAGCGGCCTCATACTTTGCCCGTGCCGTACCATCAGGATCGTATCTTAAGCTTCTTAAAATACCGCCTGTAGAGAAGACAATCAGATCTGACTCATAAACCTGAGGAGGAGTCTGAATGGCAAAGAAGTCAGCCACCACCTTGGAATCGATGAAGCCACTGTCTAAATTCATGAAATAGACATAGCCTTCCATATCGGCAACTACTGCATAGTTACCATAGATGCAAGGACCGGTCACATTACGGTAGGAGAGCTGATTATTGCTCCAGATCTCATGGAAATCACGTCTGTCCAGGCAGACCACCTGACCATTGTCCTCGGTCAGCACCAGCACTTTTGAGTCAAAGGCGATTGGCTTTGAAGAGCGATAGCCTAAACGCGCAATTTCAGTGTTGTTAGCAAGATCGTAGGCTAAGAAGCCAGCATTAAAGGCGCTGGTATACAGATTATCGCCTAGAATTAACGGATCTGAGGAAACATCGGCAATCTGCTCGAGGGTTGAGGCTCCTGCCCGCTTGCCCACGGCAATTTCGGTGAGCAGGGCACCGTTATCCTGAGAGATAACCTGCACCTTGCCTGAGGACTGACCGACTAAGACATAGCGGTTACCGATCACCACCGGACGTGACTGTGAGCGTAAATGCAGCTTGTTGGTCACATCACCTGAGGTCCACAGCTCTTCACCGTCTACAGCGTTGAAGCACACCAGACGACCGACTGAATCTAAGACAAACAGCTTATCACCCACTTTGGAGAATTCAGGAGCGGCGACAATCTCATTGCTGATGTATTTCTTCCAGGCAATATTGCCGTCACTGGCATTGATCACATAGATATAGCCGTTCTCAGTACCTACAGCCACACGAGGACCACGGGCTGCCACAGCGCCTGAAATACGGGCTGAACGACGATCATCATTCTCATCTTCATCATCAAGGTCGATATACCACAGGGATCTGCCGGTCTCGATATTTAAAGCCTGAACCTCACCTTCGCGGCTGGCCGAATAGATCACCTTGCCATCAATAGCAGGACGGATCTGCGAATAATACCCGTAGGATCCGCCAGTCTGATCGGTCCACACGCTTTTTACTGCGATTCTATTTTTGACAGTCGGTGACATCACTGGCTCATACAGGTCCTTGTTGCCAGAGCAACCAGAGACACAGATGAGTGCCAACGACATGATAAGTGCAAGCTTTTTCATAAATAAATTTCCTCGCTTAGATCTTCAAGCTAATTGCGGATCTCACCTGAATGTTTGGCAATTTCCTGGTTTAAAGTCTCAGCCTGCTTAAAGGCCGGCTCTTCCCCATCCTTAATTAGATTATCAAATTTCATCTGTAAAATCGCGCTGATAGGCTGCTTTTTCTCAACACAGAGAGCTAAAGCCTGTTTATAGGCATCATGAGCGCCGTCCTTATCTCCCTGCAGTTTGAGCACATCGCCTTTCACCTCTAACTTCTCGATCTGATAGGCCTCATCCTTAAGGGCCTCTAAAGTCTTGATGGCTTCATCTGCGGCACCGCTGGCCGCCTGAATCTTAGCCTTAGCCAGACTTGCCGGGCCTAACAGCAAGGTCCCGCCATGCTTCTCCACAATATCAAGCGAGGCTAAAGCCTGCTCATAATGAGCGCTCTGAGCCTGCTGGGCTGCTAAATCCAAAGCCAGCAGCGAGCCGTAAATATCCTGATGCTCGGCAATAAAGTCAGAGGCCTGCTTTTCTGCATCACCCTGCTTTAAGTGCAGCTGAGTCTTGATCTGATACATCTCATAGGCAGTCTTCTGTGCCTGCTTAAGGTCATAAGCCTGCCACTGACGATAGCCAACCAGCAAGCCTAAGGCAATCACGATGCCTAAGATAATCGGCTTCCAGTTCTCCTTCCACCAGTTGCGAACCAGCTCTTCTCTCTCATGATCGTCGGTTAAAACATCCATCTTCTCGTATCCTAAAAACTATGATTAAATTTTACCCTAATAACTGAAACATTAGCAGGTTTGACTGCGGATTTTCTCGATTGCCTCTGCCAGAGTGCAGGTAATCTGACCATTTTCCGCATGCTGCAGATCCTTGAGCGTGACAAGATTCTGTTTAAGCTCATCCTCACCAAGCACCACCGCAAATAAGGCCTGCAGCTTGTCTGCCCGCTTAAACTGACGCTTGAAGCTGCCGCCGCCGCAGTGATTGAGCACTCTAAGTCCCGGGAGGGCATCACGCAGCTGCATGGCAATCTTAGCCTGCTGCCTGATGACCTGCTCGCCCTGCCCCATCACATAGACCTCACACTGTCTTTGACTCTTGAGTTTCTCTAAGGTGCTAAGCAGCAGGACCAGGCGCTCAAGGCCCATGCCAAAGCCTACCGCCGGGGTTGCATCTCCGCCCAGTTCCTCAACTAACCCGTCATAACGGCCGCCGCCGCATACAGTGCCCTGAGCACCTAAAGCAGTGGTCACCCATTCAAACACGGTCAGATTATAATAATCAAGTCCGCGCACCAGCCTGTCATTAAGCGAATACTTAAGGCCGGCATCCTCAAGCAGAGAACGCAGGGTATCAAAATGAGCCCGACTGCCCTCGCCAAGATAATCTGAAAGCTTAGGAGCGTCAAGCAACAGCTCCTGCACCCTTTCATCCTTGGAGTCTAAAACGCGCAGAGGATTGGTTTTCACGCGGCGTTTGGAGTCTTCATCGAGCACGTCAAGATGCTGCTCTAAAAACTCCACCAGCTTGGCACGGTACACGAGACGCTCTTCTTTGGTACCCAGAGAATTTAACTGCAGATCAAGCTCATCTAAAATGCCAAACTGCCTGAAAATCGCCGCCGAGAGCAGAATGATTTCAGCATCAATATCCGGACCGTTAAGCCCGAAAGCCTCCACTCCCAGCTGATGGAACTGTCTGTAGCGCCCCTTCTGCGGTCTTTCATGCCTGAACATCGGGCCCATATACCACAGGCGCTGCTCCTGATTATACAGTAAGTTATGCTCAAGGCAGGCTCTCACACAGCCGGCCGTACCCTCAGGACGCAGGGACAGAGATTCGCCCTGTCTGTCCAGAAAGGTATACATCTCCTTTTCCACCACGTCGGTGACCTCACCGATCGCGCGTGAGAACAGCGGAGTCTTTTCCACAATCGGCATTCTGATTTCACTATAGCCGAAAGCTCTGACATTCTGACGCAGCACCGCTTCTACCTGCTGCCATTTGGCAGTATCTTCAGGGAGAAGATCATTCATACCGCGCACAGCTTGAATTTGTGCTGTCATCTAATTTTCATCCTTAATCTGCACCTTTAGCGCTTGAGGGTCAGCCTCAAGGCTCTGTGCTTTTGCTCTAACTAATTTTTCAAGTTCGTCTACCGCCTGCGAGGTAGGTATTTTACGTAAAAGTTTGCCGTCTGCATAGATAAGACACTGCTCATGCTGACCGCCGCATACTGCGAGATCTGCCTGCAGTGCTTCGCCAGGACCATTCACGACACAGCCCATCACAGCCACCTTCAGGGAGGCTTTAAGATCAGAGAGCCGCTCTTCTAAGGCCTGCACTACTCCTACTACATCGATGCCATGCCGAGCACAGGTCGGGCAGGCAGTAATCTCAATACCCCGCGCCCTCAGATGCAGACTCTTCAGGATTGCCCAGCCGACCTTAATCTCCTCTACAGGATCACAGGCCAGTGAAACCCGCAGCGTATCGCCAATACCTTCAGAGAGCAGTCTGCCAATCCCCAAAGTTGACAGTACCGTACCGCCTAAAAAACCTCCCGCTTCTGTAATGCCAAGATGCAGAGGAGCATCGGTCTTAGCTGCAAGCTGCTCATAGGCCTCTACGCAGAGATTGAGTTCTGAGGCCTTGACTGAAAAGGCATAGTCAGAAAAGTTATGACTGTCCAGGGTCTCAGCCGCACGCAGCGCAGCCTCCACCATAGCATCAGGCGTAGGAGATCCGTATTTTTTCAGGAGATCCTTGTCAAGAGAGCCAGCGTTCACGCCCACCCGGATCGGCAGGCCATGATCTTTGGCACTCTGCAGCACTGCCTGAATGCGTTCTTTAGAACCGATATTGCCAGGATTGATGCGCAGGGCAGCCGCGCCGAGCTCTGCACATTTGATGGCGATACGATAATCAAAATGAATATCGGCAATCAGCGGGCAGGAGGCATCTGCACAGAGTCTGCCAAACACTTCGGCAGCTTCAAGGCTCGGTACTGACACGCGTACGAGATCCGCACCTGCCGTCACCAGAGCTTCAATCTGAGCTAAGGTTGCAGCATAATCCAAGGTATCGGTCGAGGTCATCGACTGCACCGAAATCGGCGCATCCCCGCCGATCTTCACTCCCCCTACATTGATTTGACGGGAGTGACGTCTGATTATAGGTTTAGCATGCCATTCCATCTGAAGCGCTACCTTTATTTAGTCGGCAGAGTAAAGATCACCTGTTCACGGGAAGGTACGCTAACCTGACCGCCCATATAGGTAACTTTTATCTTACTGCTGTCAGAAACTGCCACCTTAATCGGCGGAATGCCGTTGACTACCACTCTGTCACCCGCCTTATAGGTCTTATTGCATAAGGCCTTGCCGCGTGAATCAGTAATTCTTAAGGCCACCGCATCCTTTACGGCAACCGTCACCTTGTTCATCGATTCAAGGCCCTGTCTGCCGCGCAGTTTGGCACTGCCAGAAATATCCTTGAGAGAAGAGGCAAGACTCACCTTAGCTGGAGCACTTTCAGCTGCGCTCTGCTCAGAAGCAGGAGCTGCAGGTGCTAACTGAGCCTGAGGCTGAGTTTGGCTCTGGGGCTCAGCTTGAGCTGGAGCTGGAGCTTGAGTCTGAGCCTGAGCAGAAGACTGAGCCGTACTCTTGGCGGCCTCTTGGGTCTGAGGCTGCTGAGCAGTACTGCCTGCAGCGGCGTTACTCTGAGGCTGCGGCTTAGTTTCTGCCAGAGCTGGCAGCGCACCCTGCTTAACCGGTTTCTCACTCTGCTGCAGCTGAGCGTTCTGATCACTCTGAGTACTCTGAGTCTTAGCTGCCTTGGCAGCGCCTGACAGTTTCAGACTACCGGCACTTGGCATAGTGATAACCGCACCCTGTGGCTGTTCAGCCGGCTCATTCAGATAATCTTCATTGATCTCATTGGTACCTAAAGCTAAAGCCTGTTCTTGAGCTCTTCTGGTGTTTTCATCCACTTTCTTGGCCTGATTAGGCTTTGACTGCTCAACAATTTCGGTTTTAACTTCGCTGTTTTCAAGATTGAGATCAAGCTGTCCTGGCTTCTCCTCAGAGGCCTGTACCACATCGTTGACCATCAGCGTGCCGCTCTGTTCCTGAGTGTTCTTTGAAGGCAGGAAATAATAGCCAGCCACACCGACTACCGCAAGACCTAGAATACTCCAGAGCAGCCAGCCGTGTCCGCTCTTAGGCTCACGAGCGGCGCGCTCCTGATTGTTGGCCGTGACCACATCGTTGACATTCTGTCTGTACAGAGACAGCAGAGCATCAGGATCGATATTGACCAGGCGTGCATAGTTGGCAATATGGGCACTGGCAAATGGGGCTGCAGTAGGCTGATTGAGTCTGTCATGCTCAAGATCGCTGATGGTGTTGACTCTCAGCTTTAATTCATTGGCAACCTCACGCTGCGACATGCCCAGCATCTCGCGGGCGTGTCTTAAGATGGCACCAGGCATATTAGGCACCTGATCATCGCTGAGCGTAGGCTTGACCGGGATCTTATCCGGATCATCGCCATTCACCATCTCTTTAGGTTCATCTGACTGACTGGATTTAGCAAGATCTGAGCTGTCAGACAGGTTTTCAGCCTCTGTGGCCGGGGCTTCCGCTGTGCTCTCTTCAGCCTCTGGGAGACTTTCTTGCTCAGGTGCTGCCGTCTCACTGTCTTGAGACTCTTCGTTCTTGGTATCAGCTTTGGAAATTAACCCCTGTGCGGTCAGTTCCTTAAGTGAAGGCTCCTGCTCTGCAATAGCTTCAGCCTTGTCTTCACTGCGATTTCTATTCCGTAATCCTTTGAATCTCTTACTCATGATAGCTCTAATGCTCTTATTTAAAATAGTTAATTGACTGTCAAACTCTTAACTTGTCCTGCTAACTGACCGCAGGCAGCGGCAATATCAGCACCGCGGGTTGTCCTGCGCATCACGGTAAATCCCTTATCAGCCAGGATCCTGAAGAAGCGTTCTACCCGCATACCATTCGGCGTTTTAAAGGCAGCACACTCATGCTCATTAAAGGGGATCAGGTTAATCTTGCACGGCAGATCGGAAAGCAGTCTGCATAAAGCATGGGCATCCTCTAAGGAATCGTTCACCCCCTGCAGCAAGACGTATTCAATCGTAACCCGACCACAGTTAGCATTGGATTTCTGCAAATAGTGACGCACCGCGGTCAGCACCTCCTGCAATGGATACTTATCATTCAGAGGTACCAGTTTGCTGCGCAGCTCGTCTGTCGCAGCATGCAGTGATAAAGCCAGGGCAACATCGACCTGACCTGCAATTTTCTCCAGAATAGGAGCAACTCCAGCCGTGGAGATCGTGACCCTGCGTTTAGAGAGCGCAAAGGCAAAATCTGAGAGCAGGATCTGCACACTGTCAAGGACTGGTTTGAGGTTGTATAAAGGCTCACCCATCCCCATCATTACTACATTGGAAATCGGCTTATGCTCTTCGTTATGTGAGAAGCCAACTCTGGTAGCAGCACAGAATACCTGGCCGATAATCTCAGACAACTTAAGATTACGATTAAAGCCCGAGGCTCCGGTCCGGCAAAAAGCGCATTTAACCGGGCAGCCAACCTGAGTTGAAATACACAGGGTATTGCGGTCTTCTTCAGGAATCAGCACGGTCTCTACCACCTGATCATCATCTAGACGCAAAGCCCATTTAATGGTGCCGTCGGCTGACTTCTGCTCTCTGACTATCTCTGGAGCGCGCACCTCACACTGCTCGACCAGCTTAGCTCTCAGATCCTTACGCAGATTGGACATCTGCGTAAAATCAGTCACGCCAAACTGATAGATCCAGCGCAGTAACTGCTCACAACGAAAAGGCTTTTCGCCTAATGAGACGAAAAATTCCTTCATTGCAGGGATGGATAAATCCATCAAATTGACCTTTTCGACTGCCACGCTCTTTTCCTAAACCTACTTTCGTTCTAAACTATTTGCAAATAGGGTATTATACCGCAAAAGACCGCTAGTGCTAAGTCAACTTTACGCGGGCTTAATATCTTGTTTTCTTTATATTTTGTTAAATAATCAATGCTGATGAGGTTTGGGTATGGCAAAAGCTCTGTTAATTTATGCCAATGGCAGTGAAGATCTGGAAATTACTGCACCTTGTGATGTCCTAAAACGGGGCGGTGTTCAGGTGACTAAGGCGGCAATCTGCGAGAATCATGGCAAGGAAGTGACGCTGGCTCATGGCACACACGTTGTCTGCGACTGTAATATCGAGGATGTAACCGGCGCTTATGATGTGATTGTTGTACCTGGCGGTCTGCCTGGAGCTAATTACTGCCATGACAGTGCCAAGCTTACGGCTCTGCTCAAGGAGCAGAAGGCACAGGGTCGTTACCTTGCGGCTATCTGTGCAGCGCCTGGCTTTGTGCTCGCCGCACATGGGCTGATTGGAGACGAGAAGGCTACCGGATATCCAGGCTGTGAGAGCGGCATCGCCAACTATACAGGGGCAGGAGTTGAGGTCGTAGCGGATGCCCACCTGATTACAGGCAAGGGTCCCGGCTATGCCCTGGACTTTGCTCTGGCAATTCTAGAAGTCCTTACCAGCCGTCAGACTGCCGACCAGGTAGCAGCCGGCATGCTCTATGAGCGCAGAGTCTAAACCTCTGGTCTTAACACTTTAACATTATGGTGGCCCTGCTCCTTGAGCTGACGCGCCGCCATAGTGCTCATAACGCCCTGATCGCAATACAGGGCATAGGTTTTGAGCGGATCAAGCTTCACAAATTCTTTGACCACCTTATAGAATGGCAGGGCTATGATCTGCACCCCCTCCAGGGACAAAGGCGCCTTTTCCTGATCATCCGGCGCTCTCACATCGAGCACCACCTCACCCTTCTGCACCTGGCCGATAATTTCAACTTCAGTCATCAGGGTCTGAGTCTGCTCAGGAATATCCCGAATATCCATAACCTTGGCCAGCTCAACAATCTTATCCACCAGATCAGCATCGATTTTAGCTTCCTGCTCTTCAACAAAATCGGTGCTTGGACAGACGTTAGGATGGTCAGAGATGACTCCGCAGTACTCAGGCATATTTTCAGCAAAACCTAAGGTACCGATGCGTCTAGATTCATCGATAATCTCCTGCTTGTCGGCCGTGATCAGGGGTCTGATGATTAACATGTCGGTCACTCTATCGATATGCGAGAGATTCGTGATGGTCTGCGAGGACACCTGACCTAGGCTCTCACCCGTCACCATGCCCTCAGCGTGATACTTCCTGCACAGAGCCGAGGCGACTCTGACCATCATGCGCTTTAGGATCACCCCGCGTACACCATGATGAGTGCGCTCCAGAATCTGCCCCACCATGTCCTCAAACGGTACCGTAATAAAGCGTACCTTGTGGGATGAGGCGTAGCGGTCCCACAGATAATAGCTCTCCTGCTTGACGCCTATTTCATGAGCTGTACCACCCATGTTAAAGAAAAGATAATTTACCCGACAGCCGCGATGAATCGCCTTAAAGCTTGAAACCCCGCTGTCAAACCCTCCTGAAATAAGCGAATACACCTCACCCTGAGAGCCTACCGGATACCCGCCCAGTCCCAGATAGCGCTCGCCTTCCACATAGGCCAGATCGTTTTCAATAGAGACATGAATGGTCACCTCAGGATTGGTCAGATCCACACCACGATTCGGGAACTCAGCCTTGAACTTACCGCCTAACACCCGCTCCGCCTGCTGCGAATTATATTCGTGCTGTCCACGTCTTTTCACGCGGACTGCAAAGGTCTTATCCACAATCAAAGGACCGCAGAGATCCTTAATCTGCAAGAAGAGATCATCAAGACTTGAAAAATTAAACTCCCTGACCTCCATAAAAGAATGTACTCCGGGCAGGCGGGAGAGTTCCTGTACTGCCTTAGTGCGCAGTTCAGGACCATCTTGTTTAAAGTCGACAATTACCTTATCCCATTGGGCGACAGTCGTGACATCCAGGCCATGCTGCTGTGCCACATTCTGGAAATTGCGGCTGACCATCTTGATCAGACGATTTCTTACCGGACGGCTTTTAATGGAAATTTCAGGAAAAAGTCGAATGACAAATTTCATATTAAGACCTAAATTATTGAGACTAAAGCGCCCCGTTGCAAGAGCGGGGCAGCATCAGGAATACACGGATTATTAGCAGACAAAAGAGGCGTGAGTTTAATGGGCCTCGTGCTCCTCATCATGCTCATGGCAGCAGTGGTGTTCACCCTCGCCGTCATGTTCATGACAGCAGTGGTGCTCGCCCTCGCCGTCATGTTCATGGCAGCAGTGGTGCTCGCCCTCGCCATCATGCTTATGGCAGCAGTGATGTTCACCGTCGCCATCGTGGTGATGACAGCAGTGATGATGTTCCTCACTTGGACAATGCCCATCAGGATGAGCATGACCATGCTTTTTCTCTTCTTCGGTAGCTTCTCTGACATCGTCAATCACCACGAGGAAATTCAAAGCCTTACCCGCAAAAGGATGGTTAGCATCTACAATCACGGTGTTATCTTTAATTTCTTTGACAATAACAGGAACTGGTCCATGAGTTGATTCAGCCTCAAATACCTGCCCTACTTCTAAGGCAAAGTCACCAAACATGCTCTTGTCCACTTCCTGGATCAGGCTTTCGTTAACTTCACCGTAGGCTTCACTTGGATTCACTACCACACTGAATTCATCACCCTTTTCGTGACCATCCAGCGCCTTCTCTAAACCTTCAATTAAATTGTCATAACCGATCAGTGCCACCATCGGCTCACCAGGTTTGGTTCTGTCTAATACCTGCCCTTCAAGATCGGTTACCGTAAAACTTAATGAAACAACTGTATTACGTGAAATTTTCATGATTTTTTCCTATTTTTAATCATTTTCGGCAAGTTTAATTAACTTCAGTCTCATGCTCATCATCGCTTGCCTGCACCACTCCGGCACGTGATTTATCTACCTCTAAGAAGCACTGCTGCTCGGTATGATTGCCCTGTTCATCATAGGAGAACAAGTCCCCGGAGCTTGAGTAGGACATCGCCGTACAGGTCGTATCCTTTTGCGGATCGATAAGCTTGAGGTTGAGAATAAAGCCATCATCTGAGGCTTCAGCTTCAACATTATATAGGCTGGTTACCGCATCTGAATATTTAAACCTGCAGCCTTCATAACCCTTGTTTAAACTTCCGCAGAGATTATAAAAGCTTATCGACTCAAAAAACTCATCGATGGCTGCAACCTTAGCCTGCACAAAACTGTTCTTCGCAGGTAAAAACAGATCTATACCCTCACCAGCATCTTCCTGCGCTGTCTGAGCTGCGGCCACATCATTTGCAGCACTCCTGGTGTCAGCAGAGGACTCTGCCTGGAAATTCAGCCAGCCATATGCCAGCATACATACTGCGATAACTAGTAGACAGACAATTCTGAATTTAGATAAAGTTCCATCAGCATTATAGATTGGATTCATCATTCCTTTGTATCTCAATTTATAGTTATAAAATATTCTATATACTATATATTATTTATTATATTATAATTATTTTTATTTGTTATTT
>JAILLS010000068.1 GCA_024693025.1 Succinivibrio sp. | reverse complement strand
TTAGTCGTGACCAGAATGCTGCTATCAATATCCTAAATGAAGGATTGCGATTACTTACTGAAGCAGCCAAAACCTAAATATACAGTAGGGATGGAATAGCCCTAACTAAACGCCTGTGGACACTGTGTAAGACATCGAGTTGCGTATCATCGCAACCAATGCAGTAGTGGTTGAAGCAGGAAGCTCCGACTTCTACAAGTCGGAGTAGTTCACCAAATGTTGATATTTTATTGAACTAACCAACAAAATAGCTGTCTATACAAAATGACTTTTATATAAACGTGCTATGATAAAACTTATTAACTTTTTTGTAATAGTGAGACCCCAACCAACAAGGATCGGAGCATGCAAACAACTTCAAACGACAAGGAAGCTCTGTCAAAAGCTCAGCTGAAAGCCAATCTTCATGCTGAAGAGATAGCCATTGAAGAGCAGGCGGCACAAATTCGCAAGGAAGCTCAGATTAAAGCACAGGATAAATCCGCAAAGGAACAGGAAACCACCACAACAGGCAAGGCTCCTGCCGATGACGTACCTTCCATGCCTATTGTCGAAAAAACGGGCGCAGACGAGAGCGAGAAGGACACTGCTGCGCCTGAAGATACTAAGGACGCAGAGACTGAAGCCAAGGACACTCCTGAAGCTTCGGCCAAAGCCGAACCAGAGGTTAAGGCTCCCTCACCAGAGCCGCCTAAAGTGGAGGTCGCACCTGCCGTGGTCGCTCCGCAGTACGTACCGAATAACGCAATTAATGCCCATATAGAACAGGAACTTGCCTCCATAAGACGCCGGACAGGTTCAATGACCTTCCTGTTCTTCCTCTTCTTGATTCTGATCGGAGCCGGCATCTTCTTTGCCGCCACCCATCCGGATAAAGTCCCGTTCCTGCAGGCACAGACTCAGGCTCCTGCCATTGATCCGGTTAAGCTTGCACAGGTCTATACCGACATGGACAGAGTCAAGGATGAACTGTCTGAAGTCAGAAAACTTAATACCTCTAACCAGCAGCTGCAGGGTGCCTTAAAGGATCTGGCTACTGAGTTTACCAACTACAAGAGCACTCAGGGTGAAAACACCAAGCGTCTGCTCTCCTTAGCCGATCAGCTGCGTGATTATGAACTCAGAGATCCTGATGACTGGCGCGTTGCCCAGGCTTATTTCCTGGTCAACAATGCCTTCCTGATGGCCGTGCTCAATCACGATGCCAAATCCGCCATCTGGTGTCTTAAGGATGCTGACGGCCTCCTGGTTAATCTTGAAGATGAAGAGATTATCAAGGTGCGTGAAGCTATCAGTCATGATGTAATGGCCCTATCCAGTCTGCCTGATATTGATATCAGAGGCATTATCTTCAAGCTTGACAGCGTCTATAACAATATTCCTAAGATGGCCCTGAATGATATGTCTTCAAGTGAGCAGCTGCAGAGCCTTCTGCAGAAGAAGAATCAGGCTACCGGCAATATCGCCGACTGGAAGAACAATCTGCTTGCCTCCCTGACTGACTTCTCTTCCCGTTTTGTGGAAGTCAGACGCCGTACCGATCCAATGGTGAACACTTTCCTATCACCTGATCAGGCCAATATTCTGCAGCAGAATGTACAGTCAGAGATCCTGATCGCCAAGTTCTCCGCGATTAACCAGAACGATCAGGGCTTTACCAATAATCTGGCGCAGGTCATTAAGCTGATTGAACAGTATTATGATCATAATACTGATACTTACAAGGCAAATGTCGCCGCACTCAACGAGCTGAAAGGCATGCGTGTCTCCAGCAATATGCCTAGCGTGCTCAAGAGCTATGTCATGTTCAAGGACTATGCTGACAGTCGACTCAAGCTTATGAACAAGACCAAGGCTGCAGCTCAGCCTGTAGCTGCCGCCAAACCATTGCAGGTCAGCACACCAAGTCCGGCTCCGGCTCCAGCTACAGCCAGTGCTCCAGCTAAGAGTCAGTCTAATCAGAAGCACGCAGGAGCAAAATAATGTTAAAAACGATTTTACTGCTTGCCTTTGTCTGTCTGTGCATCTGTGTCGGACCATATCTTGCTGACAGTCAGGGCTTAGTGCATATTGCCACTCAGGATTACGTGATTGAGACCTCTATAACCACCGCCTGCGTGATTATTGCAGTGTCCATCTTCCTGCTCTATTTCGTAATCAGCCTGATCAGCCGCTTTATTCGCCTGCCTAGCGGAACCATGCGCTGGTTCTCTCTGCACAGTCAGCGTAAGGCTGCAGCCCTGCAGGATGAAGCCTACCTAGCCTATGAGGAAGGTGATTACGCCAGAGCACTAGGACTCATCAGACAGTCGGGACAGCCAGCCAAGCTGCCGCTTAAAGCCTTATTTGTGGCTGCAAAGGCTGCTTTCAACGTGGGCAAGCTAGAAGAAACCCGTGATCTGCTCGACACCGCAGAGAAGCTCAACAAGCAGGCAGTTACCGCCAGCAGCATTGTCAGAGCCAAACTTAATCTGCGCATCGGCAACACCAAGGCAGCCCTTGAAAATCTGAATTCAATCAAGGACAGCTATAAGAACAAGCTGATCTCCAAGCTTTACTACGAGTGCTATAAGCGCGATTTCAATATCGAAAAGATCTATGAGCTGACCGATCAGCTGATCAAATATAAACTCATCAGTGACAAAGACGCTCAGGAGATCTTCAAGCAGTTATTTGAATATCGCCTCAAACAGGCTGAGACCTCTGAGCAGATGCATGATCTCTATAAGACCCTAAATCGCAAGAACAAGGTCAATTATAAATATATGGGTCCCTATGTGAATAAGCTCATCCAGTTAGGAGATATCAATCAGGCACGCAGTATTTCTTTGAGCCTGCTCAAAAAAGCCGCGGATCCTGATTTCCTGGAAAGCATTTCCACCTGGGATATTTCCGTGCCTGACGTGTTAGATGCCTTAAAGAAGCTGTCTACCAGTAATCTGATTGCCAGTCAGGTGAATCTGCCTTTGCTCAAAGCCCTGGGCAATCTTGAATTCAAGGCAGGTCTGCTGGACAGTTCATTCAACCACTACAAGCAGGCGCTTGAATTAGCCCAGACCCCAGACATCTATTATCGTCTGGGCCAGATTGTGGCAGCTCAGCAGAAATACCCTGAATCTGCCGCCTACTTCAATAAGGCTGTGGCTTTAAGCGATAAAACCCGGGCTGTCAGCCTGCAATAAGTCCTGACAAACCTAAAAACCCTCTTTACATAAAGAGGGTTTTTTGCTTTTTACTGACTAATAACTGACCGAATGGCTCTGACGCTGGAGTTTTTCACTGAGTTTTAGCTGTTCACCTGCTGCCTTAAATAAGCTTGAAAGTTCGCCTTCCCCGATATTGCCGCAGGCTTTAAAGAACAGATAGGATCTCCCGTCATAATAGGTGAGCAGGCCTGCACAGGGCGCATTGTCCACAAATTTAAAGACAAAGCCGCGCAGATCCACAATTGGCTGCAGATCCCAGCCCTGATAGGAATCCATAACATATTGCGCATAGGCCTTGGTGGTTGGCAGCAGCGCCTCTGGAGCCTGAATGGCAAGCTCACAGGAAGCACTGCCATCAGGTTTAACATAGCTGACCTTATCCTTGCTGACTTGAGTCTCATATTCAGCAGCCTGCACCCAGGAGGCACTCAGGGCAAGAGCAAGCAGTCCGTAGCGCAGACTGTAAATCAGGTTGAGATTAGAGTTCTTCATATCCACATCATAGGCTTTAATTAAGAGATTGCAAGTTTAATACCGACCTTGCTTCTTAAAATTCCTGAATTTAGCTGAAGTTTTAACTGATTTAGGCTAAGTTCTGCTTGATGGCTGCCTGCCTTGCCCTGAGTGCTCCTGATGTAACAGCCAGCACCAGAAAGCTAATGGTAGATAGCGATTACGTCAGCTTGTTGCACGATCCTGCGATACGCTCAGGCTAAGCCGCTGCCTTCTTCTGAACGGGGCGGCAAATTGGGCAGATAAGGCAGAGGAGCAGGAAAAATAAAAGCTGGATGATTAGTCCAGCTTTTCAACACCCTAAACATATAAAATTTGACTATGTTCAGGCAGCTTTACCTATCTTAAGAACTGCTGATAGGTATTGTTGGAGGTTACCTCTTCATATGGATAACCAATCTTATTGATGAAGTCCATCACGCCCTCTTCTTTATCTGTGACATCAAAGCCGCATAAGACCGAGCAGAACTCAAGACCGGTGATTCTGAAGTGGAACAGCGAGATACTGTAGGAATCGCCTAAGGTTTCCAGGAATCTGGTCAGAGCCTGACTGGTAGCAGGGAACTCAAAATGGAACAGCTTTTCTTTGATCTTCTTGATAGGATGTCCGCCGACCATGTAGCGTACATGATCTTTTGCGAGCACATCATCGGTCAGATCTGATACGAGATAGCCGTTTTTCTTCAAAGACTTGCAGATTTCATTGAGTTCCTTCTTGCCCTCGGTAAGTTCGATGGAAGCAAACACCCGCGCCCGCTCCTCATTGCTCAGGCGATAGCTGAACTCAGTCACCGGGCGATCTCCGATAGCCTTGCAGAAATTAAGGAAGGAGCCTTTAATTTCCGGAATCTCCACCGAGAGAATGCCTTCCTGCATTTCACCCACGTCACAGCGCTCAGCGACCATACGCAAAGTATGAAATTTGACATTGGCCCCTGACAGAATAGCCACCATATTGCTTGAGGCCTTAATATTATGTTCTCTGACATATTTTTTAAGACCAGCCAGCGACAGAGCTCCTGAAGGCTCGGCGATGGCACGGGTATCGTCAAAAATATCCTTCATCGCGGCACAGATCTCATCATTTGAGCAGGTCACAATGTCATCGAGATATTTGCTCAGCAGTCTGAAGGTTTCAGTACCTGCCTTGGAGACCGCTACGCCATCAGCAAAATGGGAAACATAGCCGATATCCACAGGCTTGCCTGCCTGCAGAGCAGCTTTCATGCACGCACTGCCTTCAGCTTCGACACCGATAACCTTAATCTCAGGTACCAGCGACTTGATATAGACTGCAATGCCGGCCGCCAGTCCGCCGCCGCCAATCTGCACAAAGATGGTGTCAATATCATCACACTGTCCTATAAGTTCATGCGCAATGGTACCCTGTCCGGTGATCACCTCAGGATCATCGTAAGGCGGGATCATGGTCAGCCCCTTTTTCTTAGACAGCTGCTGGGCATAATCATAGGATTCATTGAAGCTGTCACCATAGAGCACCACTTCAGCCCCAAAATGCCGCACCGCATCCACCTTGAGATCCGGCGTAGTGGTAGGCATGACAATGACAGCCTTGATCCCCAGCTTCTGAGCTGAAAGTGCCACACCCTGAGCATGATTGCCGGCTGATGCCGTAATCACACCAGCCTTAATCTGAGCCGGGGATAAACCCTTGATTTTATTGTAGGCGCCACGCAGCTTAAACGAATGGATCGGCTGACGGTCCTCACGCTTTAACATGATATTGACGCCTAAGCGCTCTGACAGACGGTCAAGCTTCTGCAGAGGAGTAAATTTGACTACCTCATAGATCCGAGCCAGCAGGATTTTCTGTAAATATTCTTGTGCTTCAAATAATTTTTCAGCCATGACTTTACCTTATGGTTAATTGCCCAGTTTGCTTCTGTCACGCACACCGCCCTTATCTGCACTTGATGCCATATAGGCATAAGCTTTAAGGGCAAAGGAGACCTGACGATCACGTGCAGCAGGCTGCCAGGCTTTGCTGCCTAAAGCTTCCATAGCCTGTCTGCGTGAAGCTAACTCCTCATCGGAAATGTTAACGTTGATGCTCCGGTTCGGAATATCAATCGCAATCAGATCGCCTTCCTTGAGCAGACCTATGTTACCGCCATTGGCAGCTTCCGGAGAGACGTGACCAATGGACAGTCCGGATGAACCGCCCGAGAAACGGCCATCGGTAACCAAAGCGCACTGCTTGCCAAGTCCCACGGATTTTAGATAGGAGGTAGGATAGAGCATCTCCTGCATACCAGGGCCGCCGCGTGGTCCCTCATAGCGGATCACCACCACGTCACCTGCCTTGACCTTGCCGCCCAGAATGCCTTTGACTGCATCTTCCTGGCTTTCAAAGATCACAGCCTTGCCCACAAATTTCAGAATCGACTCATCCACACCTGCAGTCTTGACAATGCAGCCATGCTGAGCGAGGTTGCCATAGAGCACGGCCAGTCCGCCATCCTGTGAATAGGCATGCTCAAAGTCTCTGATGCATCCATCGGCATGATCCAAGTCGAGCTTGCTGCTGTAGCAGTCCTGAGAGAAAGCTTCGGTAGTATGTTCGCCGCCTGAGGTAGCCAGATAAAATTTCTTGATCTCCTCATCCTGAGTCTTGCTCAGATCATACTGATCGATTTCCTCACCCAAAGTCAGGCCTGACACGGTCTTGGCTTCAGTGTGCAGCAGCTGATGCTGCTTGAGCTGGGCTAAGATGTTCATAATGCCGCCGGCGTTATGCACATCTTCCATATGGTATTTGTGCGTAGATGGGGAGACCTTGCAGATATGCGGCAGTTTACGGGACAGCGCATCGATATCCTTCATGGTGAAATCCACACCGCCTTCCTGGGCAATGGCCAGAAGATGCAGCACGGTATTGGTAGAGCCACCCATGGCGATATCCAGGGACATGGCATTTTCAAAAGACTCACGTGTAGCAATATTACGCGGCAGCACCGAATCATCACCCTGCTCATAATAAGCCTTGGCCATGGCGACAATGCGTTTGGCCGCCTTTTCAAAGAGGGTTCTGCGCAGCTTGTGGGTAGCCACCAGCGAGCCGTTGCCCGGCAGAGCAAAACCTAAAGCCTCATTGAGTGAGTTCATGGAGTTGGCGGTAAACATGCCTGAGCACGAGCCGCAGGTTGGGCAGCTGGCATATTCAACCTCGTCGACCTCTTCCTGAGTGATATTAGGCTCAGCTGACACCACCATGGCATCGATTAAATCGAGCTTATAGTCATAACGCTTGGATCTGCCGGCTTCCATTGGACCGCCTGACACGAAAATAGTTGGAATATTCAGACGCATAGCAGCCATCAGCATGCCTGGGGTCACCTTGTCACAGTTGGAGATGCACACCAGGGCATCTGCCTTATGGGCATTGGTCATATACTCAACACTGTCCGCAATGATGTCACGGCTTGGCAATGAATAGAGCATGCCGTCATGGCCCATTGCAATGCCGTCATCTACGGCAATGGTATTAAATTCCTTGGCAACACCGCCGGCCTTCTCGATTTCGCGGCAGACCAGCTGTCCGATTTCACCTAGATGCACATGCCCTGGGACAAACTGCGTAAAGGAATTGGCCACCGCAATAATCGGCTTGCCGAAGTCTGATTTCTTCATACCTGTAGCTTCCCAGAGTGCTCTGGCACCAGCCATGATCTGGCCTTCATAGGTAATCTTGGAACGATAATTATTAGCCATATAAAACCTTTAATAACAAATGATTAACTTATACAAAGAAACCCACAACCTTGCAGGCAGTGGGTTTTTAATTACAACATTTCACCAGGCGGTGAACCGTGATTATTTAACTGGAGTCAGCCAGCCCCACTTGTCTGCAAGCTTGCCGCCTACGAGATCAAAGAAGGTGTTCTGCAGTTTCTCAGTAATCGGACCGCGATAGCCAGGACCCACATCAATGCCATCCACGCTGGCAATCGGGGTAATTTCTGCGGCTGTACCGGAGAAGAAGATTTCGTCAGCAAGATAAACCATCTCTCTTGGAATTGGCTGCTGATGAACTTTAAGGCCTAAGACATCCTCTGCCAGATGAACAATGGAGTCACGGGTAATACCTGGCAGCAGGCCACAGGTGAATGGAGCGGTATACAGCTCGCCGTCCTTCACAAAGAAGACATTCTCACCTGAACCCTCAGAAATATAACCGTTAACATCCAGGGCAATAGCCTCGGTATAACCGTTATTGGTAGCCTCATTGGCAATCAGGATGGAGGAGAGGTAATTACCGCCAGCCTTAGCTTCTGTTGGAATGGTATCCGGAGCTAAACGTCTCCAGGAAGACACGCAGACCTTAACGCCTTTCTTCAGACCTTCCTCACCGAGATAGGCACCCCAAGGCATAGCGCAGACCATGGCATCGGCCTTGCTGTCTTTGGCAAACTTAACGCCCAGACCAACCTCACCCATGAAGATCAGAGGACGGATATAACCAAACTCCAATTCATTTTCACTGATAACCTTTTTGCAGGCATCCATAATCTCTTCTTTAGTTTGTGCGACCGGGAAGCGATAAATCTTAGCACTGTTGAATAAGCGATCAATATGCTCACGCAGACGGAAAATCTGTGGTCCCTGATTGGTCTTATAGCAGCGAATACCCTCGAAAACAGAAGAACCATAGTGCAGTGCATGAGATGTTACGTGAACTGTAGCACTCTCCCAAGGCACCATTTTTCCGTTAAACCATATATATTTAGTCTGATTTGCGTTAGCCATTTAAGCTCCCTCATTAACAACTGCTGTAAAAGCAAAAATCTGTGCAGTGACAATCTAAGCAGGAGATTGCACATTCCCCTAAGTTATTTGCATTATATATCATATTTCGGAATGCAATCTAAGTTATGTTCCATTTTTTGCAAAATTTAACAGCTGCCTTACTTACTGCTTTACAGATCCCTCATTTTTGCCTATATTTTCAGTTTAACTTCTATATTATGGTGAGACCTTAGTCTATGCTTTCTTTTTTACCTGCTCCGATTCTGTTCATTATCAATATCATTCTGATCCCCGGCAATTCTATCATCCTGTCACTGCCGATTATGCTGCTCGGCATTCTGCGTTTTTTAATTCCGGTTCATGCAGTGACCGCCCTGATTGAACAAACCAATCTGCTGCTCTATAGATACTGGGTCTTTAACAATACTCTGATTATGCATCTGACCAATCCCCTAAAATGGCATATCTCAGGAGATCCCATTCCCGAGGTCAAAAACTCCTGTGTCGTTATCTCAAACCATTTAAGCTGGGCAGATATTCTGATTTTAAGTACGATCTATCGCGGCCATATTCCGACCACCAAGTTCTTTATGAAGCATTCACTGATCTATATTCCTTTGGTCGGACTTGCCTGCTATGCTCTGGGCATGCCTTTTCTGCGCCGCTACCCTAAGGAGAAGCTGCTCAAGAATCCTGAACTGCGCCTCAAGGATATTGAAACTACCAAGGCTGCCTGCCGCCGTCTTGCCTTCGCCCCGACTTCACTTATAAACTTCGTCGAGGGCACGAGATATACTCCGGACAAGGCCAAGCTGGCCCGTTCTCCTTATAAGCACCTGATGCCGCCAAAGGTTGCCTCTCTGGCCATTGCCCTCTCGCAAATCGGCAAAGAGATTGATGTCATTTTAAACACCACCCTTTACTACCCCAACAATCAGTATCCGCACAAACCGTTTATTGATTTAATGTGCGGCAGACTGTCTGATATTTATGCTGATATTCAGATTATCAAACCATCTGCAGAAACTCAGGGGGATTATCTTGAAGATAAAGTCTACAAGCATGACTTTACTCTTTATATGCGCAAGCTCTGGACCGAAAAGGACGAGCTTATCGAAAAGTTACATCAGACCACCGAAAAAAAATAAATATGAATATGTTAAGTTTTGCCGAGCAGGATGCACATCTGCAGAAGGTGTCCAGAACCTTTGCTCTCACTATTCCGATGTTCCCGCACTTTCTGACTGACTGTGTGGCCAATGCCTATCTGCTCTGCCGCATTGCTGATACGGTTGAGGATGATCCGCTCTGCACCAAGGAGCAGAAGGTAGCCTGGCTGACCGCCTTTGGCAGTTACTGTGCCGATAATTTCAGGGATGAGCAGCAGCTTAAGTCTTTACATCAGCAGGGCTGTGATCTGGTACGCAAGGGCGCCAAGCCTGCAGAGCTTGAGCTGTTTGAAGAACTGCCTGCCGTGGTGGCACGCACCCTCAGTTTTCCTGAGGTCTATACGCAGATCATCGCGCGGGGCGTGGCCATCCTGTGCCTCGGTATGGCTGAATCAGTAGCGGGACGTGCCATCAGTACGCTTGATGATGTCGATCATTACTGCTATTCCGTGGCAGGAGTTGTGGGAGAAACCCTGGCCTGTCTCTTTGCCGCCTATGACAGGAAGATTAACAAGACAGAGCATATTACCCTGTCAGTAAGCTTTGGTGAAGGTTTGCAGTTAACCAATATCCTAAAGGACCGCTTTACCGACCAGACCCGCAATGCCTATTTTCTGCCTAAGGAATGCTTCAGCGATGAACAGGAGCTTCTGCACTACCTTGCACTGACTCAGGGACATCTTGAGGATTCTCTCTCTTATATCAAGACCATTCCGCAACGGGATGCCGGAATCAGACAGTTCTGCCTGCTCAATATCGTCATGGCCAGTGCCACCCTGCAGGTTATCCTGAAAAATCCACAGGAGCAGCAGGCAAAAATCACTCATCAGCAGGTCAAAAAGTTGTATATTTTGTGTAAGCTATGTGCTTGGTCAAACTGGCTGACAACCTGGCTGTTTCGCTCAGTCAGCCAAGGTCTGCCGCATGAGCAGCGTGACCCTAAAGCCTTACGTGCTAAGGTCTCGCACTGGGACTGTGATCTTAAGGCCTTAATCCAAAGTCTGACACAGTCTAGCTAGATTGGTATTAACGCATTATGAAATATAGAAAATTTAAAATTTTGGGCAGTCTGATTGCCATCCTGTGCATGTGCCTGTCCTCCAACCTTACAAATGCTGCCGAGGTGGCCTCTGGCTCACCTGAGGTTGCCCAGAAAGCGAAGAACTATGTCTTAGGCACTGATTATGAAATCCGCGCTGAAGAGAAAACCGCCAAACCTGAGATTCGAGAATTTTTCTCATTCTGGTGCGGTCACTGTTTCAGTCTGTCAGAGCCGTTTGACATGGTCGCCAGACACTTTGCAGATCAGGCTGAATTCATCCGCAATCCGGTCGGAATCTTAGGCGGAGAAATGGGAGCAGAATCTCAGCGCGCCTATGTAATTGCCAAAAATCATGGACTTGAGCAGGAGTTCTATAACGAGCTCATGAAAAGAATTCACCTCGATGATGCCATCCCCCAGGAACATGAGGACTTAGTCAAAATGTTCGAAAGCCTCGGCATCGAAGAGAGTAAATTCAATCAGGAATTCAACTCCTTCCCGGTGCAGGGACAGCAGAGTGAATATGAAAAGCTCTGCGAAAAATATAAGCTTGAAGCGGTGCCAGAGCTCATGGTCAACGGCAAGTACTATATTCATATGGAAAAGCTTGACACCGTGCAGGATCTGATCGACATCATCAGCTTTCTGCTAACCCAACCTTAATTTAGATTCTGAGGAATAAGAATATGACTAACTCAGCCTGTGTAGATCCTGATTCCAGACCTCCTGTCGGCAACCTGCTCTTGAGAACGCTGGCTATGCCGGGAGATACCAACCCTGCAGGTGATATCTTCGGCGGATGGATTATGTCGCAGATTGACATTTCAGGTGCCATTTTAGCCAGAGAAGTTGCCAATGGCCGTGTGGTAACCGTGGCGGTTGACGGCATGTCCTTTCTCAAGCCGGTTGCGGTAGGTGATGTGGTGTGCTGTTACGGACGCTGTGTCCATCTGGGACACACCTCGCTCAAGGTTAAAATCGAAATCTGGGTTAAGAAATTTATCCCGGATCCTGAAGAGGAACGCTCAGAGCGCCATAAGGTCACCGAGGCCACCGTCACCTATGTGGCGGTAGATCATAACGGCCGTCCGCGCCCTCTTCCTGAAAACGCTGAATTTATCGCTAAATACGGCATCGATGCCGCTTCAGTGGGACTTACCGAGGATGGCAAGCTGCGCGAAAATCCTGAATTCTAATGCCTGAAGCTCTTTTTCTGACGAGCTATATGCTGCTTATTTTTTAATTAAGAAAACATACAGATATTATTTATCTCATATAAATACACACCTGTATGTTTTTTTGTTTTTATGTTATAATAAGAAAAGTTTTTCGTTAAATTTCAAACAATTTAACCGCTGTAGATTTTACCCGTTCTCTTTTAGGATTCATGGTATATGTTCACATCTCTCTTAAAAAAAGCCCCCTATGTGCTGGTTTGCAGTGCCTTATTAGTCGGCTGTGGTCAAGAAAACGCTCCGCAGCAGCGTATGGCTCTCCCTGTAGATATCTTTACGGTCACTACCATGGATGTTCCGGTCATCTCACATCTGACCGGCCGTGCCAACCCTACCCGCAAGGCAGAGGTACGACCACAGGTAGGCGGCATTATTCAGAAACGTCTGTTCATCGAAGGTTCTACAGTACAGCAGGGTGATCAGCTCTACCAGATTGATCCTTCAGTTTATGAAGCTAATCTTGCCTCGGCTGAAGCTTCCCTAGCCAGCGCTAAGGCAACCCTACATACCAATCAGCTCAAGGCTCAGCGCTATGCCTCCCTGCTTCAGCAGAAAGCGGTTTCAAAACAGGATTATGACGATGCTGAGGCTGCATATTTAGCCGCCAAGGCAAGTGTCCAGGCCAGTGAGGCTGCGGTACGTCAGGCCAAGATTAACTTGAATTACACCAAGGTGTATGCGCCTATTTCAGGTACCATCAGCCGTTCCACTGTCACTGAAGGTGCTCTGGTCTCCGCGCAGCAGGCTAATCCTCTGACTACGATTCAGCAGTTAAACCCTATCTATGTTGACCTGGGTCAGACCGTGGAAGAGCATATGCAGCTGCGTCAGAACATGAGCAAGGGCAAACTGCGTCAGAATGCTGACGGCAAGGCCAGTGTGGACATTTTCTTCAACAACGGCCAGAAATACCCGCATCAGGGCACCGTAGAATTTGCCGAGGTTACCGTGGACGAATCTACCGGCATGGTCAATCTGCGTGTACTGCTGCCAAACCCTGACCATCAGATCCTGCCTTCACAGTTCCTGCGCGGCGATATCAATCAGGGTATTACCCCGGATGCCGTGGTGGTCTATGCTGACGGAGTCCAGCGTGAAGCCGGCGGTACAACCTATGCTTACGTGCTGGATGAGAAGAATATGGTCAAACGCGTCAATATCAAGGTTTCTGTTCCTTTTGACAAATACTATATGGTTACCGAAGGCTTAAATCCTGGGGATCGCGTGATCTATTCCAACACTCAGAAAATTCACCCTGGCATGCCTGTAACTCCGCTGGAAAACGGTAAACCTCTCAATGCTGCTCCGGGCAATTCTGCTCCTGCCGCAGCTCCAAATGCACAGGGCAAGCAAGGCTAGGTGAACTATGGCACGTTTTTTTATTGATCGTCCTATTTTTGCATGGGTGATTGCAATCGTAATCATGCTGGCAGGTGCCCTTTCTGTGGCAACCCTGCCAATCTCGCAGTATCCGACCATTGCACCGCCTTCAGTGTCTATCCGATCCAATTATCCTGGTGCAGATGCCGCCACGGTAGAGAGAGCGGTAACTCAGATTATTGAGCAGAACATGACCGGCCTTGACGGCTATATGTACATGTCGGCAAGCTCTGACTCCTATGGCAACTCCTCCATCACCATTACCTTTGAGCCTGGAACCGATGCGGATATTGCACAGGTGCAGGTGCAGAACAAGATGCAGCAGACACAGTCCTCGCTGCCATCCACTGTGCAGCAGAACGGTGTGGATGTCTCCAAGTCTACCGATGCCTTCCTGCTGATTTTAGGTGTCTATTCCAAAGATAATGATCATAACAACGGAGATATCTCAGACTTTCTGGCCGCCAATGTGCTTGAGCCATTAGCTCGTGTCGAAGGCGTAGGTTCCTCCATCCTCTTTGGTGCAGAGTACGCTATGCGTATCTGGCTTGATCCTGAAAAACTGCAGAAATTTGCCCTCTCCATCGGAGAAATTGAGGATGCCATTCAGGCGCAGAATGCTCAGGTTACCTATGGTTCCCTAGGCGGCACACCGGCTATGCCAGGTCAGATGTATGCCTACACCATCACGGGACAGAAATATCTTGAAACCACGCAGGAATTTGAAAACATTCTGCTGCGCGTCAACCCTGATGGTACCAAGGTACACTTAAAGGATGTGGCCAGAATTGAACTGGGTGAGAAATCCTATAACTATGACGGCCGCTATAACGGACATGTTGCCTCCGGTGTGGCCGTACGTCTCTCCTCAGGTGCCAACGCGCTCGATACTGCCAAGCGTGTCAAGGCCCTAATTGAAAGTCTGCGTCCATATTTCCCTGAATGGTGTGAAATCGTCTATCCTTATGACACCACTGAGTTTATTGAAGTATCCATCAATGAGGTATTCCATACCCTGATCGAAGCGATTATTCTCGTGGTCATCATCATGTATGTGTTCATGCAGAATTTCAGAGCCACCCTGATCCCGTCTATTACGGTGCCGGTTGTGCTCTTAGGTACCTTTGCGATCATGGCGGCCCTCAACTTCTCTATCAATACGCTCACCATGTTCGGTCTGGTGCTGGCCATCGGTCTGCTCGTGGACGACGCCATTGTGGTGGTAGAAAACGTCGAACGTATTCTGCATGAGGAGCCCAATCTCACGCCTAAACAGGCGACGGTCAAATCCATGGAGCAGATTACAGGCGCTCTGGTAGGCATTGCCCTGGTGCTCTCGGCAGTGTTTGTGCCAATGGCCTTCTTTGGCGGTTCCACCGGTGTGATTTACCGCCAGTTCTCCATTACCATCGTGTCAGCCATGGTGCTCTCGGTACTGATCGCCATCATTCTGACCCCGGCTTTGTGCGCCACCTTCCTGAAGACTCCGGCAGAGCTCAAAGAGAAATCTCCGAATAAGCTGCTCGCATATGCTGAACACCTGCTGAATATCATCCTGATCCCAATCCATAAGGGACTTGATGTCTTCAACAAGGTCTTCAGCTGGTCTAATGAAGCCTATCAGAAGAGTGTCTACAAGGTTATCAAAACCCTTAAACTGCAGCTGCTCATCTATGCCGGTATCTGCGCTGCCCTGGTGTTCTGCTTTAACCGCATTCCTTCAGCCTTCCTGCCCAATGAAGATCAGGGCGTGCTGATGTGTATGGCAACCCTGCCGGCTGGCTCCACCATAGAAAAAACCAAGGGTGTACTGCAGCAGGCCATTAATTACTTCACCGATGTGGAAAAAGACAATGTCAACGCCTTGAACT
The DNA here is from genome assembly GCA_024693025.1 of Succinivibrio sp. Taxonomy (GTDB): domain Bacteria; phylum Pseudomonadota; class Gammaproteobacteria; order Enterobacterales; family Succinivibrionaceae; genus Succinivibrio. The sequence continues at coordinate 53,295 of JAILLS010000068.1, read as the reverse complement.
CCATCGTGGGCTTCTCCTTTGCTGGACAGGGCCAGAATACCGGTATGGCTTTTATCCAGCTTAAAGACTGGTCACTGCGTAAATCACGAACGCAGCATGCTGACGCGATTGCGCAGCGTGCCATCATGCCTTTGCTGGGCATCCGCAACGGTCTGGTCTTTGCCTTCAATATTCCGGCTATTCCTGAATTAGGTACCGCTTCAGGCTTTGATCTGTATCTGCAGGATAACGCCAGATTAGGTCATGACGCACTGATGAAGGTGAGAACTGACTATCTGCGGGCAGCACAGGCTTCACCAAAGCTGGTGCAGGTACGTGCCAACGGTCAGGATGATACCCCGCAGCTGCGTCTTAAGCTTGACTACGAAAAAGCCATGTCCTATGGTCTGTCAGTCAACAATATCAACCATACGCTGTCTGTTGCCTGGGGTTCGCATTATCTGGCAAACTTCATGGATCGCAACCGCGTCAAGAAGATCTTCCTGCAGGCTGATGCCCCATACCGTATGACTGAGAATGATCTCAACAAATGGTACGTGAAGAACAGCCATGGCGAAATGGTGCCTTTCTCAGCCTTTGCCACCATTGAATGGACCTATGGCTCACCGCGTCTTGAACGCTTTAACGGTGTGTCTGCCATCAATATTCAAGGTGCTCCGGCTCCAGGCATCTCCACTGGTGAGGCCATGGCTGAAATGCAGCGCATAGCTGATGAGGTTCTGCCTCTAGGCTACGGTATTGCCTGGAATGGTGTGTCCTTCCAGGAAAAGCTGTCTGGTGATCAGGCGCCAATGCTCTATACCGTGTCACTGTTAATCGTGTTCCTCTCCTTAGCAGCCCTTTACGAGTCCTGGTCGATTCCGTTTGCCGTCATGCTCGTGGTGCCATTAGGCATTATCGGTGCGGTTCTTGCCGCACTGCTCACGCAGTATCTGCCGGTTGCCACCTCCCTGCGCAATGACGTCTATTTCCAGGTAGGTCTGCTGACTACGGTGGGTCTGTCAGCCAAGAACGCGATTCTGATCGTAGAGTTTGCCAAGGAACTCTATGACCATGGTGAGCATCTGACTGAAGCGGTAGTAAAGGCCGCCAGAATCAGATTCCGCCCGATTCTCATGACCTCCATGGCCTTCATTTTAGGTGTGCTGCCTCTGGCCATCAGTTCTGGTGCAGGTGCGGCAGGCCGTAATGAAATCGGTATCTGCGTGATCGGCGGCATGCTCTCGGCTACGCTGCTGGCTATCTTCTTTGTGCCGGTATTCTTCGTCCTGATCATGCGTTACTTCACTAAGTACATTCCGCCTGAGGAGAAAATGAAGAAGCAGGAGCACAAGCAGAAGAAGCTTGAAAAAGAGGTAGCTGCAGCTATCGAAGACTAAAGATAACAAAGCCGATGTCAGAACCTGAACATCGGCTTTTTTGTGCCCGTGACTGCCACGGTAGTCTGAGTCTATTTGGTGGTTGCTATCATCATGCAGTCAACCTTGACGTCATCAAGCAGCGGGGCTAAGGCAAACGGCCCCTCTCTTAAGATCTTGCGGAACACCATCACATCATCAATAGTTTCACTGCTAAAGGTGGTTGGCAGCAAAGCACCTAAGCACTCAATGTACAGCGCATCTTTAAGATCGGCTTTCTCAAGCTGGGCTCTAAAGCGTCTGATGCTCTGCGCAAGCTTAACTGCACCGACCTCGGTTAAACCGAAGAAGCGATCATTCAGCGGCTCTAGAGCAGTGCGTTTATCAAAAGTCAGAACCGCAAAGGACTGATGGTCTATACTTATGTTATTTAAACTGATTTTATTGAGCAGATTCGTCTGCAGCAGAGCTTCTGACCACAGCTTATCCATAAGCAGGACATAAACGCCGGCATTGGTATCATAAATCTGGTAATGCTTCTGTACGACCAACGGTCCTGTAATATAGGCACCGCTCTTGCTCACTTCCATAAAGTCATCCAAAGGCTCACCCTGTTCAAGCCACAGCGCGCCCTCAGGAGGAGTAACTCCATGTTCTGCAAGAATCTTCTTGACCGTAAAGAATGACAGACCACCATTGCCTGAGGTACTCGGCACCGTCAGGTTTTCAGGATCCTTATCTTCACGGAAGGCATTCTCATAGAGTGCCCGATCGGTAATCTTTGGCACTAAACTGAATGTAGGCAGCAAAATCCCAAGTTTTTCGACATACAGAGCGTCCCGCAGATTAACCTCAGTATCCAGACTGCGCAGGTGCCAGAGAGCAGCAAAGACACTTAAGGCATAGCGCAGTGAGCCTTTAAATCTAACCTGCGTCATACGTAAAAGTCTTAACGAACAAGGAGATATAAGCAATTCATAATCAGCATTCTCCAAAACAAGATGATACAGCTGACTTGCTTTAAGATAACCGCGTTCCACCCATTGGGCCGCAAGTTCGGTTTTGCAGGCCAGAATATAGCATGCTGCATTATCTGAGACATACAGCTGCCAGCTATCAGCCTCATCGAGCTTCTCATCTATAATCAGGCCGTCGGGAAGTTCAAACCCGCGCGGCACAAACCATTCATCAAGCTCACCGTCATCAATAATAAAACGACTCTCATCTACAATAAAATCCGCCATAGAACCTCTGCAGCTTAATTAAAGTGAAATAACTAACTATACCTTAACATGGGTAGTCCTTTCTTTAATATGTATTATGCGTAAAAATGCGGCATTTTTTGTCCAAAAACGGGCAATCCCTCTCTCACGATCGCTGCAAGCCCTGTACGAGCAGGAGCTGGCATCAATATGAGAAAAGTTCTCACTTCACATCTACCTACGATACATTTATAATTTACGCTGATACTAAAAGACTTGCTTTTGGAATTTAGGACTAACATTCTTTTTCCGATTTTATAAGGATAACTATATGAAGAAAATTGGCCTTTTCTATGGTACCTATACTGGCGTTACAGGAACTGTTGCTGAAAAAATCGCCCAGGAATTAGGTACAGAGCACGTTGACCTACACAATATCAGTGAAGGCGGCGAGCAGATGGAAGACTATGAATTCTTAATCGTGGGTACCTCCACTTGGAGCATTGGCGAGCTACAGGAAGACTGGGATGCCTTCATGCCTAAATTGCAAAATATGTCTTTTCAGGGTAAAACCGTTGCTCTTTTCGGTACAGGAGATCAGGTAGGTTATCCTGATACCTTTTTGGATGGCATGGGAATGCTCTATGAAACCTTCCAGTTTCGCGGAGCTCAGTTTGTAGGATTCTGGCCAACTACCGGCTATGATTTTACTTCCCCTCTGCCGTTGTTTGATCATGACCATTTTGTGGGTCTGGCGATTGATGAAGACAATCAGTCTGACCTCACGGATGAGCGAATCAAGCAGTGGTGTGCCTTAATTCGTCCAGCTTTCGGACTTTAAATCTACTCAAAACTTTCTAGGAGTTCATTATGAACGCTTCACGTGTGGGCTTTGCCACCACCTTAGGTGGTATTTTGGCCTCAGCAGGCTCAGCCATCGGTCTTGGAAACATCTGGCGTTTCCCGATGCAGGCAGGCCAGAATGGCGGCAGTGCTTTTATCATTGTCTATCTGCTCTGTATTCTGGTCTTCGGTATTCCTCTGATGATCGCAGAATTTGCGGTAGGACGTAAGACCCGTGCCAACGTGGGTAATGCCTTTAAGGTTTTATCCCCTGATTCACCATGGCGCTTCGTCGGACCATTAGCCGTGATCATCGCCTTTTTAATTCTCTGCTACTATAACGTGGTGGCTGGCTGGGTGCTGTGCTACACCTATGATGCCATCATCGGTACCTTCCAGGTTGCCTCTGCCACGACAGCTGAAGGCGGTAATGTCTACGCTGACCTGTTTGTGTCCTTTATTTCAAATCCCTGGAAGCCGGTAGTCTGCCTCATTCTCTTTATGGCTGCCACTCATTATGTGGTAACCCGCGGTGTAGACAAGGGTATTGAGCGCTTCTCCAAAATGCTGATGCCTTTATTATTCCTGCTATTGGTCCTGCTGGTAATCTTTGCTCTCAATATGCCAGGCGCCAGTCAGGGTTTAGAGTTCTTATTCAAGCCGAATTTTGATGCCATTACACCAAGTGTGGTGCTGTCTGCCCTTGCCCAGTGCTTCTATTCCATGAGTCTGGGTATGGGTCTTGTCACCTATGCTTCTTACTTCAAACGTGACGCCAATCTGTCACGTTCTGCAGTAAGTATCGCCATCATGGATACCCTGGTAGCTATTGCCGCCGGTGTGGTGATCTTCCCTGCCGTTTTCTCGGTAGAGGGTGTGGAGCCAACCGCAGGTGCTTCCCTGGTGTTTATCGCGCTGCCGAATGTCTTTAATTCAGCCCTCAGCGCTTCTCCATTGCTGGCCTGGATTATTCCGGTGATGTTCTTCTTCCTCCTGATGGTTGCAACCATCACCTCCTGCATTTTCCTGCACGAGGTGGCAACCGCATTTGTGGCAGAAAACACTAATTTAACCCGCCACCGCTCTGCTTTGGTGGTAAGCGTACTGGCCATCGCCATCGGTATCTGCTGCTCCCTGTCCATGGGCCCTTGGAGTGATTTCACCCTGTTTGACATGAATCTGTTCGATCTCTTTGACTATGTCACCGCCAAACTGATGCTGCCGATTTCAGGCTTCTTTATCGCTCTGTTTGTGGGCTGGAAACTCAATCAGAAGACCCTGCAGAACGAACTTACCTCAAATGGTCTGTTTAAGTGCAGCTGGCTGCAGCTCTTCCTGATCGATATGAAGGTGGTGATCCCGGCGATCATCGTAGCCATCATGGTTGCTCAGCTGATGGGCACCGTCTAGTCAGACGTCATAATAAAAGGCCTTGCTTCTTATGAAACAAGGCCTTTTTTGCGCCTGCGCTTTAAGGCTTATTCAGCATGATGCCTGGTGCGCTCAAGCTGCTCACTTAAAAAATCACGCAGCATGGCCATCGAGTCCTGTGCAGACTGCTGCTGTTCTGCAGATAAAGGCTCATCGGTACGATGCAGTTCTAAATCGGCCTCGGGCAGTTCATTTAAAAAGCGACTTTTACGGCTGTCCTTCTGACGTTCACCTATACCTCTTTTTTTACACCAGCTCAGGTTGAGTTCCTGCTGAGCCCTCGTAATCCCGACATAGCACAGTCTGCGCTCTTCTGCTTCTCCCTGCGGACTTTGCTGGGAATTTCGATGCGGCAGGAGATCTTCCTCCACCCCGACTAAATAGACATAAGGGAATTCAAGACCTTTGGCAGCATGCAGGGTTAACAGCTGTACTGCATCCGTTTCCCCCTGCTTATTCTGTCTTTCCAGAAATTCACGCAGATAAAGCTTCTCTACCGCTTCTTCAAAACTCAGCTCCAGCCCGTCCTTCTTACCTTCAATCAGATCTTCAATCCAGCTCATAAACACCCTGGCATTGTTCAGCTTGGCATTTTTGAGCTCAGGCTTGTTGGGTTGACTGGCGATAAGATAACGTTCATAGCCGATGAGACCAATGAGATCCCGGGCAAGCTCCCTGTCCTTATAATCCACCAGCATTTTGCGCAGCTGTACGACCAGTCTTAGAAACTCGCCTAAAGATGACTTCTGGGTGCTGGTAAGACTGGCTACCACACTCTTATCTAAAGCAGTTGCATAGAGAGACTGACCGGTTAATTTGGATGATTCTGACAGCAGATTCAGCAGTTCTGTACCGATCCCGCGTCTGGGCACATTGATGATCCTGAGCAGTGCCACATTATCATGAGGATTGCAGATCACCCGGCTCCACGCGAGCATATCCTTAACTTCCTGTAATTCAAAGAAGCTGGTACCGCCTGAAATCTTGATGGGAATGCGTGCGGCATGAAATTCGCGCTCAAAATTACGTGACTGCGCGTTGCTGCGGTAAAGCACCGCATAATCCGAATAGGCATTATGGCGCTGCTGATGCTTGGCCATAATATCCGCAACCACCATCCTGCATTCATCCTGTTCATCGCTGCACTCCCACACGCCGATTTTGGCGCCTTCGGCCTGTTTTGTATATAACGTCTTGTTATATAGATGACTGTTATGACTAATCAGCTGGTTGGCGCAATTAAGAATATGCTGGGTGCAGCGATAATTCTCCTCAAGCTTAATGACCACCAGATCAGGATAGTCTTCAGCCAGCTTTTCAATATTCTGAGGACTGGCGCCGCGCCACGCATAGATAGACTGATCATCATCCCCGACTACGGTAAATCTCTGACACACCGAAGTCAGGAGCTTGAGCAGACTGTACTGGGTATCATTGGTGTCCTGATACTCATCCACCAGCACATACTGAAACCAGGGCAGCCAGCGTTTGGCAACCTCCTGATTCTCAGATAACAGCAGGGTGGTTTTAAAAATTAAATCTTCAAAATCCAGAGCATTGCAGGAATGCAGATAGGTTTCATAGCGCGCATAGACTTCAGCAAGCTTCGCGTCGGCAATCTCATCAGGCTTTAACAGCTGGGATTTAAAAGCGGCAATTTTCTGCGTAAAGCTGTCAATATCAGCATATTCTGAGCCCGCCGTGAGCAGAGTCGGCAATTCCTCACGCAGAATATCACCCACAATCTTTCTTGAATCTGATTCATTAAATAAGGAGAAATTGCGGCCTAGCCCCAGACAGCGATGCTCGCGTTTGAGTATATCTAAGCCCAGAGAATGGAAGGTAGAAATACGGATCTGCTTGGCGCACTCCTTGCCCACCAGATCTGCCACGCGCTCGCTCATTTCGGCCGCGGCCTTATTCGTAAAGGTTACTGCGCAGATACGCGCCGGATCAAGATGCTGTACCGAGATCAGATAATCAATCTTTGCGGTAATAACTCTGGTTTTACCCGAGCCTGCTCCGGCCAGGACCAGGCAAGGGCCACTGACGGCTTCTACGGCCTGCTGCTGAGCTGCATTAAGTTTCACGCCAATACTCTAACTTATTGATAGCGATAAAATTTAAATGGCTTGCCCTGATCATCTACGGTATAGAAGACCAGATCTCCCTTATCATTAAAGGCTAGCTCAAGGTTCTGCAGAGCAACGGCTTCCACGTATTCACTCGGCTCCTGATTGCACATAGCCACAATCGGCAGACCGGCCTGTTCGCTGAGTCTACCCAGCTGCTCCACATATTCAAGACAGTTTTCCAGTGATTTGCCTGATAAATCCACATAGGTGACAAAATTACCGCGCCCTCTAAGTCTTAAGGCATTTAAGGCCCGATCCACATCACCGATAATGTCAGAACTATTCACTTCCAGGAACTGCGCAGTAAAATAACCCTGCGTATATTCCGCGCCCTGTGGTCTTTCCACGAGATTTGAAATGTATTGCCACTGATTGACCTGACCGGCATAGACCACACTACCCATACGTTCGGTAATCAGTCTTGACAGCAGATGCCTGAGTACATTAGGTCTGCCGCAGATCGTATAGAGCGCAGCTTCACCAGACATCAGGCGATTGAAATCTTCCCACTTAGAGAGCTTCAGCGATCTCTTAGGCTCGGTCAGACTACCCAGTTTATAGCTGAGCATCTGCTCAAGATGAGTAAGCTTATAGGCAAGGCCATCCTTGTTTTTCACCAGCGCTTCGTTGATATCCTTATAAGGGAAGGCCAGATTGAGACGCTTGTAGGCAATCCGGTACTGATATAGCCCTGTCGCTATCACCTTTTCAGCTTCCTGTCCCTGCTCATCATTGTCAAGACAGAGATAGAAGCAGCGCTCTTCAACCCCATGATACTGTTCTTTAATGATTTCCAGCAGGCGCCGCGCATTAGCAGCTCCGCCTATAGAGATCGCCCGATAGCCTAAAGTCTCAAGACTTAAAGCGTCAAACTCCCCTTCGGTTACAAAGACGATCCCGTTATGATTGAGAGCCTCGCGATTGAAAATTTCAAACTGACCTTTCTTGCGCATACGATCCTGCGCATTCCGATCGGTATTTCTCACCAGATAGGAATATTCTGATAACGGTACGATAGCTGCTCTCCAGAGCTGCTGTACCCCCATCTGATCCACCCCTGCGATAAAATGATCGTCATAGCCGAGATGGAAGCGCTCAACTACCTCTTGGCTGATCCCGCGTAAGGCATAATAGTCAGTCTTATTCAGCTGGCTGCTGCAATTCTTAAAATATTCACTGAAATTGGGCCGGTTTTCCTCAGGGCGCGGTCCCTCATAGGCACTATGCTCACCTGTACCTGTGAAGCCGTTGTTCAGGTTGAGACGCTGATTATTGCGGGAGGGAGCCACAAAATTGAAGTTTTCACCGCCAAACACCACACCTGACTGGCGCGGATGAGAATAACTGTTCGAACTGCCGCTGTAGGAATTAGGCGCATTGTTGGCAGGATTTGGTACAAAGGAAAAGCCTGCATTGCCATTCTCGCGCGCAGGATAGCTCTGAGCACTGGGCTGAGGAGTAAAATCCTGAGCTATTTCAAACTCTGGCACTTCTTTAGCATAATGATTATGGATATAGCTGCTGTTATCGTACTCCGTGGCACTGTCTTCCTGACTCAGAAGTTCATTGAATACCTGCGGCACCGGACCGATAAACAGCTCATGAGCCTTTATAAAACAAGGTTTAAAGTCAGAAAAACCATAATCTATGCCGATTAGATCAAAAATATCATAGCTGGCCTGACAGCTAAAGCATTTGACGGTGCAGTCCTGCGGGTTATAGCTCATGGAAGGCAGATTCTCATGATGCTCAGGATTAAGACAGGCAAACTTGGCATTCGGGTTTATCCCTTTGTTATGCAAATAGTCTGGTAATTTATGCCTGAGGTATTCCTTAACCTTTTCAAATTCACTTTCAATCATGGTGCTCATTATTACCTTCCAAACCGCCTTGGTTCTTTGCTTAAATCTTGAAAGACTGTACTCTCAGACTAGGCTTTAACTATCTGACTTATGATCCAGGATGCCGCCATTAATCCAGCAGTGGCCGTCACAGGCATCGCCGCCCCAAAGGCGGGAAGATCTCCTGACTGATAGCCTTCTTTAGATGAATATACGGGCTTTTCGCACGAATAGGTGCACATTATATGCATCTTAACCCCTCCGGCAGGATAATGGTATTCCTTGCGTAAAATACTGCGAACTCGGCTAAGTAATGCATCTCCATGCGCAGACGCCAGATCACCTAGACTAAGTGCACCAGGATCCATTCTGCCGCCTGCTCCGCCTAAGGTGATAAAGGTCTTCTTAGCCTTATATAAATAGTCGATTAACGCAGGTTTAACCTCAAGGTCATCGATCGCCTCGGCCACATACTGCGGACAGGTCTGAAGAATATCCCGTAAATTATCCTGCGTAATCTTTTCATTATAAAGATTTAATTTGATCTCAGGATTAATAAGTTTGAATCTTTGTGCTAATTCTTCAACTTTTACCCTGCCTAAGCTTTCACAGGTGGTGTGAAGCTGCCGGTTTAAATTGGAAAGCTCAATATTGTCAAAATCAATCAGACTCAATTCACCTACAGCGCTGCGGCACAAAGCCTCAGCAAGCCAGGAGCCAACGCCCCCAAGCCCCACTACCATGACATGTGAGCGCTGTAGAGAATCAAAACCAGACTCTCCGTAAAGAGCCCTAATTCCACGAAATGCTTGCTTTAAATCAATCATATTTTCATACCTTAATTAATTTTAATGATTTTTTCTTGCAACTTCCATCTTGTTGTGTATAATAAGCGCACAGAATCTTTGAGATTTGGCTCAATCATGATCCCGTAGCTCAGTTGGATAGAGTATCGGTTTCCGAAGCCGGTGGTCATGAGTTCGACTCTCATCGGGATCACCACATGCGAAAGTGGCGGAATTGGTAGACGCGCTAGCTTCAGGTGCTAGTACCGCAAGGCGTAAGGGTTCGAGTCCCTTCTTTCGCACCATCTTTGACACGCACTTGTAGCTCAGCTGGATAGAGCAATCGGCTACGAACCGGTCGGTCGGGAGTTCGAATCTCTCCAAGTGCGCCACTTATCCCCAAGTTTAACCCCTGCACTTTGCAGCAAGTTGTACCTACTCCGCATTTTGCCCTTTGAGTTTCTTTTAATGTGGCTTTCCAGCCTGTTTTAGCCGGTTGGCATAAGCAAGCTCATTGTCATATCTGTCTGCTGGAACCCTGGCCTTGAACAGCTTAAGGCATTCCTGCTGTACCTTAGAGACCATCTTTACTGATACAAAGCCTGAGGTAAACTCTATCTCCTTAACTCCATTCAACTCTGCGATAATTTTCTTAAACGAGTTATATGGCGGCTGAGTACCATTGTTTTTACAGTTCTCAATTCTATACTGCATAAGCATCCTTATCGACAGCGCCAGAAACTCTACAAAGCATTTGCCGGTGAGTGCCTGCTCAGTGGAGACACCAAACCTATTGCAGTTCATCTTAACTTTTAAGTCTCTAAAACAGTCTTCTACGCTCTCTCTGTCCCTATAGGCCAGATAGGCGGTTTTACCTTCCGCAATAGCATCAGAGAGGATGACAAACACGCCGGCATGGTTATTGGCATTCTGAAAGGCTGCATTATTAAACTCAAAGCTGCCATCATCCTTTTTCACAATATATTCTCGGGCAAAATCGAGATTAGAGCCGTCCAGTTCCTTCCCGTCCTCAAGCATCTTGAGTACATCGCTGCGCCTTTTTAGCAGGAGTTCAGTCTGTGCTCCTGCTGCTTCAGGAGAATGAAGTACATGCACATAAACTTTATGTTTATGCATTTTTTTAGTCTGTTTATCTTTAACCTCTATGGTCTGTGCCTCGGTATAGATATTCTGACCAACGCTGCTGTCATAACAGCTGCCGCTGATAAAGGCTCTGAGCGCATTCTCTATCACCTCATCAAACTCACCAACCTTCCTAATCGGCACACAGACCACAAAGTGAAAGCCAGTAGACAGGATTTCTACAAGGTTGGATTTACTGTAGTAGCCTCTGTCCATGACTGCCACAAAAGCTCTGGTATCCAGATGCAGAAGCAGATTAAAGGTTGCCGCTACAGTTGAAACATCAGGAATTGACCCATTGAACTTTTCATAGAACAGGGGTCTATGACTGCGCTCATCTGTGAGCATCAGGACGTTAACCTGCGGCAGGTTCTCTTCCTGTTTAGAGTGTCCATATCTGGCATCTAGATATCTTGAGTAGGTGGAGATGGAGGTTGAGTCTAAGGCCCAGAATCTGCGTCTTGAAAGCGTTTTGCTCTCATACAGGTTCGCTGTATATTCTGAAAAGAAGTTTAAAACCTCTGTCTCTGTAACGCTCTGAAAGAGCCTGGTTATCTGACTTGAGCTTAACTCCTCATCACACGGCAGCCTGTGTTCCTGAACATATCGGGGGTAATGATCTGCTCTGAAATCTCCGCTGTCGGCACAGAACATCCCCAGGGACAGCAGTTTCTCCCAACAGTCAGGAAAGACTGACTGCAGAGTTTTTACCAGCGGATCGGCATGTAACTGTTCTTTTAGGACGTAGTAAAAGCCAACTGACTTTACGCCTGAGACCTTCTGATGTTCTGAAAATTCAGCAATCTTTTCATCATGAATATTGGCATATCTAAACAGGTACTTATTTGACTTTTCATCAAATACTCTGACTATCGGACGGTCGATAAACTTAGGATTTTCTTTTAGAAAGTCTTCTCTGAAAATGAGTCTGCCCACACCGTCACCATTGGCGATCTCAGCAATATTGCGGATCTCAGTCTTAACCGGATAGGTTTTGCCTTTTACTCGAGTGTTCTTATAGGTACGAATATAGGTTCTGTTCTTTGATTTACAGCAATAAACCTTAGGTAAAGGAGCAATTTTACTCATAGATTAAATCTTAATATAGGTACATCTATATGATACCTACATTATATCACCAAATATGCTATTTAATTGATTGTTTAAAAAAATGGAACCTAAGTGAAGTGTGTTGTACCTACTCTGCAAAGTACCGGTAAAGAGAATTAGTGTATCGAAGTAAAACAAATTCCTATACCGAAGTTAAAGCGACAAGCTATACTGAAGTTATGCGAATTCTGCGAATTCTTACGAAGAAATCTGGATTGCAGTAAACGAAACATGAAATGTTTGTAATTATACGATGGCTGTAGGTTATCAAATCATGATAGATACAATGAAAGAAAACTATTATGAACAAGCTGTTGCCTGTGTGAAGAATCATGTTCTTCCAACACAAATCGAACTCTATCAATCCTGTGATGGAAATCTTGATAAAGTTTATGGCGAGGCTATGAATGGAAACGGATATTTTGGAAAAGTTATCGAGTCTGGCCATATCTATGAGCTTGGCTACGAGACCTGTACGTGTCCTAAAGTACGTTCTGGCAAGGTTACAAATCCAGAGCAATGCGAATGCAGCAGACAAAGTATTTTGTATATTCTCAGCTGTCTTGAACCGAATAGTATATTTGAAGTCGAGATTCTGGAAACTGTTTTGCGTGGAGCAGAGCATTGCCGGTTTCGAATCACCAAAAATATAAAACGAAAAACGATCCCTGTCATATCCAGATAACATATTGATCAGAAATCATAAACCACTCAAAACACTATTATGCATTTGAGGATTCTGTGAAGCACAAATCTACCGAGACTTTGCGAATCTAGATAGAGAAAATTTCTTAGGATAATAAATAACGCTTAATAATCCCATAGGAATGCGGGTTTAGCACTTGCGTTTCTGATAGGCCATTTATGCTGGTTAGCACTTCAGATTTACCTTGTCTGCTCTTAATGAAGGGCACCAAGTCTCATTCTCTGTACACCTAGAGAAATGCCTGGAATGCTCAGAAAGGTCGCTCCTCTAGAGTGAGCCGGTGGTGCTGGATAGGCTTGATACCATCATAGAAACCAGATGAGTTTTTTGGAGTTATTACTCTGAGGTGGCTTATGGGCTTAGATTCAGAGCAATAAACTTTAGGAAGTACCACGCTGTTGCTCATGGTATTCGGATGCCTGTGCATACTTTTAGCTGCAGACTTAACTTATCAGGACACTCTGTAACTATCCTAAGCTCAGAGTGCTGCTTCTAAAACCCAAAGCTAGCTGCCGCTTGCTCTTAGCTGATTATCCTGAACCTTATTAGCGTAAAGATTATAAGCGAGGGCAAGAATAAACAGCAGCCCGAAAGACACCTGTTTAACCGCAGCCCCGACATATAGCTTATTGAGCAGCGAAGCAAACAGTACGATAAAGAGGATGCTGAAGAACAGAGATAAAACCCGTGCCTGACCGCCTTTAAGACTTAAGCCGCCTAAGAGCAGGGCGATGAGAGTTTCAAGCTCAAAGCCCATATTATAATTAGCCTGACTCTTTACCGTATATGCATCAAGTATAATGCCAGCCGAACCGGCACACAGTGCAGACAAAGAAAAACAGGTTACCTTGACGGTACGCACCATCACCCCGCTTAATCTGGCGGCCTCAGGGTTGCTGCCCACTCCGATGGCATAGCGGCCAAACGCGGTCAGATTAAAGACAAACAGAGCAAATACCATGACCCCCAGGAGGACAAATATCGCATAGGGGAATACTGACATGCTGCCGCGGCCAAACACCTGCAGCCACACATTTTCTACGCTTAAGGTCTTGCCATTACACAGTAATTCAGCAACCCCGCGGAACAGAAACAAAGTACCCAGGGTGATCAGATATGAAGGTGCAGAAAATAAGGCAATGAGCAGCCCGTTGAACAGGCCGCACACCAGAGCCACTGCTAAGGTAAAGGCAATCGCAACGGTTAAGGGCTGCCCCATGGTCATGCATAAAGGCAGTATGACAGTACAGAGACCTGCTATGCCATATAGCGACAGATCCAGCCCTCCACTAGTGACAACAAAGGAGAGGCCATATACAAATAAGCCTAATACCACTGCCTGCTGCAGCATCACCGTGATATTATTCAGCGAAAAGACACTAGGTACAAGTACAAAACAGAGTCCCGTCAGTATACCGATGAGCAACAATAATATGCCGTAATTGAACATAAATATAGTAAATTTAGCTTTCATATTATTGGTCCTTAACTCATTTTTTCTGCTGCTTTTTCCATAATCTTATCCAGCGAGAACTCAGAGCGTGTCAGTTCTGCAGTGATATAGCCCTGCGACATTACATAGATTCGATGAGACATCCCCATCAGCTCAGTAAAATCCGATGAAACGAGAATAATACTTTTGCCCTTCTCCACAAGTTTGCCAAGCAGCGCATAAATTTCCTGGCGCTGGGCAATATCCACCCCTCGCGTGGGTTCATCCAGGATCAAAATATCACAATCTGCGCATAATAGCTTAGCCAAAGCCACTTTAAAATGTGCCCCCACTGACAGAGCCCGCAGAATACGCTCCTGATTGGCAGTTTTGATCTTAAGCTCAGCAATATAGCGTGAAGCTGCATTTTTTTCTGCCCCGCTGCGTACAAAACCCAGGAATTTAAACTTCTTAAGCGCAGAGATCACGATATTGTCACGCACATTTCTGGTGAGAAACAGTCCGAGCACCGCCCTATGTTCAGGAACCAGCCCGATCCCCTCCCGCAGGGCCCGACGGGGATTAGCCGGGACATAGGGAGAATTTTTCAGGACCAGATCTCCTCTTGAGAGCTTGTCCACTCCATAAATTGCACGCATCAGTTCACTGCGGCCTGAACCTACCAGACCGGCAAAGCCTAAAATCTCTCCTTTACGCAGATTAAAGCTGACATCATGCACCTGTCTTGAATTCAGATTACTGCATTCAAGCACCACGTTATCCTCAGGTAATTTTACTTCGGGGTACTCAAGATTCTGCTCCTGATTATTGACGAGTATAAACAGCTGCTTGAGGGTGAGATCATGAATAGGTATGATGTTATAGAGCATCCCGTCACGGAACACTGCCACACTGTCGCATACTGCAAAAACCTCTTCAGGAGTATGAGGTACAAACAGAATGCTGACCTGCTGCTCTTTAAGGGTCAAAAGCAGCTTGAAAAAGATTTTAGCCTGATCCGGGGTAAGAGAGGCGGTAGGTTCATCAAGCAGGAGCAGCTTGGGTTTGCAGACAATAGCCTTGAGAATTTCAGTAAGCTGTCTGACACTTCTGTCCACATCACAGATGCGCTGCGTGACATCGACACTCAGCCCCAGATCCTCAAACAGCATCCTAGCCTGCCTTACCAGGCTGTTTTTAAAGAAAAGCTGCTTTGGCTCTGCAAAGAAAATATTTTCAGCAATGGACAGATCCGGGATTAAAGACAGGTTCTGATAAACGGTACCTATACCGATCTCTCTTGCTAGCTGAGGATTCATTTCACGATACTGCTGACCATCAAAATCAAAGGATCCTGCAGTTATGGACTCCGCCCCGGACAGGAGGCTGATGAGCATGGATTTGCCTGCTCCATTAGCTCCGCACAAAGCCATAATCTCACCCTTTTTCAGACTCAGGGAAAGATCATCTAATACTTTGGTTTTGCCAAAAGATTTGGTAAGTCCAATGGTAGACAGAATCAAATCGCTACTTTCCATTTATTGTACCTAAAGAGTCACCTCACCTGAGGCGCATCAAAACACTGCTTCTTGATGAATTTAGTATAGAGCAGTCCTAAACCTAGACAAAAATTCGATCGTAAATTATTTCATAGCTAAATTTTAGCTGTTTTACAAGAAAAATTTAGCTTTATATGCTATTTTTTTGAGTTTATTAACATTCCTTTAACTCTCAGATAAATTTTTTGGCTTGAATCCATGGTTGCACATGACCTGTAAACAAGTCTGAATGTGAATTAGAAAAAAACCACACCGCAGCAGAAACTGCAAAAAAAACTCCAGTCCCGCCTGAGGCAGAACTGGAGTGTGCAAGGAATAATGTTTACATTATTTTATTGTTATATAATTATTTATTACCGACACTGATTTCCTTCATATCGGACATATAGGCGCGGAGCTTGCGACCCACCACCTCGATCGGGTGGTTGCGGATAGCAGCATTGACCTTGATCAGCTCCACATTATCTACGCTGGCGCTGTTGTCCATGCCCTTACCGAATACATCAGTCCCAACCTTCTGCATGAAATCATGCAGGAGAGGAATGGCTGCATTGGCGAACAGATAGTCACCATATTCTGCAGTATCAGAAATCACCACATTCATTTCATATAATCTGCGTCTGGCGATCAGATTGGCAATCAGCGGCAGCTCATGCAGAGATTCATAGTAGGCTGATTCAGGATAGATACCTGACTGAGTCATGGTTTCAAAAGCAAGTTCGATACCGGCTTTGGCAAAGGCGACTAACAGCACGCACTTGTCAAAGTATTCCTGCTCGGTGATCTTGGTATCGCAGGCAGGAGCATTCTCAAAGGCGCAGGCAGCGAAGTTCTTGCGCCAGGTCAGCAGATTGACGTCGCCGTTGGCCCAGTCTTCCATCATGATTCTGGAGAATTCGCCGCTCTCAATGTCATCCATATGCTTGAGATAGAGGTCTTTCATAATGGTCTTCAGTTCCTGAGCAAGCTCAAAAGCCTTGAGTTTGGCAGGATTGGAGAGACGATCCATCATATTGGTAATACCGCCCTGCTTTAAGGCTTCACAGACTGTTTCCCAGCCAAACTGAATGAGTTTGGCGGCATAAGCCTTATCTAAACCTAATTCTAAGGCACGGTCATAGACCAGAATTGAAGCAGCCTGCAGCACACCGCACAGAATGGTCTGCTCGCCCATTAAATCTGATTTAACTTCAGCCACGAAGGAAGAACGCAGACAGCCGGCACGGTGACCGCCTAAACCTGCAGCCCAGGCCTTGGCATAAGCCCAGCCTTCACCATTAGGATCATTTTCTGGGTGAACTGCCAGCAGGGTTGGAGTACCAAAGCCGCGACGATACTCTTCACGCACCTCAGTACCTGGAGCCTTTGGAGCAACCATCACTACGGTCAGGTCCTTACGCACCTGCATGCCCAGCTCAACGATGTTGAAACCGTGAGAATAACCTAAAGCTGCACCCGGCTTCATCAGAGGCTGTACGGCATTTACCACGTTCTCGTGCTGCTTGTCAGGAGTCAGGTTAATAACTAAATCAGCAGTTGGGATCACCTCTTCATAGGTACCAACCTTAAAACCATTCTCGGTTGCGCGCTTGAAAGAGGCACGCTTTTCATCGATTGCAGCCTGACGCAGGGCATAGCTGACATCCAGACCTGAATCACGCAGGTTTAAGCCCTGATTGAGACCCTGAGCACCGCAGCCTACGATTACAACCTTTTTACCTTTGAGGAAATTGCAGCCGTCTGCAAATTCACTGCGCTCCATCAGCTCACAGCAGCCGAGCTGGGCAAGCTTCTGACGTAAATTTAATGTATTAAAATAATTTGCCATTTATGACCTCTATACAAACCGAGTTGGTTAAAAATTGTTTTTGATAAGTCCACTTATTGAGGGCCTGAGAAAAATATAGCACATTTTTTAAAAAATGGCATATAATTTATTTTATATTGCAAATTTTGCAACAAAAGCTAGTTCAAGCCGTCTAAACTGTCAACGAGGACCCTGTTGTGATTGATCTGAAGGATGCCGCCACTTTTTTGCGCTTATGCGAGACTTCCAATTTGACCAGGACGGCCTCTTTGTGCAATGTGAGTCCTTCGACCTTAAGCCGTACGCTTAACAAGCTTGAGACTGAACTTAATACCAAACTCTGTCTGCGGGATAAAAAAGGCGTAACGATCACCGAGCAGGGCCGTAAATTCGAACAGTTTGCCCGCAATACGCTGCATGCCTATACCAATTTACAGGCCAATTTTGACAGCTCCGCAGGCAGGCTGCATGGCAGCATTAAAATTTTCTGCTCAGTAACTGCCTGTTATTTCTTTATTCCGCGGCTGCTCAATGAGCTGAGACTCTCTGAGCCTAATCTTGAGATCAGAATAGAGACCGGAGATCCTGCTGATGCGCTCGACAAGCTCAGCGATCCGCAGACTGACTTTGTGATTGCCGCTCTGCCTGTGGATATTTCGGAGAAATATCACATTGTCGATCTGGTCTCCTTCCCGCTGCTGCTGATTGCACCCCGTACTCCCCTCTTTGAACTGAATGGACAGGCAGCCGATGTAGAATCCTATAATCTGCAGACTACCCCTTTTATCATGCCTGAACACGGGCAGCTGCGCCATGAGGTAGAAAAATGGTTCTCCTCGCTGGAGATTACGCCTATGATATATTCTGAGGTAGCTGGCCATGAGGCGATTGTCTCCCTAACCGGACTTGGCTTTGGCCTCTCGGTAGTGCCGCGTCTGGTCTACGATATCTCTCCATTTAAGAATGATGTTTACGTGCTTAAGGCTCTGCCCTGGAGCAATTTCAGGCTGGCACTGTGCTCCCTTGAAGAAAATGCGCATAAACCGAGAATTAAGGTCGTCAATGAAATGGCCTCCCGTTTTGCAGGCAGCTTTGAACCCGACCTCAACCGCAGACGTCAGGACAGCTAATCATTCCAGAATCTGCATAAAATTTTATTTTTGATTAAGATTTGAGATGCCTGCAGGAGATGCGGTCAAGTGCTCTACCGCTTACGCAGTTCTTTTGTTAAAATTTTACCGAACCAAAGGTAGAAATTATGACAGCTGAATTTTCAACCATCCCCAATGCGCTAGACTATATTCCACTGCACTTAAGATCTTGTTATTCAATCAATGATGGTCTGCAGAACGTGGGAGAGATCGTCAAATGCGCAGCCAAAATGGGCTTCCCGGCCCTGGCCGTCACGGACTTTAACAATATGGCAGGCTTTGTGCGCTTTTATAATGCCTGTCTGGACGCTGGCGTCAAGCCGATCATGGGAGCAGATCTGCAGGTCTATGAAAATACCGAGCAGGGAGAAAAACCGCGCAAATTCATGCTGACCGTGCTGGCTACGGACTGGGCCGGCAAGAATTCACTCTATGAACTGCTCTCGCATGCCTGGCTGAAGGTGGGGCTTAACGCGCCAGAAAAAAAGAACAGTGCCACCGAACTTGAAAACAGTCCCGATATCAATGAAGCCTGCTGCAGGCTTGAACATTTAGCCAAGTTTTCAGATGGTCTCATTATTCTTGACGGCTTCAGAGGAGATCTGGCGGCCTATAATCAGGCCCACAACACCAAAGCCATCCTGGATAGGGTAGCTTTTTATCAGCAGCATTTTGGGGACCGCTTCTGCCTTGAGATCACCAGAACCGGACGCAATGGCGAAAAAGCCTTTGAAAACTTTGCTCTAAGCTTATGTGAACAATATAATATCGCGCCGGTTGCCAGCAACGATACCCGCTTTCTTTACTCAGATGCCGCACGCGGTGAGGATGGCTTCTCCGACTATGAGGTG
The DNA here is from genome assembly GCA_024693025.1 of Succinivibrio sp. Lineage (GTDB taxonomy): Bacteria > Pseudomonadota > Gammaproteobacteria > Enterobacterales > Succinivibrionaceae > Succinivibrio. The sequence goes on along the minus strand of JAILLS010000068.1, from coordinate 33,941 downwards.
CACGATGTGCGCGTCTCAATCCAGGAGGGTATCCCGCGCGGCAGCCAGACCATGGCGGAGCGATATTCCCCTCAGCAGTATCTGCGCTCACAGGCTGAAATGCGCGAGTTGTTCTCAGATCTGCCTGAGGCCCTGGAGAACACGCGCCTGATCGCGATGCGCTGCAATATCAAGGATCCCCGCATTGTCGAGCTGGATAAACCGCGCCTACCCCACTTTGATACCGGAGCAAAATCCACTGACGAAGCGCTCTGTGATTTTGCCCGTGAAGGCCTCAAAAAGCGCCTGGATTTCCTGTTTCCGGATCCTAAGGAGCGCGAAAGCAAACGGCCGATTTATGAGAAGCGCCTGGAAACTGAACTTGAAGTCATTATCAAGATGGGCTTTCCTGGCTATTTTCTCATCGTGCAGGACTTTATTAACTGGTCTAAAAATCACGGTGTGCCGGTAGGTCCCGGACGCGGCTCAGGCGGAGGCAGCCTGGTCGCCTATGCGCTGAGAATCACCGATTTTGATCCGCTGCGCTTTGATCTGCTCTTTGAGCGCTTCTTAAATCCTGACCGCATTTCCATGCCTGACTTTGACGTGGACTTCTGTCAGAGAAACCGTGAAAAAACCATCAACTATGTGCGCTCTCACTACGATGAGATTTCTTTCAAACACTATAACGAAATTTCAGTCTGCCAGATTGCCGCCTATGGTACCCTTGCCGCCAAAGCGGCCATCAAAGGTACCGGCAAGGCCTTAGGTATGCCTTACGGACAGGTGGATAACATCGCCAAGCTTATCCCAGACGCCCCGGGTACCACCTTTGAGAAGGCCCTGGGAAAAAAGGATTCTCCGGATGGTCTGCCGGAATTTGGCAGGCTGTATGAACGGGCCAAGCTCAATGACGATCAGGAAATCCTCAATCTCATCAATATCTCCATGCGTCTTGAAGGCGTGATCCGCAGTATCGGCAAACATGCTGCAGGCGTGGTGATCTCACCTACGCGTCTGACCGAATTCTCGCCCCTGATGCTGGATGCCGACGGTAAGCCTATCACCCAGTATGACAAAAAAGATGTCGAACATGCTGGCCTTGTTAAGTTTGACTTTTTAGGACTCACTACCCTTACCATCATTGAAGATGCCATGGTAATGATAAGAAGAAAGCTTAAACGTGAGAAAAAACCCGTCTTTGAAGTCGCCCAGATCCCCTACGAGGATGCGGCCTCCTTTAAAACCCTGCAGGAATGCGAGACTACCGCAGTCTTTCAGCTTGAATCACAGGGTATGCGCAATCTGATTGGCGATATGAAACCAGACCGCTTTGAAGATTTAGTGGCCCTGGTGGCCCTCTATCGTCCGGGCCCGATTCAATGCGGCATGGTGGAGCACTTTGTCAAGCGCAAGCATGGTACCGAGCAGGTTTCCTACCCTCAGCCGGAATTTGAGGAGCTCGACCTGAAGCCGGTGCTTGACTCTACCTATGGCGTCATCGTCTATCAGGAGCAGGTCATGCAGCTGGCGCAGATCCTGGCCGGCTACTCGCTGGGTCAAGCTGATATCCTGCGGCGTGCCATGGGTAAGAAGGACCCTGCGGTGATGGCGGCTCAGAAAGGAGTCTTTAAGGAAGGCTGTATCGCCAAGGGCCGTAATCCTGACATCGATATGCAGATTTTCGATCAGGTCCAGAAGTTTGCTGAATACGGCTTTAACAAGTCCCATTCTGCAGCCTATGCCCTGGTAGCCTGGTGGACATTATGGCTGAAGGTACACTACCCTGCTGAATTTCTGGCAGCCATGATGACCGCTGATGCCATGAAGACCGAAAAACTCATCACCTATATTGCTGAGTGCCGGAGACTGAACATCAAAGTCAATCCGCCGAATGTGAATGTGGGTGAGTTTAATTTCGGGGTAGACGATCAGGGCGCGGTAATCTATGGTTTTGCCGCCATCAAGGGGATCGGCGAGGATTTTGTCAATTTTATCAAACAGGAACGCGATAAGCATGGGCCTTATAAGGATCTCTTTGACTTTGCCAACAGAACCTATGTTACCCCGGATGGCCGCAAGCTGCTCTCTGCCAACAACCTAGAGAAACTCATTGAAGCCGGTGCGCTTGACTGTCTGCATTCAAACCGCGCGAGTATGGTGAACAATATCAATCAGGCGCTGCTCCATGCTCAGCAGAATTATAAAAACCAGCAGAGCCAGCAGATTGATATCTTTGCCAGTCTTGACGATGATCTGGTAAGACCGGCCCTGACGGAATGCCAGCCCTGGAGTGACAATCAGCGCCTCTACTATGAAAAGTCACTCTTAGGACTCTATCTCTCCGGTCATCCTATTGATGCGTATCAGACAGAGCTTGATACCTTCTGCAATGTGATGCCGCTTAAAAATCTGCTGCCGGGCAGTTATGACCGGCCGATCATGGTCAGCTTTGCCGGCGTGGTCGTAGATTACCATTCAGGCTATTCCAAGCGGGATAACAGCAAGTTCTATATCCTCAATCTTGATGACAGTACCTCTACCTTTGAACTGGCCCTCTATGGACGCAATGTAGAGGTCTTTGAAGCCATCCTGAACAGCTACAATCAAAGCTTTAAACAGGGCGAGAAAACCCGCGGCAAAAGCAAAGTCCAGTCTTTCCCTCCGCCTTTGGTGCTGATTGTCGAGGGACGTTACTATATTACCAAGGAGAATAAAACCCGCTTCTCGATTAAACGCCTGCAGTCACTCGAACAGGTGCGTTCAAGTCAGGCCTCGCAGATCACGATTTGTCTTAAACAACAAGTCTTTAATCAGAATCTGCAGCAGATTAAACACACCCTGACTGCGGCTAGGCGCACAAGACAGGAGCTTGATACCTATAACAGCACCCAGGAGGAGAATCTCATTCGGGGCTGTAATCTTGCCCTCTGTATAGACAATCAGCTGATCACATTTGGTCAGAGCGATTACTGTTATATCCCAACTGAGCAGCTGGTTGAAAACTTCCATGATATTGGAGGTCAGCAATGCATCATTATCAGTTAGCGCTCCTCAGTGCGCTGCTGCTCATGCTTGGCACTGCGACATTCGCCAAGACGCAGGATAGTGAGCAGGACCCCGGTCTGCTTAAAGATCACTGTGTCAAAGGTCAGGCTTCTGCCTGCAATGAATTAGGCTCTTACTATCTGACCGGACAGGCAGGCTTTGCTGAGGAGGACGATACCGCTTATACCTATTTTCAGCGCGCCTGTGCCCTTAATCTTGGCTTAGGCTGTATGAATCAGGCCACGCTGAATGCCAATGGTCTTGGTTGCTCTCAGAATCTTGCGCAGGCCGCCCAGTTATATGAGAAGGCCTGCACCCTAGGAGAGCTCAGGGGCTGCTCGGCGGCAGGCTATCTTTATGCCTCGGGCAACGGGGTACTCCTTAATACAGAACATGGTGCAAAGCTGCTGGAGCTTGCCTGTCAGGGCGATGATGCTCCGGGCTGTCTCTATCTTGGCGGAATCTGGGCCAGTCAGAATAACTGGACAGAGGCAATTGATGCCTATACCAAAGCCTGCCAGCTTGGCGACGGTGAGAGCTGCAATCTGTTATTTACCCTGTATACTGAGGGCAAGCAGGTTAAGGCTAATCAGGACCTCGCCCTGCACTATGTCAAACGCTCCTGTGAACTTAACTATGCACAGGGCTGCAACAATCAGGGCGCAGTCTACTTAATGGGCAAGCTGGTCAGTAAGGATGAAAAGCAGGCAAAACAATGTTTTGAGCAGGCCTGCGCCGGTCTGAATATGCAGGGCTGCTTTAACGCAGCCAGTCTCTATGAAAGCAACAGAGAGACAGAACAGGCACTCGAATATTATGAGAAGGCCTGTACCCTAGGCAATGCCAAAGCCTGCAGTCAGGCTGAAAAACTGCAGAAGCCTCAGCCTAATCAGCATTAAGCCTTAAGCACATCACGGCTCGCGGCTGCTCAAAGGCCTCAAGCTCTCCTGCTTTAAACTGCCAGAAGCCCCGATGTCCCTGACTGAAGGGCTCCTGCGGGAGACAGGCAGAGCCGCTCTCCTGACCTACCAGCTCTTCCTCAGGACTGTGGGTACTCTCGCCAAGCGGTTCAGAATAGGAGCAGAAGCTAGGCTTGCCCTCAAGATAGTCATCAAATCTCACACAGTGAATGAGAGCGGACTGATTATCCGGACAGCGCATGCTCTTTTGCGCCAGATCTATTTCAATCTGACTTAAGCCGCCTAAGCCGCGCCCGGAGAGTTTTAAGACACATTCACGAATGGTCCACAGCGCAGTAAAAGTCTCAAGCTGCACGTTCTCAGCCACGGCGTTGAAATAGGGCCATTCTCCAGGCCCTAACACTTTGTTTTTCAGGCCATCAAAATTATAGCGCGGCTTTAAGAACTCGAGATCCACCGCACAGGGGCTCACATCTGAAATATAGGCAATGGCACTGCTCGCTGAATGGGTAAGATTAAAATAGCATTTAAAATCAGAAAAATAAGGTTTGCCATACTGCATAAGCAGCATTTTAGGCAGCTGTTCTAGCTGAGGATAGACTTTTTTTAGAAGTAATAACAGCAAGATGCGGCTTGCAAGAAAACTTTCACGTCTTTTGCCCTTAAACCTAGCCGCATAGTCAAAAAGCCTCTGATCTATGGATTCAAGCGCCATCAGATCGGCAATTCTCCCCACTGCAAGTTCGCTGAACATGAAGCTTCTCACCTAAGGCTTGGCCGATTCAGAGTGCTCGGTGTCCTGACTAGAAGGAGAGGTTGCATCGCCAAATTCATCATATTTTCTTAACAGTTTGCGGGAGTTTTTGACGCGCATACTTTTTTTAAAGAAATGTTTATCGATAATATCCAGGGCAAATCTGCGATCATCATTTTCCTGACGATTGATCGGCAGTTCCTCAGGCGGAATATTATGCTGCGCCGTGTTGGCCACATCGACCCTGCGGAACAGCACCCTGGTGAACAGCCTGAACAGCGCATACCAGAGAGCAAAGATGATAAGGCCGCAGAGCCCTCCTGCCACCAGCTTGGGCTGCTCTAAATAACTATGATCAAAGCCCCACCAGGTCAGAAAATCATAAATGCGGCGCGGATAGGCAATGGCGAGGACAAAGAAAAAATCTCCGAGGAGCAGAGTCAGCACCCCGAATTTAAAATGCCGCGGGATAAAGATGCACAGCAGGCCTAATCCGAACAGGACAATTCCGCAGGCAGCACATAAAGATTCGCTGGCAACTAGCATCTTGATTCCTAAATGTTACAATTGTTTCTAGACATATTCAGGTTAATTTTAGCAAAAAATTATAATTGTTTTCTGATCTTCACCGCGCTTTTAGGCACGCATTCGTGATTTTAACTTCAAGTCTGCACCGCCCTTGCAAATTTGCCGTGTAAGCTGTCTTGGCATAAGCCTTTATCTTCAAGTGAGACAGGACTTCAGGCGCTGGGGAGCATGAGAAAACATGGATCCCCAAGCTGAATCGGGTAAAATTAACCGGTTATTTTTTATTAGATTTTTTACAGATATCAGTTAAACTTTGCATATGTTTGTTTCCACTATTTCCCCTCTCGCCTTTGCCCTTGGTCCTCTTGAAGTGCGCTGGTATGGCGTCCTGTTTTCAGGCGGCTTTATTATCGGCTACTTTATGATGCAGTATTTTTTCAGGCGTAAGCATTATGCGACAGCCGATCTTGATCAGCTGCTCGTCTACCTGTTTATCGGTACGGTGATTGGTGCCAGACTTGGTCACTGCTTCTTTTATGAACCGGACTTCTATCTAAGCCATCCGCTGGAGATCCTCAAGATCTGGAAAGGCGGTCTTGCCAGCCATGGCGGCACCATCGGGGTCATGCTGTCAATTTATCTCTTTGTACGCAAAAAGAAATATGGTTTTCTAGAGCTTGCAGACATGCTGAGCATCCCGATTGCCCTCGTCTGCGTCATGATAAGACTGGGCAATTTCTGCAATGCCGAAATTTTAGGGATCCCAAGCGCGGGTGATTATGGGGTGATCTTCGCCTCCTTAGGCGAAGACTTCCCGCGTCATCCTGTACAGCTCTATGAGGCGGCGGCCTATTTAGGCACCTTTATGATACTATTGTGCTGTTATCTAAAGATAAAAACTCGCGGCAGCGGCTTTATTACCGGAGAACTGCTGGTGCTGGTGTTCCTGGCGCGCATGCTGATTGAACCTTATAAGCTTGAGCAGGCTGATTATGATCTGGGCTTAGGTCTTAATTTAGGTGCGCTTTTAAGTATTCCATTTGTGCTTTTAGGTTTATATTTAATGTATAGAAGTTTTAAACGGCAGCCTGCCTAAACCGGCTGCATGAGAACCTACTAACGATTTTTAATGAGGAGGCAGCGTTTACTAAAGAATAGTGATGCTGAAATTAAGATGGGTCTTGAAGTTGTTATTTTAGCTGCGGGTATGGGTAAACGTATGCACAGCAGCTTACCTAAAGTCCTGCATAAGCTTGCAGGTAAACCATTGTTACAGCATGTGATCGAGACTGCCGCCCAACTTGAACCACGTAAAATTCATGTGGTGCTCGGACATGGCGCCGCGAAGGTCGAAGAGATGCTCCATACCCTGCCACCTGAGCTGCAGAATCTTACCGACACCGTGATTCAGCACGAGCAGCTCGGCACGGGACATGCCGTTTTACAGGCACTGCCCCTGATCGCAGCTGACGCAAAAGTGCTTGTGCTCTATGGCGATACGCCGCTTACCCCGGCACAGACCTTAAAGGATCTCACCTGTAAACTTACGGATCAGGCGCTGATCGTTCTGACCTCTCTTGCGCCTAATCCCTTTGGCTATGGACGTATTGTCCGCCGTCAGGATCAGCTTGAGAAGATCGTTGAAGAAAAGGATGCCTCAGCCGAGGAAAAGCAGATCAGAGAAGTCAATACCGGCATCATCGCCGCTCCCTGTGAGATTCTTAAGACTTATCTGCCTAAACTTGGCAATAACAATGCCCAGGGCGAATATTATCTGACCGATCTGGCCGGCATGCTGGTGCAGGAGCACAAGCAGGTCAGCCTCGAGGTCTGTGATAATTTTGATTTCTTCCAGGGGGTTAACTCCAAGGTTCAGCTCAGCCAGGTAGAACGCCTCTACCAGCAGATGCAGGCGCTCAGGCTGATGGAGGCCGGGGTGATGTTTGCAGATCCGAAGCGCTTTGATCTGCGCGGCTCGCTAAGCTGTGGAACAGATTGTTTTATCGATATAAACTGCGTTTTTGAAGGCGAGGTAAAGCTCGGTAATGAGGTCAGCATCGGACCTGGCTGCGTGCTCAGGGACTGTGTCATCGGCGATAAGACGGTACTCTCCCCTTATACGGTTATCGAGGGCTCCGAGCTTAAGCAGGCCACCACCGTAGGTCCGTTTGCCAGAATCAGACCAGGCTCAGTGCTCGAGGACAGAGTACATGTGGGCAACTTTGTCGAGGTGAAGAAATCCACCCTCAAGGCTGATACCAAGGCCGGACATTTAAGCTATCTTGGCGATGCCACCATCGGGGTCAATGTCAATATCGGAGCTGGTACCATCACCTGTAATTATGACGGCGCCAATAAATTCCGTACTGAAATCGGAGATGAGGTTTTTGTCGGTTCAGATACCCAGCTGGTCGCCCCCGTTACAATTCCCAAGGGAGTGACGATCGGAGCCGGAACAACTGTGACTCATAGGCTTAGGATCCCGGAAAATGCCCTGGTGGTCACCAGAGCTAAGGATACCATTATTCCCAATTTTCCAAGACCCACCAAGAAGAAATCCTAAGGACGACCTGCAAAAAAATTGCTGGTTTGATAGGCAGGCTCAAAAAACCTTGGTATATTAAAAATGTATAACGAACAGCTGTTAGAGGGATAAAACATGTGCGGAATTGTAGGGGCGATTGCCCAGCGCCAGGTCGCGCCGATCCTGCTTGAAGGTTTGAGCAGACTGGAATATCGTGGCTATGACAGTGCCGGGGTATGTACCTTAGCTGAAGGTCAGTTTTATGTGGAAAAGACCATTGCCAAGGTTGAAAGTCTCAAGGAGCAGGTAGCCACCCATCATTGCCCTGGAACTCTGGGCATTGCTCACACCCGCTGGGCTACCCATGGCGGCGCCACCCTCGTCAACGCTCATCCGCACCTGCATGAAAATCTTGCGCTGGTGCATAACGGCATCATCGAAAATTTTGATACCCTCAAAGCCGAGCTGATCAAGGTAGGCTACAGCTTTAAGTCCCAGACCGATACCGAGGTGCTGCTCTGCCTGATCCATAAATGTCAGCAGGAAACAGCCGGGGATTTGCAGGCGGCTTTATTCAAGGCCTTAGCTCAGGTACGCGGCTCCTATGCCATTGCCTTAATTGACAGAAACCATCCTGACCGCCTCTATGCGGCACGGCAGGGTGCTCCTTTAGTGGTTGGGGTAGGCATAGAAGAGAATTTCATCGCCTCGGACGTGCTGGCGCTTTTGCCTGTCACCCATCGCTTCATCTATCTTGATGATGGTGAGGTAGTCTGTCTTGGCGCCTCAAGGATTGAGATCTTTGATGCTCAGGGTCAGCCTGTCCATAAGGACAGTGTGGAATCACCGCTTGATCTTGAGAGTATCTCCAAAGGCCAGTACCGGCACTTTATGCAGAAGGAGATCTTTGAACAGCCTCAGGCTCTGGCCAATACCCTGATGGGACGGCTGAGTGACGCAGGTCTGAATCCTGAGGCCATCCAGGGACTGGATGCCGCTTTCCTCAATCAGCTTGAACAGATAAAAATTGTGGCCTGCGGAACTTCCTATCATGCAGGACTGGTCGGCAAATACTGGCTTGAAGAGCTGACCGGCATTACAACCTCCGTGGAGATTGCCTCAGAATACCGTTACCGCAAGGCTGTGGTCAGACCGCATTCCTTATTTATTACCATCTCGCAGTCAGGCGAGACTGCCGATACGCTGGCCTCTCTGCGGCTGGCCAAGGCACAGGGCTACAGCAAAACCCTGTGTATCTGCAACGTCAACGGTTCATCGCTGGTCAGAGAGTCTGACTATGTCTTCTTCACCAGAGCCGGCAGTGAAATTGGGGTAGCTTCAACCAAGGCCTTTACCACCCAGCTGCTCTGTCTTCTGCTCCTGGCCATTCTCATCGGCAAACAGCGGCAGTATCTTAAGGAGAGTACCGTCAGCGCGCTGCTCAAGGAAATCGCTACGCTGCCGGAGCTGACCAAACAGGTCTTAACCTGCGATGAGCAGGTCAGTGCTCTTGCCGAACAGTTTGCCGGCAAGCATCACTGTCTGTTCCTCGGCCGCGGCATTATGTATCCGATTGCGCTCGAAGGTGCCCTCAAGCTTAAGGAAATCAGCTATATTCATGCTGAAGGTTATGCTGCTGGCGAACTCAAGCATGGACCTATCGCCCTTATCGACCAGGATATGCCGGTGGTCGTGGTAGCCCCGGATAATGCGCTGATCGGCAAGCTGGTCTCCAATATCGAGGAAGTACGCGCCCGCGGCGGCAGACTGTATATTTTCGGTACTCCCCAGGAAGTATTCCAGCATGATGAACAGACCAAATTTGTCAGTATCATCAATGCCCCAGAGGTACTGCAGCCGATCCTCTATACTATCCCGCTGCAGCTTCTGGCCTACCACTGTGCCCTCATCAACGGTACGGATGTGGATCAGCCGCGTAATTTAGCCAAATCGGTCACGGTAGAATAGGATGCTGAGTATAAGATTTGGGGTAGCCTGTGCTGTTGCCGCTCTGAGCACCCTGGCTCAGGCAGAGCTTGCGGTCTGCGCTGTACCGCAGCTCTATGCTGTGCTCGAGGGTCTGCATGATCACACAGCGCTTGAATATCAGGTTAATTATGCTACCTCAGCCGATCTCTACTCTAAGCTGGTCAATAAGCATCTCACCTGCGATCTCCTGCTTAGTGATGAGGAAAAGCTACCCATTCTGCTCACCCGCGCCGATCTCACAGATCCCTACAGTTTCAAGGCGCTTTTCCGCGCCCCGCTGATCCTCTGGTCACCGGATCCGGATCTGATTCAAAGCTCGTATAACGCACCGACCGAGGCTAAGATCTCATCTCTGGCACTTGCCGATCCCCGTCTTACTCCGGTAGGCTTTGCTTCGCATAAGGTCTTCAATCGGGATCTTGCTGCAGTTAAACGGCACATTCAGAGCAGGGTCTATACAAGCGAGCATGAATATCTGGTGTACTCCATGGTCAAAGAAGGCCTGGTGCAGTGCGGCCTGATCTCTAAGCCTCTAGCGCTCAGTGCCAGTGGAAGGCTTGAAGGCTCCTACTGGGAAGTTCCAAGAAGCAGTGCCCCTGATCTGCTCTACTACATCATCAAGGCTAAAGCCCCGCAGGAGCCTGAGGCAGCCGAGACTTTTTATCAGCTCCTGCTCGACAGCGCCAACCTCAATCCGCTGCTGATCGACTCGGGCTTTGCGCCGCTCGATGCTGACTAGCTAGGTCCTGTCAGCAGTTACTGGCTGATAGCAGTCATAACGGCAGGCCTTGCCATCGATACTGAACTGCGAAAAACCGCTAAGCATCTCACGCGAGGCATGCTGCGGCCGCTTGAGCACCAGCCGTCTGCTCCCTAAAGTGCCCAGCTGTTTTAGATAGTCCTGCGTATCAGGATCTGCTCCGGCTAAATAATGAAACAGCTGCATCTCCTTTTTTACCAGAGCGCTTTTGGTGCGGCTTGGAAACATGGGATCATAATAGATTGCATCAGGTGCTGGCAGCAGCTTTGCCTGCTCCACCAGGGTGCCAAAAGGCATCAGGCGCGGCAGACCATGTTTGAGCTGAGAGGCTAAAGAAGAGTGCTGTGCTCTAATTAAAGCATCATATAACAATAAGTAAATTACAGGATTGCGTTCAAACATCCAGACTCTGGCCCCGGCAGACTGCAGGATCAGCGCATCGCGGCCTAAACCTGCGGTGGCATCATAGACTAAAGGCTCCGGGAGCGAACCTAAAACCGCATGTGCAACCGCCTCGGTTTTACGGCTTGAGAGCCTCGAGCGGGTGAGCAGTTTAGGCTGCAGCAGATCTATCCACCAGGGCTTGAAGTTAAGCTCGCAGGACTCACAGCTTATAATAGTTTTCTCGGCACTAAGCTGCAGACAGAAGCAGGCTTCACCGCCAAGCTCGGGTTTTAGACAGGCCAGAGCCTGCTCTTCCTCAGTACAGAGCTGACGCTCAAGTTTAACCTTAAGCATGAGAGCGGAAATGCTCGATGCTTAAGTTTACATCCGGAGTCTTTCCCCGCCACAGGGCATAAGTCAGAGCTGCCTGCGCAATCAGCATACCCAGACCGTCAATGCAGTGTGGCACTCCCAGGGAACGGGCCTCGGCGACAAAGCTGGTCTCCTCGTCTGTTGCATACATCAGATCATATGCTACCTTGCAGTGACGCAGTACCTCCTGCGGAACCGGCGGCAGTTCATGTCTGAGGCTGGTTGAGGTACAGTTAACCACCAGATCATACCCTGCCGTTAACTGCTCATAGCCTGTCACCTGTAAAGGATATCCGCACTCTGCAGCGATTTTTTCTGCCTTCTGTGGGGTACGATTGACGATGGTAACCTCCAGTGGCTGTTCTTCAAAAACAGGCTTAATCAGTCCCTGCGCAGCTCCTCCTGCACCCAGCAGCAGTACTTTCTGCCCCCGGATAGGCAGGTTTAGACGCTTGAGATCATAGATAAACCCTCGTCCATCCGTATTATCACCAAACACTGAGCCATCCTGATTGAATTTGAGGACGTTTACAGCTCCTGCCGCCTTGGCATAGGGACTTAGTTCATCAGCGTAGGCGCAGGCTTCAAGCTTGCACGGCACGGTAATATTCAGCCCCTTGCCTCCTTTGGAGACAAAGTCATCCACCGTCTCTTTAAATTTCCCGGGAGGAACCAGAAGGGTGGTATAGGTCAGATCATCCTTGAGAGTCTTGGCAAAGAAACTGTGGATTTGCGGGGATCGGGAATGGGCAATGGGATTGCCGCAGACTGCGTATTTATCACTCATAATGGCTCCTGTTGGTTCAAAGAATTCCAGTGTGCAGAAGGTCTTAACAGCTTCTGCCTGAGGGTATCGTAGATGGCAGTAGGCTCGCATAAGCCTCCGCAGGGCAGCTGCAGGCAGAGATCGACCCTGCCCAGCAGCTCCTGATTAAGCTTGGCAAACTCACTCACGGCCTCTTCGCCTGAAAAATTTGCCGAGGTCGAAATTATAGGTCCTCCTACCTGTCTGCAGATTTCACGCAGCGTAGGGAAGGCGGTGATTCTGATGGCAGCTGAATTATGTTCACCTGAGATAAGTTTGGAACAGCCCTGCTGCAGAGGCAGAATAAAGGTGACAGGACCTGGCCAGTGCTGTCTGAACAGCAAATGATCTGCAGCGGTGAGCCTCTCAAAATCCACATAGGAGCTAAGCTGCTCGAGGCTCTGTCCGACCAGAATGAGGCCCTTGCTCAAAGAGCGCTTTTTTAAGGCAATAAGCCGCTCTACGGCCTCAGGAGAGCGCGGGTCGCAGCTCAGTCCGTAGACCCCCTCGGTAGGACAGACCACCACTCCGCCAGAGCGGATGCTCTGACTGAGCATGGCTATAGAATCAGTAAGTTTAATCAAGCTTGCCTAACCTTTCCTGTAAGGCCTCATTCTTCTTGAGAATTGCTTCACTGGCCTTTTGGCGGTCGGCTTTAACTCTCTTATCAAGCTCCGGATCACTTAAAGAGAGGATCTGGGCTGCGAGGTAGGCGGCATTTTTCGCCCCGGCACTGCCTACTGCGACAGTAGCCACCGGAATGCCGCCAGGCATCTGTACGGTAGAATAAAGAGCATCTACACCGTCCACGATACCGCCCTTGCACGGTACACCGATGACCGGGCGCGTGGTTCTGGCCGCAATGGCGCCGGCAAGATGCGCCGCCATACCGGCAGCGCCGATAAATACCGCGCAGCCGCGCTGTTCAGCATCTGTGACATAGGAGGCCACCAGATCAGGAGTACGATGGGCCGAAGCCACCCTGACCTCATAAGGGATCTCAAACTGTTTTAAAACCTCCAGGGTTTTTTCCATGGTGGGCAGATCCGAATCTGACCCCATAATGATTGCAACAAATGCTTTGCTCATATCTATGCTCCTCACCTAAGCCTCAGGGTTTAGGTCACTTAAAAACTTATGTTACTGCTCAGGACAGCCTGCCTATCATTGTACAAGCTCTGATCAGCAGATAAAACCAATAAAAGAGAGCTAATTCAGATCATCGAGGCGCTGTAGAAACTGCGCTTCGGCCTCGGTCAGGGTACGTTTTGCTGCTACCTTACGGCGATGCTTCCTACGGCTCGGACACAGACTGTTTCCACACAGAATTGCTACCCCTTTTGCAGTTTTTTTCTCAAACATCAGAGGGAAGCTGCAGCGTGGGCAGCTTTGCGTAAGCGGTCTGCCGGGTAAGATAAATCTGCACTCAGGATAGTTGGTGCAGCTGTAGAAAACCTGTCCGCTCTTGGAAACGCGCTCGGCAAGTTTACCCACCTTGCACACCGGGCAGCTGACGGTTTCAGGCTCTGTCTTGGTGCTTACGTAGCTGCAGCTAGGGTAGTTCGTACAGCCGATGAACAGTCCGTAACGTCCGTTTTTCACTGCCAGCGGTGCACCGCACTGCGGACAGGGTAGCTCAAGTTCTCTGACAATCACCACCTGCTGATGCACAGCGACCGGCACAATAAAATCGCAGTCAGGATAATTGGAACAGCCCCAGAAGGAACCGCGCCTGGTCTGGCGCAGCCGGAGTTTTCCCAGGCCGCAGCGCGGGCAGGGATCACCTTCCTGATAATCATGCTCCTCTTGTTCCACCTCGCTCTCCTTCTGCTGCTTTTGCCTGCCTATTATGAACTGCACCTTCTTTCTAGTCAAAGCAGATCCTTTAGCGCAGTCTATGCAGAACTGCCCTCACGCACAGAGCGTGTCAAACTAGCTAAAATCATGTTAAGCTTAGAGGTTAGTTTATTTAATTGGTATTTTACAGATAAAGAGGATAAGGCGTCCTGTTCAGCCTGAGGTGTTCAGACTGACTTGGGACGTTATAACTGTTATGGCTTTAAGAAACGTACTGGTTTTTCCTGATCCTAGATTACGTAATAAGAATACAGATGTTACGGTTTTTGATGAGGAGCTAAAAACTCTGGTCGCTGACATGTTTGAAACTATGTACAAACACGATGGCATTGGTCTTGCTGCTCCGCAGATCGGGGTTAACAAGAATCTGGTGGTGATCGATATACCTGACGAAAACGGAACTCAGGGGCAGCATCAGCTGGCTCTTATCAATCCTGTGATTGTGCAGAAAGAAGGTGAACTTATCGAATCCGAGGAAGGCTGTCTTTCTGTTCCTGGTTATCAGGACAAAGTCATGCGCTATCCGCACTGTTCTGTACATGCTGTCGACGTCGACGGCAAAGAGCAGAACCTTGATAACCTCGAGGGCCTGCTGGCCATCTGCGTGCAGCATGAGCTTGATCATCTCTCGGGCAAACTCTTTGTCGATTACCTCTCCAGGCTTAAACGCGAGCGCTTAGCCAAAAAATACAGCAAGCTAACCAAACGAGGCGATTAGATGCGCATTATTTTTGCGGGAACTCCAGATTTTGCGGCAGTTCATCTCAAATGTCTGTTAGATAACGGAATTACCCCAGTTTGCGTCTATACCCAGCCAGATCGCCCCGCCGGACGGGGCCATAAACTGACTTCTTCTGCGGTCAAGGCTCTGGCGCTTGAACATAACCTGACGGTCAGGACGCCGCTTAATTTCAAAAACGCAGAAGATATTCAGGATTTTGCAGAACTGCAGGCCGATCTCTGTATCGTCGTGGCTTATGGGCTGATTCTGCCCAGTGAAATTGTACACGCCCCCAGGCTTGGCTGCATCAATGTCCATGGCTCGCTGCTGCCTAAATATCGCGGAGCAGCGCCTATTCAGCGCGCCCTGCTGGACGGTAATCAGGAGACCGGTGTCTCTATCATGCAGCTTACTGAAAAGCTGGATGCCGGTGCCGTCTTTAGGACTGCTGCACTGCCTATTACCGCCGCTGATACCTCAGGCTCGCTGTTCGATAAGCTGGCCGCACTGGGGGCTAAAACCCTGCTTGAGGTCCTGCCTCAGATTTTAGACGGCTCGCTAAAAGCCATCCCTCAGGATGAGACTCAGGTAAGCTATGCCAGTAAGCTGGATAAAAGTGAAGCCTGCCTTGACTTTAGTAAAAGTGCCAGGGAGCTTGACCTGCTCGTCCGCGGCATGCAGCCCTGGCCGGTGGCATATACCAGCCTGCAGTCAGTAAAATATAAAATCTTTAAGGTCTCCTGCCTTGAGGATGGCGAGCACGCCGCTTACGGGGTAATCAGCGAAGTTTCCAGGGCAGGCATCAGGATAGCCTGTGCCCAGGGCTCTCTGCTTATAGAAACCCTGCAGGCCCCCGGCAAAGGACCGGTTAAAGCCGGTGACTATGCCCGCTCCCTCCCCAAGCTTTTTTGTGTAGGTACTCATCTTGACTCCTTCTAAACCACTTTTAACTCTAAAACGCAGGCAGGCTGACAAGCCTGCCGCGAAGGGGCCTGCCCGGCAGGCCAGGGCGCATTCTGGGCCAAAGGGCAAAGTACATAAGGCAAGGCCTGAGAAAAAACAGACCATCGGCGCGCTGCCTCGTGCGGTAGCAGCCCAGATTGTACATGCCGTTGAAGAAGGACATTCCCTGTCAGAAATCCTGGATAAAACCCTGCAGCAGGAGCAGGTTGATGAGCGCGATGTGGCACTCGTCAAGGAAATTGTCTATGGGACTTTAAGACATAGAAGACTGATTGGCGAAACCCTCAAGCCTTTGCTTGCTCACAGTATCAAAGAGCAGTACGCAGTAGTCAGAGCTCTGATTCTGTGCGGCATTTATCAGCTCGTCTTCACCAGAATGCCGGCACATGCCGTGGTCGCTGCGACGGTCGGAGCCTGCGAAAAATGTCATTGCCGCAGCTTCACCGCCCTGGTGAATGCCGTGCTGAGACGTTTTCTGCGCGAGGGTGGTCATCTTATGCACTCGGCCGACGAGCAGATTGAGCAGTCCTTCCCAGACTGGCTGTATCAGAAGATTAAGACCAGTTATCCGGAGCAGTGCACCGCCATTCTGCAGGAGAGCAATGCCCATGCGCCTATGTGGCTGAGAGTGGAGAGCAGCAAAATCTCGCCATCTGACTATCAGAAGCTGCTTAGCGATGCCGGCATTGCCAGTGAACAGAGCTCACTGTCACCCTATGCTCTGAGACTGCTTGAGCCGCAGAGTGTAACTGCCCTGCCTAAATTTGCGGAAGGCTATCTCAGTGTCCAGGATGTCTCAGCACAGCTCTGTGCTCCGCTGCTTGAACTTAAACCTGGTTTAGAGGTTTTAGATATCTGTGCCGCTCCTGGCGGCAAAAGTGCTCAGATTCTGGATTTAGCCGAGGTCAGCTTGACCTGTGCGGATGTGGATGAGACCCGTCTTGTGAGACTGCAGCAGAATCTTGAACGTTTAAGACGTTCCCCTCAGGTATGCGTCTGTGATGCCACCTCAAATCCTCTGCCATTCGAACAGGAATTTGATCGTATTCTAATTGATGCTCCCTGTTCGGGAACCGGCGTGATCCGCCGTCACCCGGACATCAAATGGCTGCGCCGCCAAAAGGATCTTGGCGCCTTATGCGCAAGTCAGGCCAAGATTCTAGATAATTGTTTTGCCAAGCTTAAATCCGGCGGAATTCTGGTTTATGCCACCTGTTCGATTCTCCCTGAAGAGAATGCGGAGCAGGTCAAAGCCTTTTTAGAGCGCACGCCAGATGCTCTACCGCTGCCCTTTAAGCTTAATCACATGCAGCAAGAGGCGCCTTACTATCAGAATCTGCCAGGCATGGCAGGGGGAGATGGGTTCTTTTATGCCCGTTTTACCAAAAAATAGCAGACTGTCTCAGGTTAGGTGAAGCGTCCAAGCAATGCTATAATCTGTGCCACAAGAATCTATAAACAAGAGAAAAGCAGCGCAAAAAGAACAGATGCTTGGGATCTGCTGATGCTCAAGCAGAGATGACGAATCATCTGAGTTTAAGGCAGGTTTCAATTAAACTATGAAGATTATTATCTTAGGTGCCCAAAGCGTAGGTATTGAGCTGGCGCGTTATCTGGTGACCGCAGGTCATGCGATAACCCTGGTGGATACACCCTCTGAGGAATTATCTCAAATCGGCTCTCACCTTGATCTGCGTGTGGTTGAAGGTAATCCTGCCTCGCCTGAAATTTTAAGACTGGCAGGCGCGGAGAATACTGAGCTGCTCGTAGCCACGACCAGCAACGACGAAATCAATATTACCGCCTGCTGTATCGCAACCTTCCTCTTCAACGTACCGCGTAAAATCGCCAGAATCCGTTCCGCTGAATATCTGCGTGAATCAGATACGCTGTTTGGCGAGGGCAATATTCCGATTGATCATGTCATTGCCCCGGAGCACGTGATCACAGATGAGGTCTTAAACCTCATCGAGCTGCCGGGTACTACGGCGGTAGCTTCGCTGTGCGGCGGACGGGTTACCGTAGCCTCTGCGCAGTGCGTGATGGGCGGCAAGCTCATCGGCAAGAGCGTGCTGAGCTTCCCTGAATATGAAGGCAATTCGCAGATTCTGGCCATTTATCGCGACGGTAAGCTCGTCAAAAATATTGAAGAGAACAAAGAGGTCTTCAGACCCGGAGACGAGGTGTTTTTCTGCTGCGGTCAGAACCGCGCCTTAAGCCAGCTGTCTGCGCTGCTGCCTATCGAAAGGATTGGCAGGAATATTACCATCGCCGGAGGAACGCATATAGCCGATGAAATTGCCCGCAGGCTTTCAGGGCGCTATCGCGTCAAGCTCATCGAGCCTGATCATGAGCGCTCCATCCGCTCGGCAAACCGTCTGCACGATACCTCTGTAGAGGTTTACAATGCCGATCCGACCAATGTCGACTTTATGATGGAAGAGTATATCAACAAATCTGATCTCTTCATTGCCGCGTCCCAGACCGATGGCACCAACATTATGGCCTCCTTTGTTCTAAGCCGTCTGCGTAAAGGCAAAACCCTGGCCATCATCCGTTCTGACGGTTATTTTGAGCTGGCGGCAGGCTCACACCGAGACATTAACAATATCGTCTCTCCTAAAGACTCCTTAATCTCAGCGCTGCTCTCACAGATCCGTCAGGAAGGTGTGGAGGCGATGCATCTGTTCCGTCAGGGCAAATCCGAGGTGCTCGAACTTAAGATCGAAGGCACCAAGCGCAGCAGCAATATCATCGGCAGAACCATTGCCAATCTGACTCTGCCTGAAGGCGTCTTCCTGGGGATGGTCTGGCGCAGACGCAAGCTAGTTCGCATCACCAAGGAACTTATCTTTGAGGAAGGTGATCATGTGATAGCCTATCTTGATGATCACAGGCAGATGCGCGCGTTAGTAAAACTGTTCAGACCTCATTCATTCTGGATCCCTAAATGGTAGTTAATTTAAGGCTAGTTTCCAAACTCTTAAGTCCAGCCATCTGTGCCCTGGGCGTACTGGGTGTAATTCCTGCCCTCTATGCCCAGTTTACCGACACTCCTGGTGTACTTGAATTCAGCGCCACCGCTGTAATCAGTATTGTCATCTCCGTGATCTTCCATTATCTGGGCAAGAAGGCCGGCAAGATTATCCTGCTGCGCGAACTCTTTCTGTTTACAGCTTTATTATGGTTTATCATGACCTTAATTGCAGCAGTACCCTTCTACCTGATTCTTGATGACATCAAGGGCGCGGCGGCCATCTTTGAAAGTGCTTCAGGTCTGTCCACCACGGGTGCAACCGTGATTGACAACCTCGACGACAGGCCTCCGGCTATCCTGCTGTGGCGTTCTATTCTGCAGTACCTGGGGGGCATCGGGTTCGTGGTGGTCGCAGTCGCCGTGCTGCCGAATATCGCCATGGGCGGCATGAATCTGTTTAAAACTGAATCAACTTCGTTTGACGGTAAATCCAAGATCACGCCGCATATCAAAACCATGGCCTTTACCCTGCTGGCCTGGTATATCTTTACCCTCATCGCCTGTATCGCCTTTTATATCGTAGGCGGATTTACCCCCTTCGTGGCGGTCAATGCCGCCCTCTGTACCGTCTCCACAGGGGGCATGATGCCCTATGACGACTCAATGAACAACGCGCCCATTTTCATCCAGTATGTCGCCATCGTCTTTATGCTCTTAGGCAGTATTCCCTTTCTTTTAATCCTGGGTGCTCTGGCGGGCAATTCTAAGGCACTGATTCGGGATCAGCAGGTCCAGGGATTTTTCTTCGTCTGTCTGGTCCTGGGCATCATTGTCTCCCTGTCCCTCTGGCTTTCGAATAACTATGATGTGGAACGCGCGTTTCGCACCGGCTTTTTCAATGTGATCGCCATACTTTCCTCCACCGGCTTTAATCTTGAGGATTTCACCGCCTGGAACTCTCTCTCTTCGATTATCTTTCTGCTGATCCTCGGCATTGGCGGCTGTTCAGGCTCGACTGCCGGCGGCATTAAGCTCTTCAGACTGCAGATCTGTTTTTCCATGTTCAAGACCCAGATCGTCAAGAGCATTCACCCCCACATGGTGTGCGAGCCAAGATTTAACCGCAAGAATATTGACTCAGACACCTTACGTCAGGTGATCACCTATCTTGTGGCTTATCTGCTGCTGACTATGGCCTCAGCCATTGCTGCGACCTGTCTGGGACTGGATATTACCGATGCGCTGACCGCTACGGTCAGCGCTCTGTCTAATATTGGACCTGCCATCGGTCCTCTGCTCGGACCAACGGAGAATTTTTCGGATTTAAGCTCGAATTTACATCTGCTTTTTGCCCTGGATATGATTCTAGGGCGACTGGAAATCCTGCCGGTACTGCTCTGTTTAACCAAAATGTTCTGGAGCCGATAGGCTAATAGTAAACCCAGAAATCCAGAACCAGAACCACCATCCAGGCTATATTATGGATGGTGATGCCCAAAGCCGTATATTTGCGCTCTAAGGCCACCAGCTGACCGTCCCGAATATGCTTGACGGTACGAACGGTACTTGCCAGAAGCGGCAGCAGAGCTAAGAGAATAATGACCAGCTCCCAGGCTTTATGGGAGAAGAAGCAGGCGCAGGCGGAGAACAGGGCTGTAGCACCAAATAGAGCGATAAGATAAACCGCTGACATCTTATAACCAAGCCTCGTGGCCAGAGTTCTCTTGCCATTGACCATATCCTCCTGAATATCCCGTACGGCAGACACATGCAGCAGCATGACTGAGGAGGCGCCCACGCTGAAGGAAATCAGCAGGGTGTCAGGATAAATATCCAGACCGCTGTCGCAGGCTGCGGTGATCAGCAGCTGAGAGCCCACCACGGCGACAATGCCGAAGAAAATAAAGACGGCCACGTCGCCAAAACCTTTATAGCCATAGGCAAGCCCTACGGTATAGAAGAGCGCTGCCAGAATGGAAATCAGGCCCAGGAAGATAAACCAGGAGAGCACCTGCAGATTGTTGCCTACGGCAAGAGTTAAGGCCATAAAACCGCTGATGGAGGCCATCAGGGTGACCATGGCCATACCTTTGCGCAGCAGGGCCAGGGAAATATTGCCTGTCATCACAGCCCGGATTGGACCAAGACGTCCATCCCCGTCTGCCTTTTTATAAGCATCCCCGTAATCGTTGGCAAAATTGCTTAGGATCTGCAGCAGAACGCCGGTAATCACCACTAAAACTGCAGTTAACAGGGAGTAGAAGGTCACATTACCGTAATAGAAACCGAGTGAACAGCCCAGCAGACAGTTGGTTGCGCCTAGAAGTAAAGTTTTTGGACGAGCCTCTGATATCCAGTCCTTGAGAAAAGCCATGTCTCTTCCTTAAAAATGCCGACAGTCTTTCAGCTCCCCGCTGTCCTCGCATATTATGCCCATATCCGCAGATATTAGCGCTAGTAATTATTATGTTAAAACAAAAAGTTGACTGCTAAGGAGGCTTAATGTGTAGTTATTATCTTAAAGCTCTTGCTCTGAGTGCTCCCTGTGGCTGAAAAGCCCGGTCTGGTACCCGAAACTGCAGTCAATCTGATAATTATACATCATCACCTAATTTAGATCTACCAACGCAACTCTGCGACCAAGTGACGGATTAAGACTGGATTTTTACCGTTCAGCGCCAGCTTTTAACTTAGCTTTTAGCTGTATTATTGGCAACTAGATCTTAAAGCTAGCTGTCTTAGCAGGTGCAGAATGACAAACAGCCTACGAATTTGTGCTCAATTAAGTTTAAAGCTGATAAAATAAGCCCATTTTCGGCTTGGAGTGAATAAATTATGCTAATTGATAATCCTGCTTTAATGCAGCTAAAACAAAACTTTGACAGTCAAAAAATTAAAAAGGAAGGCGTAGTTAAAGCCACGGATCGGGGCTTTGGCTTTCTCGAAGTTGACCGTGAATCATATTTTATTGCTCCAAACGATATGCAGAGAGTCACCCATGGCGATCGCGTCAGCTGCGTGATCGAAGATGACGGCAAGGGGAAACAGAAGGCTAAACCTGATACGCTTATAGAACCTTTTCTGACCCGGTTTGTCGGACGGGTGCTCTTTATCAAGGGCAATCTGTTTGTGATTCCGGATCACCCTAATATCTCAATTAAAATCAGAGCAGACGATCATCGCAAGGGACAGCGCGCTGCCCTGCAGAATAAGGACTGGGTGGTCTGCAAGCTTACTGAACATGCTCTAGCCAAACATAATTTCCGCTGTGAAATCACTGAATTTATCTGTAGTTATGATGATCCTCAGACCCCCTGGACGGTCACGCTGCGCAGCTATGATCTGCCTCTGACTGAACCTGCTGATGAGGATCTGCCGTTCCTTGAGAGCAGTCTGCCAAGAGAGGATCTGACTTCCCTGCACTTTGTGACCATCGACAGTGAACACACACAGGATATGGATGATGCTCTATACCTCGAGCAGGAAGGCGATAAATATATCCTCTACACCGCCATTGCCGATCCGACCGGGTATATTGCAGCCGGATCTAAACTTGATCATGAGGCGGCGGTACGCGATTTCTCCATTTATCTGCCAGGCCGCGATATCCCGATGCTGCCGCGCATTCTGTCCTGCAATCTGTGCTCCCTAAGACCTGATGAAGAGCGTCCGGCTTTAGTTGGCAGATTTGTCATCAACGCAGACGGCAGTCTTGATCACAGCGCCACCACTTTTAAGCTGGCGACCATCAAATCCAAATACAAGCTTGCCTATAATACCGTTTCTGATTATCTGGAGGGCAAAGCCGAACAGACCCTGAATCCTGAGGCTGAACTTGAAGCTCAGCTGCGGCTGTTTGTGCGTTTTGCCGAGCTGCGTGACAATTATCGCTGCACCCATGCCGCAGCCTTTATGAACCGCCCTGATTATGAATTCGTGCTCAATGAGGCCGGCGCGCTTGACCATATCGAGGTCAACTATCGGCGCATTGCCAATCGCATCGTGGAAGAATCCATGGTTGCAGCCAACATTGCCTGTGGTGAATATCTGGCTACCCACCTGCATCATGGTATCTTTAACACCCATAAGGGTTTTGATCTATCCCGCAAGAAAGAGATTTTTAGCCTGCTTGATCAAGAACATGTACCATACGATCCGCAGACTTTCAACACGCTTGAAGGGTATAACGAAATTAGACGCTATGCAGTCAGCCAGCAGAATAACTACCTCGACAGCCGCATCCGTCACCTGCAGGAATACTCACAGATGAGCATCACTCCTGAACCTCATTATGCGCTCGGGGTAGAAAATTACGCGACCTGGACCTCTCCGATCCGTAAATTCGGTGACATGATCAATCATCGTTTAATCAAGGCTCTGATTTTAAATGAGGAGCATCCTGCGCTGCCTGATGAGCAGACCCTGCTCTCCATGAATAACGCCAGACGCCTCAATCGCATGTGCGAGAGAGATGTCAGAGACTGGCTCTATGTGGAATATTTAAGACCTGAGATTGAGAAGAAAACGGTGTTTACGGCAGAAATCTTTGATATCAACCGCAGCGGTCTTAAGGTTCTGCTGCAGGAAAACGGCGCCATGGTCTTTGTGCCGCAGAGTCTCATTACCGCAAACCGTGAGGCCTTAAGCCTTGACGGTGATCAGGGCACCCTGTCGGTCAACGGTGAAGTGAAGCTCAGACTTGCCGATCTCATTAAGATCAGAATTGTCGAAGTCGATATCAAGAATCGCTCGATTACAGGAGCAGCCGCCGAACCGGTGGGGGGACTGCTCCTGCCTGAGTATCCCAGCGCCGCTCAGGCACGCCGCTAGGATCTGCTGCCGCAGGTTTTAGTGCCTGCGGCCTATTCGAGGCTGATCCCGCTCTGTGAAAGCAGGGCATCCACCGAAGGCTTGCGACCTCTGAAGGCCACAAAGTTCTCCATTGGGTCGCTTGCACCGCCGACCGAGAGAATATAGCGCTCAAAATCCGCGCCTACCTGACGATTGAAAATCCCCTCTTCCTTAAAGCGCGAGAACGCATCGGCCGCTAAGACCTCGGCCCATTTATAGCTATAATAGCCGGCAGCATAACCACCTGCGAAAATGTGCGTAAAGCTGTTAGGGAAGCGGCTGAGCGGAAAACGCGGTACCACTGTAACCTGATCGCGCACCTGCTCGAGGATTTCATAGATCCGTGCCCCCTTACTTGGATCATATTCAAGATGCACTCTAAAGTCGAACAGCGCAAATTCCAGCTGACGCAGCATCGCCATCGCAGAATGGAAGTTTTTAGCCTTGAGTAGCGCCTCAAGCTTTTCCTTAGGCAAAGGCTGACCGGTATGCGTGTTTCTCGACAGGAAATTGAGGCACTCCTCCTGCCAGGCATAGTTTTCATTAAACTGACTTGGCAGCTCCACCACATCCCAGCACACGCCGTTGATTCCTGACACATCAGCCACATCAACCTTGGTGAGCAGATGGTTTAAGGCATGTCCGAACTCATGGAAGAAAGTCTCCACCTCATCATGGGTCAGCTCTGACTGCGCATTGCCAAGCGGACGGGTAAAATTGCAGCACAGATAGGTTACCGGCAGCTGCAGCGCTCCATCCTGACGCAGTCTGCGGGTCAGACACTCATCCATCCAGGCTCCGCCGCGCTTACCTTCCCGGGCATAGAGATCGATAAGCAGGGTACCGATGCGGCTGCCGTTTTCGGCATAGATGCCATAGACTCTGACCAGCTCATGCCAGGCTTTAAAATCAGGCAGCAGCTTAAAGCTGATCCCATACAGGCGGTGGGCACATTCAAAAATCCCATTGGTCACAGTATCCACAGGGAAATAGGCTCTGAGCTCTTCAGCATCATAGTCATAGAGCTTTTTACGTAGTTTTTCAGAATAATAGGCCACATCCCAGGGTTTTAACTCATCTAACCCCTGCTCCCTGGCAAACTTGCGCAGTTCAGCGACCTCACGTTCTCCCTGTGGATGAGATTTACGTGCCAGATCATTTAAAAAATCCAGCACTTCTTCAGGTTCCTTGGCCATCTTCGTGGCTAAGGACAAATGCGCATAACTCTTAAAACCCAGCAGTTTAGCCAGCTCATAACGCAGCTTGAGGATCTGCTCCATCAGCGGCTGATTATCCCATTTACCGCCGTCAGGCCCTAATTCTGAGGCGCGGGTATTATAGGCAGTGTAAATCTGCTCACGCAGCTGCCGATTATCGGCATAAGTCAGAAAAGGCAGATAGGATGGCATATCCAGGGTAAAGACCCAGCCCTCAAGCTGACGCTTTTGTGCCTCACTCTTAGCCAGTCTTATCACACCTGACGGCAGCCCTTTCAGATCCTCCTCTTTCTCCACCACCAAGGTATAGGCGTGGGTAGCATCGAGCACGTTATTGGCAAACTGTGATTCCAGCAGAGAGAGCTTGGTCGATAAATTCACATAGATCTTCTGCTGCTCTTCAGGTAAATCTACCCCGCTCAGCTTAAAATCGCGCAGGGAATGCTCAATGGTCTGCTGCTGAGCCACGGTCAGTTCAGCAAAGTCCTCGCTCTGTCTGATCTTGCTGACTACCTCAAAGAAGGGGCGGTACTGTCCTGCCCAGGCACTGAATTTGGAGACCATGGGTAGACAGGCGTCATAAGCTTCGCGGTAGGCCGGGGTCTGCAGCACGCTGTTGAGATGGGAAATTACTGACCAGGTCTTGGTAAATTTATCATCTGCTTCCTCAATGGGCAGCATCACGGTGTTCCAGGTCGGGTTCTCCTGATACTTGGCACATAGCTCTACAATCAGTTTTTTGCAGTCCTGCAGGCTTTTTTTGACGGCAGGTTTGAGATGTTCTGGCTTAACTTGGGCAAAATCAGGCAGCCACTCAAAATTTAGCAGTGGATTCTGGGATTTAGACATGAAGACTCTCCATCAGCTTTATCTAAAAACAATCGATAATTCACGAAAACTGTCAGATCAGATCAGACTTGCATCCTGCATCTAATCTCTGAAATGCTCTTAACTAAACATTTTCAAGGTTTTCTAGTTTAGATAGGTTGTACACTTTTTCTCATTCTCATACAATAAATTTCAACATATTTAGCTTAAATTAAAGCTCTTTTATCGCAAGATCTAGAAACAGAGCTTATCCAAACCATTAGTGAATTAACATGATTGACGCTAAGAAATCTTCGTACAGAATGCGGATCTACGCGCTTTATGATCTGCTGGCATCGCTGAAACTGGATGCTCTCATCGTAACCCATGATGATGAATATCTTTCCTATGAGTTAACCGAGGATAGTGAGCGCATCGCCTACCTGACGGGATTTACCGGCAGTGCGGGTATGGTTTTGCTCGCCAGAAATTTTGCTGAGAGCACCCAGAGCACGTCAGGCAGCAGCAAAGGGGAAAGTGAGGAGCAGATTGAGGCCCTCCTCCCCACCGCTATTTTTGTCGACGGACGTTATGAAGTACAGGTCAAAGAGCAGATTGATCCTGAGGTAATCCAGCCTTTTAACCTGACCCAGGTCAAACCGCAGGACTGGTTAAAACAGGTACTGCCTAAAAAAGCCAAAGTCGGCATAGATCTGAACTGTATCAGCTATCACCAGTATTTAACCATCAAAAATGAACTGGCCAAGGCTGACATTGAACTAATCGCCACCAAAAGCAATCTCGTGGATGAGATTTGGGAGAACAAACCGCAGCAGCCGCATAGTCTGGTGGAAATTTATCCTGATGAGTTCAATGGTAAGCCAAGTCCACAGAAGCGTCATGATTTAGCTGAAGATTTAAGGCAACGCGGCCTGGATGCCACCGTGATCTGCGATCCGGAAAGTATCTGCTGGCTGCTGAATATTCGAGGGCGGGATCGTCCCTGCCTGCCGATTGTCAACTGCCGCATGGTAGCCTATTCCAACGAAGCGCTGGAATGGTATATCTCGGCCGATCATATCAGCGAGGAGAACTTAAGCGATCTGGAAGCCCACTTCGGGCACGTGGATATCTTTACCGAACAGCGTTTTGATGATGCTCTGGAGCGTCTGTGCACCTCATCCTCGCACGTCTATGCAGACCCAGAAAGTGTCAATGCTCATGCCCTGCAGAAACTCTATGCCGGCGGCGCCAAAGTCGTGGAAGGCATCGGGCTGTGTCAGCTCTCTAAGGCCTGCAAGAACTCTCACGAAATAGCCGGAGAGTATCATGCCCATGTTAAGGATGGAGTGGCCATGTGCCGCTTCCTGGCCTGGCTTGACGATCTGGTCAAACCGGAAACCCAGCAGGATCCTGAGGTCTTTCAGCATCGGGTGTCAGATACCGATGAGGCGGTGCTCGCTAACCGGGCCGAGGCTTTCCGTAAGGTTGAAGGCAATTATATTGAACCGTCTTTTGATACGATTTCAGCTCTCGGTCCCAATTCGGCCATGCCGCACTACAACTATGCCACCCTCGCTGAGCCTCGCAAGCTAGGCAGTGATGTCCTTTATCTGATTGACAGCGGCGCACATTATTTAGACGGTACCACTGATATTACCAGAACCGTACAGGTACACTATGCCGGAGTGACCGAGGAAATCAAACAGATGTACACGCTGGTGCTCAAAGCGCATATTGCTCTGGCTACTGCCATCTTCCCGGTCGGAACCTCTGGCATGCAGCTCGATGCCCTGGCCAGACGTCCGCTGTGGGACTATGGTCTGGATTACGACCATGGTACCGGTCATGGCGTCGGTCATCTGCTCTCGGTACATGAAGGGCCTCAGGCCATCTCCTCGCATCGCTCCACCATCCCGCTGCAGGAAGGCATGGTTATTTCTGACGAGCCTGGCTACTATAGTGAAGGAAATTTTGGCATTCGCCTCGAAAATCTGTTGGTGGTTCAGAAATGCGCACAGCCAGGACTCAATCATATGCTATGCTTTCTGCCCTTAACCATGGTACCATTTGATTTAAAACTGATTGATTTGAGCCTGTTAAGTGATACCGAACGGGCCTGGCTGAACAGCTATCATCATAATGTCTTTGAAATTATTGAGGCTGCTTCAACCACTCTCACGGACATCGAAATGTCCTGGCTGAAACGGGCTACTGCTGAAATTTAGGAGGCGACGATGTTTTTTTGGAATAAAAATCTACCTAGCCAACTGTATTGCCAGACTAGACTTCAGCAATTACCTGCTATTGCTGTGCCGGCAGATCAGTACAATATTCTCGAGACTCCGCCTCACTTTCATCGCAGAATGCTCGATCTCATCGAGCACGCGCAGCAGCGCATTTTAATGACTCTTCTGTATCTGCAGGATGATGAATTAGGCAATGAGATCCTCGATGCTCTGTATGCGGCCAAGCAGCGCAATCCTAAGCTCTATATCCGCGTATATGTAGATTTCCACCGCGCCCAGCGCGGTCTGATCGGCAAGGGCCCCTCCTTAGGCAACAGCGAGCTTTATTATCACAAAGCCGAAGGTGTCGATGCGCCTCCTGCCATCTATGGCGTCCCGGTCAAACGCCGCGAAATCTTCGGAGTGATGCACCTCAAAGGCTGCGTGTTTGACAATACCGTGCTCTACTCGGGCGCCAGCGTCAACAATGTCTATCTTGGCTATAACAATCACTACCGGCTGGATCGCTACCATGAAATCCATTCAAAAGAGCTTGCCGATGCAATGAGCACCTATGTGACCGAAGCATTTCATCTTAACTATGCAGTGCAGGATTTCTCGCAGTCTAAAGTTAAATCAGCCAAGGAAATCCGCGATGAAATCAAAGAGCTGCGTCATCATCTGACCAAGGTGCAGTATCAGTTTCATGGCGACAAGCTGCATAAGCAGGAAGTCGGCATCACCCCGATTGCCGGGCTTGGCAAACGCCAGAACCAGCTCAACCGCGCCCTGCTCTGGTTATTAGGTGCGCCACACGACAGTCTGTTTATCTGTACGCCTTATTTCAATCCGCCTAAGGCTGTGACTCAGGCCATTGAAGATGCCCTTTCCAAAGGTATCCACGTGACGCTGGTGGTCGGGGATAAAAGCGCCAACGATTTCTTTATTCCTCCTGATGAACCATTTTCCACAGTGGGGGCAGTGCCTTATATTTATGAACAGAATTTAAAGACCTTCCTCACGCGCAATGATGCCTACCTTAAGCAGGGCAACCTGGATTTAAGACTCTGGCAGGATGGAACCAACACCTACCATGTCAAAGGCATTTTTGTGGATCATAATCTGGCCATGATTACAGGTAATAATCTCAATCCGCGCGCCTGGGGCCTGGATTTGGAAAACGGCCTGATCATTCATGATCCAAATCATCTGCTGCAGGAAAAATTTATGCATGAACAGCAGTTCATTCTCAAGCATACGCAAAGGATTAAATCAGCTGATGAAATTCAGTCTTTTGAGGAGTATCCAGAACAGGTTAAAAAACTGCTCAATAAAGTTAAACGCTTCAAGGCGTCCATCTTTATCAAGCAATTATTATAGCTATGGCAGATGATTCATATTATCACACTACCGCGGTAACTACCCTCAAGGGGGTAGGGGCGCGTCTGGGTCAGAAATATGCTGAAAAGGGGGTCAATTCTCTGTTTGACCTCTTACTTTATCTACCCTTCAGATACTTAGACAAAACTCATCTTACGCCTCTGTCTTTACTGCCCAGAGACGGTCAGCCAGTGCTGGTCCAGGCCACGATAATCCAGACCAAACTCAATCAGACTTCGCGCTTTGCTGTTCTCAATGTCGAATTACAGGACAGTTCCGGACGAGGCAGAGCGGTATTTTTTAACGTCTACCCCAGCATGGTCAAAAAGATGGCGGCAGGTCAAAACCTAACCCTCTTTGGGGTAGCCAGACCTGATCGCAATGGTGTGCTGTGCCTGCAGCATCCTGAAGTCAAATATGGATGGTCTGCAGAACTCGATAAGACCCTGACCCCCATCTATCACGGCGGCAGTGAGATGAAGCAGGCCAATCTGCGTAAAATGAGCCAGCAGGTCCTCTCTAAACTCAGGACCATGCCGCTGCTCGAGCTGTTGCCGGCTGAGCTCAATCCCTATGCTTTAAGCCTGTCTGAGGCCCTGCAAGAGGTACACTATCCCCTGCCTGATCCTCAGGGAGGGGTAAGTCTAATCTGTCAGAAACCGTCTTTTTTGCGTCTGGTCTATGAGGAATTACTGGCCTATCAGTGCTCGCTGCTGGCGCTCAAGCGCCTGAATCTGCAGCGCCAGAGTCCAAGACTTGCCGCCGCACCGCAGCTTATCGAGCAGTTTCTGCACACTTTAAGCTTCAGCCTTACCGGTGCGCAGCTTAGGGCCAGTCAGGAGATTGCGGCAGACTTGGAGCGCAGCACCCCGATGCTCAGACTCCTGCATGGTGATGTGGGTTCAGGCAAAACCCTCGTGGCGATGTTAGCCTGTCTGCAGGCCTGTGCGCATGGCTATCAGAGTGTACTGCTGGCGCCTACTGAAATCCTAGCGCTGCAGCACTATCAGAATTTCAACCGTCTGCTCTCCCCTCTTAAGATCAGGGTAGTGGTCCTGCACTCCTCACAGAATAAGGCGGTGCGGACTGAGACCTTGGAGCAGATAGCCTCAGGGCAGGCACAGATCATCATCGGCACCCACAGTGTCTTTCAAAAGGGGGTCACCTATCAGAATCTGGCTCTGGCGATAATTGATGAGCAGCATCGGTTCGGCATTGAGCAGCGCGTGGCTTTACTGCAGAAAGCTCCCGAAGGTACCACGCTGCATCAGCTGATCATGACCGCCACCCCGATCCCGCGTACGCAGCAGCTGGCCCTGTTTGCGGACCTGGATGTTTCAACTCTCGATGAGCTGCCGGCAGGACGCAAAAGTATTATCACCTCCATTCACCGCTCAAGAAGACGGACAGAAATAATTGAGCATGTCAGAAAAGTGCTGGGTACAGGAGTTCAGGTCTACTGGATCTGCCCGCGGATTGAAGATAACGAAGAGGATGATACCGCCTCCGTCCTCAGTCTCTATCAGGAAATAACGAGACAGCTTGCTCCCTATAGGGTCGATATTCTGCACGGGCAGCTGCAGAAAGAGCAGAAAGAGCTGGCCATGCAGAAATTCCTCGAGCATGACACCGATGTCCTGGTCGCCACCACCATTGTGGAAGTGGGCGTGGACGTCCCCAATGCCAATATCATTATTATCGAGAATGCTACGCAGCTGGGTCTGGCTCAGCTTCATCAGCTGCGCGGGCGCGTGGGCCGCGGTCAGGCTCAGGCCTACTGCCTGCTCATTTATAATGAAAATGCAACGGAGAACAATGACATAGCTCTGCAGAGACTGGAGGTCATGAAAAGTACCAATGACGGTTTTAAGATTGCAGAGGCTGATCTTAAGCTGCGCGGTCCCGGGGAGGTGTTTGGCACACGTCAGACCGGCTTTAACACCTTTAAAATTGCGGATGTGGTACGCGATCAGGACCTCATTCTGCCTGCCCGCAGGGCAGCAGAACAGATTATCAGCAAGGATCCTGTGCTCAGTAAGCGCTTAATCGAACGGTGGTTCCCTAATTTTATCAGCAGCTAGATTTCAGACATATGGCTTTAAGACGTAATATCCGACATAACAGTCCCACCCTCAGCGGCAGAGTGCTGAAGGCCCTAGGACTGGTGATGCTCATTTTCCTTTTGGCTATCGGCGGCTTTATTCTGTACTTTAACGGCCAGCATGTTAAAGCCCCGCTGCTAGATCTCATCAATGAACACGCCAGGGTGGAATTCAACGCCGAAAACGTGGAATTCTCCCCGCTCTATCCTAATGTGTTAAAACTCCATGACGTCAGCGTCGACACAGGGGGGCATATCGATGAGCTTTATCTTGAATACGATCTTAAATCCTTATTATCCGGCCATATTCTCATTATCAACGAGCTCTTTGCCCAGGGGCTCACTCTGCCTGAACGCACTCTTGAGCACCTGCGCTCAGAAACTCTGGGCTTTGCAGGCATCAATTTCAAGAAGATCAGGCTTGCAGATGCCAGTCTGACTGTCTCACCTCAGCTGCAGGCCCAGGGGCTCTCCCTCAACCTGCAGGATGTTGACTTCAAACCGGGCAGGCCGCTTGAGATTCAGAGCGGAACACTGGCTTTGCGCGAAGGCAGACTGGACAATCTTCCGGTCAAAAATCTCTCCTGTGAGTTCAAATATCTTGAAGATGAACTCTATATGTCACAGCTGCAGGCTGACACCTTATCGGGGAGTATCAGCGGAGATCTGAGTATCTCACCTAAAAACAAAACGTTAAATTTTGAAAAACTCGTTTTAACCAATAATGTCATCAAATGTGCAGAGCCGCTCTTGACTGACTATCAGATAGTCAGTCCGCAGAGTCAGCTCTATAATCTGGTGCTTGTCTTTGACAATGATCTGCTGCTCTCCGGGATCAGCGGCAAACTCTCTGATTTTAAACGCCTCAACACCGAATTCTCAGGGGATCTGCAGGGCAGTATTGAGGAAATCTCCTTACCGCAGGAGGAATTAACCTTTGAGGACAATCAGGTCAAGTTTTCACATTATGGAAATCTTTCAAGTCTACGACTTGCTGGCAAAGTTCTAGAGGGCAGCGTTAACTGCAATCTTGATTATGATGCAAGAGCCCATCAGGTCAAAATCCATGAACTGCATTTACAAGGTCAGAAACTTGAAGTCAGCGATGAAAACCTCAAACGCCTGAACAGCAAACTTGACGGCCTTGAGCTCAACCTTATCAGTGCTGAGCTTAACAATCTTGAATTTCTCTCTAAGCTTAAGGAATTACCTCTGTCCATTAAAGCTATTTCCGGCTCCTTGAAAGGCTTTAACTACCAGAGCACGGAGAACCTCACAGGCGCTCCGGTAGGGGTGGCGGATCTGGAGCTCACAGGTCTTTTGTATCAGGATTTAGGCATGCGCAGGGTCAAGCTTTTAGCTAACATCTCCAAGGATCTGTACAGCCTGACTCTGCCCGAAGTTACTCTCAATCAGGGGAGCTTCAGTCTGAACAGCTCCTATTCGTTTCTGACCCACAACTTCTATCTGTTTGCCAAGTCGCCTAACTTTGAGTTAAGAGATCTTAACTGTTCCATGATTCCGCATCTGCTTGATGGCAAGGTTCAGTTTGAAATCGGACTGCGCGGCACAGAGGATCTCAAGCAGCTGCCGCGCGGTCTTAAAGGACAGCTCAATCTGTCAGGACAGAATATTTTAATTTCCAGATTTGGACTGGATCTCATCAATGGCGGACCGACACAGAACTATGAGCTAAGCGGTCAGGATTTGCTTGAAGCTATGTCTTTAGGTGACTGCGGGATATCAAGCCTCAAGTTCAAAAGTGACTGGAATGGTGAACAGGCAGACTTTTCATCAAGCTTTACGCTGCCGGTTTCTCAGGTCAGCGTTACTGGCAGGGTGAGCCTTTCTGATCTTGATCTTTCTGGCAAGGCCTATTTCATCAGCAGCCAGAAGGATGCCGTCACAGTGGTTAGCGCAGATGGCGCCTTAACTAATCCTCACTTCAGGCTCAATGCCTTCACCCGCAGTGAAGTAAGACCAGGCCTATACTTCAGCGAAGAACAGACCCGCACTATCATCGCGGCGGAACAGCAGGCTAAAGCTGCACAGCAGGAGCTTTACACACGCTTAGAACAGATCAGGGAACAGGCCTTGAATATTCAAAGGCAGCAAAGTGAGGTGCTGAAGATGATTTTACCGTATGGTGAGAAATCCATCTTCCCCAAACCGTCTGAGTTAAAGCCGCAGCAGGCCTTGCCGCTGAAGCAGACTCAAAGTGAGATTGACAGACTTGAGCAGAATATCTTTAAGAATCTGCCTCAGAGCAAGACTAAGCACAGTAAGCCTTCACGCTAAAAGGCTGCAGCCCCGCCACAGCACCTGAGGTGTGGCGCTTCAGGCAGATCTTAATAAATATGACTAATTAATAATTAGTCCAGTTAGTTACCTGCCTGATTTTTCAATCAACAGGAAGCATGAATTCAACGGGTGTTTTGAGAAATTAGTTGAATCTAGTCACATAAATCGATTTTTATTTATACATGTAGTTCTAAATCTGATAATCAAAAACTATACTATAAATATTCCAAACCAATATCCCGTCCAAATTCTTAGGTGTTTAAAGTTAGAGGTGATCAAATGACTCGGATCTCAGACGCTACTCTGCATCAGATCGATAATGTTCTAGCCAATGCCTCCTTCAAAGGTAGTAAAGGTCTTTTAAAAGACTGTACGATTAAGTTTGAAGGAAGAACGTATCAGATCAGTTGTGAACTACTCCGACTTGTAGAAGTCGGAGCTTCCTGCTTCAACCACTACTGCATTAGTTACGATG
>JAILLS010000046.1 GCA_024693025.1 Succinivibrio sp. | reverse complement strand
CTTGATGGCATCAAAGGGGGTAACTGCCAGATCAAAGGCAGCCGAGCGGATCGGGGAGAGCGGAATATTCTCAAGATTCTCACCGCTGACTGACGGGAAGTTCAGAAAATCCTTGAAGTTGTGATAGCGTGCGCCCGGCATAAGACTGTCAATGGAGCTCATCTGCAGCTTCTGCTGCATAAACTCCACAATAGGCGCAGGCATGTCGGCATCATAGGCAAAGCGCACCGGCATGGCATTGAGGCGCTGCTTTAAGGACTCTGACATGTTCTCAAGCAGCGATTTATCCATGCTGTCGGCAAGATCATATTCAGCATCACGGTTCATCTTGATGGAGTAGGCCTCGATGCTGTCATAGGTAAACAGCCCCTTGAAGATCATATCAAGACCTAATCTGATGATATCGTCAAGGAAGACGATTGTGGTGACATTATTCTGCGAAGGCAGCTTGACAAAGCGCGGTACCTCATCAGTCGGGATCTCTATCAGAGCATAGTGGTTCTTGCTGCTCTCAGTCATGCTCACAAACAGATAGGTGTAGGTATCGCCTAAGAAGCTCAATAAATCGGTATGCTCATCCACGATTACCGGATTGATATGTTTGAGCACATGCTGCTTGAAATAATCCTTGGCGTATTCGCGCTGATCCTGGGAGATGGAGCGTCCGTCGAGCAGATAGATCTTGTTTTCGGCAAGCTCAGCTAAGAGGGCATGATATACCTTATCCTGAGTGAGCATATAGCGATTTGCGGTACTCTGTACCTGACGCAGCAGGGTGGCAGTATCTTCATTTTCGCCTTTTTCATCCTTGATGATGGACTGTCTTTTCAGCTCAGCAACACGGACTTTGAAAAATTCATCCTGATTGGACGAGTAAATTCCCAAAAATCTGACTCTTTCAATTAAGGGAACAGAAGGGTCGGCAGCTTCCTGCAGAACCCGCGCATTAAAGGAAAGCCAGGAGAGTTCCTTGGGCATCATAGAAGGCATGATCTTTCGCGCTAGCAGCTAGCGCGCCTCACTGTGGTTTTACTATGCTTAAAATCTTAATCCAAATTAGAATTATAGCTAAGTTTAGCTCGGCAAAGTTTTGTGTGCTTCTAAATTATGAGCTTTGCCGCCTAAAGGAGTTTTGCTTTAAGTGTTAAGCTTACTGCTCAGTTGCAGAGGAGGGGGATTTCTCCTGATTATCAGAATCCGCGCCTGTAGACTTCCTGAAGTCTTCTTCTGCCTTGCGCAGGGCAGGATTAGTTGACACGAGCATCAGCAGCGTGCTCCTAGCTGACATACTGCCAAGCTGTGCGGCCTCACCTAACAGCTTGATCCCGATATCGTAGGTTTTATCTTTACGAATAAAGATATTGCCGGCTGTCTCAAGTCCCTGCCTGCGTCCTTCGATGCTCAGACCGCGGCGCAGCCAGGAGGCGGCATCCACAAGATTGCCCTCAGCATACAGCTCACGGCTGATATAAAGCGTAGGCAGCAGACCTAAAATCATATAATTGCGATCTACAAGGCTGACCTTGCCCTCAGCTGCCGCCTTTTCGATGCATTTTTCATACATTTCGGCATAGGGGGAGAGCTGATAAAAGAAGCGGGGTTTGAATTTGGGGTCTTTAAAGCTCTGCATGTAGGTTTCAGCCAGCTTATCGACGCTGCTTAAATCACCACGGATGCATTTGTGACAGGCGAGCATGAATCTATAGCCGTGCTCATTGTCAGGGGTGACCCCCATCATATTGAGCACTTCAGCATCATTCTTAAGCTCAATTTTCTCGGCATACTCATCTTCCAGGGTGCAGCCTGATAGACAGCACCCTAGCAGGAAACAGACTAACCAGCGCATTTAGCTTGAGGCTATTTTTTATTTTTAAGTTCAGGCATCCGAGTGTCGATGATAGGGTCAAGACTGCCGGTCATGTCGATTTTATCGAGGGATGGCTCCTGATCGACCTGATCATAGTTAGGCATGCCTGCCCCGAATTCAGCCGGCTTGGTAAAGTCGCCTGACATATCGGCAAGCAGATTGCCCTGAAAGAGCAGGACTAGGTTCTGAATCTTAGGACTTCTCCAGCCTTTTCTGTAAAAGTGAACGTAATACCAGCGATTGGCATCAAAAGGATCAACCAGCATAGGAGTGCCCAGTACATAGCGGACCTGCTCCTTGTTCATGCCCTGGCGCAGCTGATCGACGGCATCCTGCTCGACAAAGTTGCCCTGAGCGACATCAGGCCGATAGGCGCAGCCTCCAGTTAAAAGAGAAAATCCAAATACACCTAAAAAAAGCCACGGTAATGTTTTGATTGCCATATCAGTTCCTTAATCTATACAGAGGCAGCAGATCTGCCCAAGTTTTATTCATTCTACAATATTTTTGGGCTTGAAAATAATTATCGTCATCCCCATTTAGTCTTAAGTTCAATTTTAAACTGTTTTAATTGGGTATTAACATGCAGACACAGGAAGATGAGTTAAAAAATGCTCTAAAGGAAGGGCTCAACGCTCAGGTTAAACCAGAGGAGGAACCTGAAGAAGCAGCACAAGTGAATGCCGAGCCTCAGGCTGCAGCACCTGCAAATGATGAAGCAGACCAGCCTTTGACCATTGCCGAGATGCAGTCCGAGAATCTTGCTTTAAGGGAGCAGCTTATGCGCCTTGAGGAAGATAAAAAGGCGGATCATGAGCAGATGGTCAGAGCGGTAGCTGAGGCCATGAATATGAAAAAGCGCGCTGAGCAGGATGTGGAGCGCGAGCGTAAGTATGGCAATGAAAAGCTGCTCAAGGCTCTCCTGCCTATCGTGGACAGTCTTGATCTGGCTATCGAACACACCGATAAGCAGAATCCTGTGCTCAAGCCAACTCTGGAAGGCATTGAGAATACCATGAGCCTGTTTTTAAAGGAGCTGAAGAATTTTGGCGTCGAGCAGGTCAATCCGCAGGGCGCTCCTTTTGATCCTAATTTACATCAGGCTATCTCCATGGTGCCTTCAAATGAGGTGGCACAGAATCATGTGCTCAATGTGATGCAGAAGGGCTATGTGCTGCAGGGCCGCGTGATTCGTCCTGCCATGGTGATCGTCTCCTCGGGTCCGCAGACTCAGGCGGCAGGCACCACAGATGAGCATAAAACAATAAATATTGAGGCTTAGGCTTGAAATTTCTAAAACTAACTCCATGTGGTGATTAGACGGAATTAAAGACCTCAAGTTGAAAGACATAAGGTTTAGTTGGAACACAGGCAGGGCGCCTGCAACAGAACAGAATTTTCGGAGAAATAAAAATGGGTAAGATTATTGGTATTGATTTGGGCACCACAAACTCCTGCGTAGCAGTGCTTGATGGTGATAAAGTGCGCGTGCTGGAGAATTCAGAAGGCCGCAGAACAACTCCTTCCATTGTAGCTTATGCTGAAGATGGCGAGATTTTAGTCGGTGATTCAGCCAAACGTCAGGCTGTCACCAATCCTAAGAACACTCTGTTTGCCATTAAGCGTTTAATCGGCCGTCGTTATGATGACCCTGAAGTGCAGCGTGATATTGGCCTGATGCCGTTTAAGATCAGCCGCAACGACAATGGCGACGCCTGGGTCGAGGTACGTGACAAGAAAATGGCTCCACCTCAGATTTCAGCTGAAGTCTTAAAGAAGATGAAAAAGACTGCTGAAGATATCTTAGGCGAGAAGGTTACGGAAGCTGTGATTACCGTGCCTGCCTACTTCAATGACTCACAGCGTCAGGCTACTAAGGATGCCGGCCGTATTGCAGGTCTGGATGTCAAACGTATCATCAATGAGCCTACTGCCGCTTCCATCGCCTATGGTGAGGACAAGGCCAAGGGTGAGCAGAAGATTGCCGTGTATGACTTAGGTGGCGGTACCTTTGATATTTCCATCATCGATATTGACGAGGTGGACGGCGAGAAGACCTTTGAGGTGCTGTCGACTAACGGTGATACTCACTTAGGTGGTGAAGATTTTGATAACCGCATCATGAACTATCTCATCGATGAGTTCAAGAATGAGCAGGGGGTTGATCTGCGTCAGGATCAGCTGGCTCTGCAGCGTTTGAAGGAAGCTGCCGAGAAGGCCAAGGTGGAACTGTCCTCCTCTCAGCAGACTGATGTGAATCTGCCATATATCACCGCAGATGCCAACGGTCCTAAGCACATGAACATCAAGATCACCAGAGCCAAGCTTGAATCTCTGGTTGAGGATCTCGTGAACAAGACCTTGGAGCCGGTCAGAACAGCTTTATCTGATGCTGATCTGAAGCCATCTGATGTGGACAGTGTGATTCTGGTCGGCGGTCAGTCCCGTATGCCAATGGTGCAGAAGCTAGTGGCTGACTTCTTTGGCAAGGAACCGCGCAAGGATGTTAACCCGGATGAGGCCGTGGCTATCGGTGCTGCTATTCAGGGCGGCGTGCTCAAGGGTGATAAGACCGACGTGCTGCTGCTTGATGTGACTCCGCTGTCCTTAGGTATTGAGACCTTAGGCGGTATCATGTCCAAGCTCATCGAGAAGAACACCACGATCCCGACTAAGAAGTCTCAGGTCTTCTCAACCGCTGAGGACAATCAGCCAGCTGTGACCATTCACGTGCTGCAGGGTGAGCGTAAGCGTGCTTCTGACAACAAGTCCTTAGGCCAGTTCAACCTGGAGGGCATCAGCCCGGCTCCGCGCGGGGTACCTCAGATTGAAGTGACCTTTGATATCGATGCTGACGGTTTGATTCATGTGTCCGCCAAGGATAAGAATACCGGCAAGGAGCAGGCCATTACCATTCAGTCCTCTTCCGGTCTGTCTGAAGATGATATTCAGCGTATGGTCCGTGAGGCTGAAGAGCATTCTGCTGATGATAAGAAGTTTGAGGAACTGGCCTCTGCCCGTAACCGTGCTGATGCCACCGCTCATGCTGTGAGAAAGCAGCTTGATGAGGTAGGCAGCGCAGTTTCAAGCGAGGATAAGACCAAGGTCCAGAAAGCCTTAGGTGAGCTTGAGATGGCCATCAGAGGCGAGGATAAGGACAAGATCGAGAGTGCCGAGAAAGCTACCATGGAAGCAGCTCAGAGCCTCATGCAGGCAGCTCAGGCCCAGGCACAGCAGAAACAGTCCTCTCAGCAGCAGTCCAGCTCATCTTCATCATCAGCCGGTCAGTCAGGCTCTGCCAATAAGGATGACGGCGTAGTTGATGCTGAATTCGAAGAAGTTAAAGACGACAAGAAATAATCAGGCTTAGGCTTATAGTTCAGGAGGGTGGGCGAGTTTTTCGCCTGCCTTTTTTAGATTAGAGAGGATTTATTATGGCGGACAAGCGCGATTATTATGAGGTGCTCGGAGTCGCAAAGGATGCCGATGACGCAGCCATTAAAAAAGCGTTTAAGCATCTGGCCATCAAATATCACCCGGATCGGAATAAAGATCCGGATGCCGGTGAGAAATTCCGCGAAATCAATGAAGCCTATCAGGTGCTGTCAGATCCGCAAAAACGTGCGGCCTATGATCAGTTTGGCTTTGAGGGGGTGAGCTCGCAGGGCGCGGGCGGCGGAGGAGGAGATCCGTTTGGCGGCGCAGGCGGCTTTGGCGATATTTTCGGAGATATTTTCTCGGATATCTTCTCTTCTGCTCAGGGCAGAGGCAGGAGCACCCGCAGCCGCGAGATCCGCGGCAACGATCTGCGCATCAGACTGAGCCTGACGCTTGAAGAGGCAGTCAGAGGGGTGACCAAGACCGTCAGCCTTCAGACTTATGTAACCTGTGAAAGCTGTCATGGTTCTGGCTCTAAGAGCGGCGCTGCACCTGCGACCTGCCCGCAGTGTCATGGAACAGGGCAGATTGCCATGCGTCAGGGCTTTATGACCTTTGCCCAGACCTGTCCTAAATGTCACGGCACCGGCAAGGTGGTCTCAGATCCATGCCCTAAGTGTAACGGCGAGGGCAGAGTCAAGCAGCAGAAGACGCTTAAGGTCAATATTCCTGCGGGTGTGGATACCGGTGACAGCATCCGTCTGCAGGGTCAGGGTGAGGCCGGACTCAACGGCGGTCCTAATGGAGATCTCTATGTAGTCATTGAGCTTAAGGAGCACAAGATCTTCAAGCGTGACGGCAATGATCTCTACTGCGAACTGCCGATCAGCTTCACCACCGCAGCCTTAGGCGGACAGGTGGAAGTCCCGACCCTGGACGGCAGGGTGAATGTAACCGTCCGTCCTGAAACCCAGACGGGCACCGTGATGCGCCTAAACGGCAAGGGCGTGAAATCCATCAACTCGCAGACTCCAGGCAGCCTGTACTGCAAGATTGTGCTGGAGACTCCAGTCAATCTGACTTCCAAGCAGAAGGATCTGCTGCGGCAGTTTGAAGCTTCTCTGAATGGGGATGATGGAGAGAAGAGCGTCAGCCATAAGAGCCATAAGCCAAAGAGCGAGAGCTTTATCTCGGGGGTCAAGAAATTCTTTGACGATCTGTCAAAGTAGCCCAAGGCAGGAGTACCTGACGGACTGTTCAGGTGCTCTTGCATCCTGTGCCTAAATGCGCTAGAGTGTGATGGTGCGCTTAACAGGATGGTTAAGCGTTATTTTTTTTGAGAATAGGTAAAGATGGAACAGACTCCAATGACTCCGCGTGGCGAGGAGATGCTACGCACTGAACTGAAACGCCTGAAGACTGTTGAGCGTCCACGGATTGTGGCAGCCATTGCTGAGGCCCGCAGTCATGGTGATTTGAGCGAAAATGCTGAATATGATGCCGCCAAGGAAGAGCAGGGTTTATGTGAAGCCCGCATCAAGGATATTGAATATAAGCTCTCCTCGGCTAATATTATCGATGTGTCTAAGCTGAAAACTCCTAACGGAGGTCAGCTCAAGGTGGTCTTTGGCGCTACCGTGACGGTGCTTGACGTAGACAGCGACAAGGAGATTACCTATAAGATTGTGGGTGAGGACGAGGCAGATATCGAACATAACTATATGTCCTATAAGACTCCGATCGCCAAGGCATTATTAGGTAAAGTTGAAGAGGATGAGGTAGAGATCCATATCCCGAAGGGGACGGTGACCTATGAGATTCTCAAGGTAGAGTATATTTAAATAAAGATCCCCGCCAAGTTGTGGTGAGGATCTTAGACTGCCCTGGATTAACGGGGCAGAATAAAGCGGCTGTTTTCAGCCTTCTGTTTGAAGAGAATGGCGATGCGGCCGATAGTGGACACGAGTTCGGACTCGGTGGCTGCAGCCAGAGCCTTCGCCTGCTCTTCCCGCTCTCCTTGATTTAATTTAACCTTAATGAGCTCATGATGAGCAATACTCTGTCTGACTTCTTCGATGACACTTTCGCTCAGGCCGGCATTGCCTAACATGACCACAGGATTGAGACTGTGGGCCTGCCCTTTTAAAAACTGGCGCTGATGGGAATTCAACGGCATAACTAGACCTCATGCGTAATAATGGTGAAAAACTTTGCACAGAATATACCACAAAACCTGCTATTTTGCGCTTTTGCGATTTAGACCCATAGTTTCAGGCAGATACCTTCAAGTTAAGATGTATAATAAGCAGTTGCACAATAGGATCCAAGGTGAAAGGTAAGAAACGGACCGCCAGTCAGGCCCGCTGGCTTGAAGAACATTTTTCTGATCAGTTTGTGAAACAGGCCCATAAACAGGGGCTGCGTTCACGGGCAAGTTTTAAGCTCTCGGAGCTGCAGTCCAGCGATAAAATTTTCCGCAGGGGGCAGCTCGTGGTGGATTTGGGGGCAGCTCCCGGAGGCTGGTCAGAGTATGCTCTGACTCAGCTGGGGGAGAGCGGCCGCATCATTGCCTGCGATCTGCTTCCCATTAAACCGCTCTCAGGCGTAGAATTTGTACAGGGCGATTTTCGCGAGGACGAGATCTTTCTGAAGATCATGCAGCTGGTGGGAGAGGGCGCTGATGTGGTGCTCTCCGATATGGCGCCGAATATGTCAGGTTCTGTGGCGATTGATCAGCCGCGTTCCATGCTGCTGTCAGAATTGGCTCTGGATCTGGCGCGCAGGGTGCTGAGAGTTGGCGGCACCATGGTGGTCAAGGTGTTTCAGGGCGCCGGCTTTGAAGAATATCTCAAAGCGGTCAGAACAGATTTTAAAACGGTAAAAGTGCGTAAGCCTGAGGCATCTCGGGACCGTTCGCGCGAGGTATATTTTGTGGCTACAGGTTTTCTCGGGCATGAGCTGCACGGCAGACTGCCGTCGGAGAGTGACTTATAGCCTGAGCTCCTCTAGGGAGCAGGGTTTTTAACACATAAGGAAAGGTAATGGCTAAAAATCTGATTTTATGGATCGTGATCGCAGTGATCCTGATGTCACTGTTTGAATCATTCAATACGCCTAGCGATCAGGGACGGGTGCAGGATTACACCAGCTTTGTCCATGAAGTGCAGCAGGATCAGGTGCAGGAAGTGATTTTCGATGGCAAGGTGATCACCGGCGTGAAGAGAACCGGAGAGCGTTTTGTCACGGTGATGCCGCTGATGGATACCACGCTGCTGGACAGTCTCATCACCCATAATGTCAGGACCTCCGGCACCAAGCCTGAGGAGCAGAGCACTCTGCTGACCATCTTTGTATCCTGGTTCCCGATGATTCTGCTCATCGGCGTGTGGATTTTCTTTATGCGCCAGATGCAGGGCGGCTCTAAGGGCAATCCGCTGTCCTTTGGCAAGTCCAAGGCCAAAATGCTCTCTGAAAGTCAGATCAAGACCACCTTTGCGGATGTGGCAGGCTGTGATGAGGCCAAGGAGGACGTCAAGGAGCTGGTCGATTTTCTCAAGGATCCGTCTAAATATTCAAAGCTCGGCGGCAGAATTCCGCGCGGCGTACTGATGGTCGGTCCTCCGGGTACCGGTAAAACCCTGCTGGCCCGTGCCATTGCCGGCGAGGCCAAGGTGCCTTTCTATTCCATTTCAGGCTCTGACTTCGTGGAGATGTTTGTCGGTGTCGGTGCCTCACGTGTCAGAGACATGTTTGCGCAGGCCAAGAAAAATGCCCCGTGCATTGTGTTTATCGACGAAATTGACGCGGTCGGCCGCAAGAGAGGCGTAGGCCTGGGCGGCGGACATGATGAGCGTGAGCAGACCCTCAATCAGCTCCTGGTTGAGATGGATGGTTTTGAAGGCTTTGAAGCGGTGATTGTGATCGCTGCCACCAACCGTCCTGACGTGCTGGATCCTGCTCTGCTGAGACCTGGTCGCTTTGATCGTCAGGTGGTGGTAGGTCTGCCGGATGTACGCGGACGCGAACAGATTTTAAAGGTGCACATGCGCAAGGTACCGCTGAGCAAGGATGTGGACCCTGCGGTACTGGCCCGCGGCACTCCGGGCTTCTCAGGTGCAGAGCTTGCCAATCTGGTGAATGAGGCGGCCCTGGGCGCTGCGCGCAACAACAAGCGCGTGGTGAGCATGGCGGAGTTTGAGCAGGCCAAGGATAAGCTGCTGATGGGCGCTGAGCGCAAGTCGATGGCCATGAATGAGCATGAGAAGATC
The DNA here is from genome assembly GCA_024693025.1 of Succinivibrio sp. Taxonomy (GTDB): domain Bacteria; phylum Pseudomonadota; class Gammaproteobacteria; order Enterobacterales; family Succinivibrionaceae; genus Succinivibrio. The sequence continues at coordinate 980 of JAILLS010000046.1, read as the reverse complement.
AATACCGCCTATCATGAGGCAGGACATACCATTGTCGGCAGACTGATGCCTGATCATGATCCGGTCTATAAGGTCTCCATTATCCCGCGCGGCAGAGCCTTGGGGGTGACCCTGTATCTGCCTGAGCAGGATCGCTACAGTCAGTCCAAGCAGTATCTGCTCTCGAATATCACCACGCTCTTTGCCGGACGCGTGGCCGAGGGGCTGATGTTCGGTGATGATGCGGTGACCACCGGGGCTTCCAATGATATTGAAAGAGCCACGGAGATCGCCCGCAAGATGGTGACCCGCTGGGGGTATTCCAAACGCCTGCCGGTCATGCAGTATGAGAAGGATAATGAAGGCGGTGCCTATTTAGGCGGCGGAACCACGGAGATGATGAAGGTGTCTGAGGAGACGACCAAGATCATCGACGAGGAGGTCACACGCATTATTTCCGAGTGCTATACCAAGGCCACCGATCTGCTCACCGAAAACAAGGATATTCTGGAGAGCATGAAAGAGGCTCTGCTCAAGTATGAGACTTTGGATGCGCTGCAGATTGATGATCTGATGGAACGCCGCGAGGTCAGAGCACCAAGTGCTCCTCCTGAGGATAATGACGAGCAGGATAACGGCACAGGCTCAGATGCTTCTGGCGGCGCTGCAGAGACAGCCAAGGCTGAAGATGGTGAGGCCAAGACCGAGACTGGCGCTGAGGCACCAAAGGAGAACCAGTCTGAAGCTCAAGAGAGTCAGGAGCAGCAGGGCGACACTGAGAAGCAGGCACCAGATTCAGAGCAGTCCAAGGATCCCAAGGATTCTGACCACTAATTTTTACAGCGGGGATTTTTCATGAAATTACGTTTAGCGGACAAGAAGATTGACTTAAGACACCCTAAGGTAATGGGGATCCTCTATGTAACTCCGAGCGAAGCGGTCACGGATTTCATCAGTCGTGCTCAGCAGATGCAGGAAGCCGGTGCCGAGTTTGTACAGGT
>JAILLS010000004.1 GCA_024693025.1 Succinivibrio sp. | reverse complement strand
GGCTTGAGCCTTAGGCCACGCCTAATCTGGCCTCACTGAGGTTTTGCTGCATGACAAGATTGAGTTTATCAAGATGCTCTTTGATTTTCTGCTGCTCGGCAGCGGTTGCGGTACCGCCTGCGCGCAGGGTGACGGAGAGATAGGTAAGATCATGCTGCAGCATCCCGGCCTCAAGCTGGGCGATGATCTTTTCCATCGCCAGCTGTCCCATCATGCGGCGGGGCGTAGCGATACTGCACAGCTTAGGGGTTGAGGCTTCACAGACATTCAGTCCGTTGTAGCCGATAATGCTCAGATCATCAGGAACCTTTAGCTTTAATTCCTGACAGCCCATCAGCACCCCCATGGCCACGTCGTCATTGGTACAGATAATGGCATCAGGCGGAGTATGCTGCATAGCTCTTTTGAGCAGCAGATGACCAGTGGTGAAATTGGATCTGCCGATCTCATCATAGACCAGACTCTGCAGACCTGCCTGTTTGACAGCATTTAGATAGCCTTCCTGCCTCTCATAGGTACGCTTGTCCATCCGTGCGCCGAAATAGGCGATATGCCTGCGTCCGCTTTCAATCAGCGCCAGGGTGGTTTCAGTGGCTACCTGCTGATGTTCAATGCCACAGGCAATGCCGAGGGGAACCTTGGGCAGAGACATGATCTCGGCGATAGGAATGCCCGCCTTGAGCAGCCTTTTCATGGTCAGAGGGGTATGTTCAGGCTCGGAGAGAATCAGACCGTCTACCTGATAGGAAATCAGCTCCGCAATCTTCTGTTCCTCCTGATGCACATCATAGCCTGAATGCATCAGCAGCACGCTGTAGCCGTATTTGACCGCGGTTTCCTCAACTCCGTCAATAACTTCGGCAAAGACCAGATTGGAAAAGGAGGGGATGACCAGACCAATGCATTTGGAGCTGGATTTAGACATGATCGCAGGAACGCGATTGGGTATAAAACCCATCTCTTCTATGACCTCAGAGATTCGCTCGCGGGTTTTGAGCGCAACGCTGTTAGGATCGTTAAAAAAGCGTGACACGGTCATCTTGGTGACACCGACCTGCTTGGCAATATCTTGAAGTTTTGGCCTTTTTATCATGCTAGTGTAAATTTCCAATAGTGAAGTTCTGCGGATAATTGATATCGGTAACATAATTATAACATGTTAGATTCGAAAAACACTTAAAAATGTTTATATAACTGAATATATCTTGCAATAACCTTTATTTATTAAATGGTTAACGTCGAACTTTAACAGCTTTATGCTGAAAATTGTGAGCTGATTAAAAGTTATCATGTTACGCATAACATAACGCTTGCCTAAAGTGTTATACTGTGCCTAAAAATAGATTAGGGAGTGCTAAATGAGCGTTAAATGTATTGTCATGGGAGTCTGTGGCTCAGGTAAAACAACGGTTGGCCTAGCGATTGCCAGGGAGCTGCATGCCAGCTTCATCGATGGGGATGATCTGCATCCTCGGGCCAACATCATCAAAATGAGAAGCGGACACCCTTTAAATGATGATGACCGTAAACCTTGGCTAGAGCGGGTGAGCGATGTCTTTTTCTCACTCTCTAACCGCAGCTGCTCTGGCGTAGTGGTGTGCTCGGCGCTGAAGAAGAAATACCGTGATATTATCCGGCAGGGCAATGAAGGACTGGTTTTTGTTCATCTCTACGGCAGCAAGGAACTGATCTTAGAGCGCATGAAACAGCGCAAGGGTCATTATATGAAAGAGGATATGGTGAACTCTCAGTTTGCCGATCTGGAGTTCCCTCAGGCTGATGAAAAGGATGTCATCAATATTGATATTTCAGGCACCATTGACGAAGTGATTGCCGCTTCCATTAAAGCGGTCAAGGAGACTATGCATGAATAAGGTTATCACAGAAGTTACCAGGAGAATCGAAGAGCGTTCCAAAGAGACCAGAGCTGCCTATCTTGCGATGATCAAGGATATGGAAGCCAAAGGCCGCAGCCGTGATACTATGCCATGTTCAAGCATTGCGCATGCTTCAGCAGGTGCAGATCCTTATACCAAGGAACAGCTCATCACCGGTCAGGGCGCCAATATCGGCATTGTGAGCGCCTATAATGACATGGTGTCAGCACACTGTCCGTTCAAGGATTATCCTAATCAGATTAAGGCCGCCGTGCAGTCTATCGGCGCCAGCGCTCAGGTGGCAGGTGCTGTGCCAGCCATGTGCGATGGCGTGACGCAGGGCACACCTGGCATGGATATGTCACTGTTCTCTCGAGATTTAATTGCTCAGGGGGTGGCTGTTGCACTGAGCCATAATGTGTTTGACGGAGCACTGCTTTTGGGGATCTGCGATAAGATTGCCCCGGGTATGCTGATGGGGGCCTGCGCGTTTGCTCATCTGCCGATTGCGTTTGTGCCGTCAGGACCTATGGGAACCGGGATCTCCAATAAGGAGAAAACTGAAGTAAGACAGCAGTATCTGCGCGGGGAAATTGACAAGGTCGGACTGCAGCGCATGGAATGCAGGGCCTATCATAACCTCGGTACCTGCACCTTCTATGGCACTGCCAATACCAATCAGCTGGTGATGGAGGCCATGGGTCTGATGCTGCCTGGCTCGGCTTTTGTGCCGCCTGACAGCGAGTTAAGAACTGCGCTCACTCAGGAAATCTGCAGACAGATTGTGGGTAAAACCGCGGTTAAGGGAGATGCTCGTCCGCTCTATCAGGTGATGACCGCCAAGAATCTCGTGAATGGTCTGGTGGCTCTGTTAGCTTCAGGCGGCAGTACCAATCATACTCTGCATATGCCGGCAATTGCCAGGGCTGCAGGCTTTATCCTGACCTGGGATGATTTAAGCGATCTTTCTGCCGTGGTTCCTTTACTTTTGAATATCTATCCTAACGCTCAGCCGGATATCAATGCCTTCCAGGAGGCTGGCGGCGTACCGGTTCTGTTAAAGTCACTGCATAAGCGCGGACTTCTGCATGAGGATGTACTCACTGTATGCGGCAGCTTTGCCGATCAGCTGACCACTCCTGAGCTGTCTGACGGAAAGCTGCGTTTTGTTGAGTGTGGTGAAAGCCGCAATCCGCAGGTATTAATTTCAGGCGAAGGCTGCTTCAGAGAGCAGGGTGGACTTAAGGTGCTGCATGGCAATTTAGGTCAGAGCGTCATCAAGATTTCCGCAGTGGCTCCTGAGCATCATCATGTGAAGGCTGAGGCTAAGGTCTTTAATGATCAGTTTGAAGTGGTGGATGCCTATAAGGCAGGTAAGCTCAATCAGGACTGTGTAGTGGTGGTGCGCTATGCCGGTCCTGCCGCTTCCGGTATGCCTGAGCTGCATAAGCTGATGCCGGTGCTTGGCAATCTGCAGAAAGCCGGTTATCACGTGGCGCTGTTGACTGACGGACGGCTTTCGGGCGCTTCAGGCGGGATCCCTTCAGCCCTGCATGTCTCTCCAGAGGCTGCTCGCGGAGGTAAGCTTGCTCTCCTGCAGGATGGAGATCTGATTGACTTTGATGCAGATAAAGGTGAGATCAACTGTCTGGCCTCGCTTGAGGGACGCAGTGAACAGCGTCCTGATCTGGAGGCCTTAGAGCAGAGCTATGGACGTTATCTGTTCAGAAGCTGCCGTGAGAGCGTCTCAAGTGCGGATACCGGAGCAACCTTCCTGTTCAAACTGGTTTAGGCTGTTTTCTCAAGAGTCGTGAACTTGGTTCACTAAAAACAGGTATGGTCTAGTTACAATAAAGGCCAGCCTGTTTTTTTATGAGGATTGTTTATGCTAAAAGTATACTGTTACAGCCGCTGCAGCACCTGTAAGAAGGCGCTGCAATGGCTTGATGCGCATCAGCTTGCCTATGAGTGTCTTGATCTTAAAACTGAGCATCCGGATGTTCAGACTTTAAAGCAGCTTAAGCTTAAGGCAGGAGTGGAGCTTAAGAAAATGTTCAATACCAGCGGCATGCTGTATCGGGAGCTGAAGCTTGCCAGCCGGCTTAAAGACCTGCCTGAGGATGAGCAGTACAGCCTGCTTGCCTCAGACGGCATGCTGGTAAAGCGTCCTCTGTTAATCGCAGAGGATCGCGTGCTTATAGGTTTTAAGGAAGATGAGTGGCAGAGTCTACTCAAATAGAGCTTTAGTCTTCCTCAAACCATTCAGCATTATCCTTGATAATCGGATCGCAGGTCTTGAGGATCTCAAACAGGTGGTTGCGCAGCTGAGCAACCGCCTCTTCACCCTGATGGCTGATAATCAGCTCACAGATTTTAGCATGGGTACCAACGAGTTCATCCACACTTGAAACATGGCGGGTGGACAGATATCTGATGCGGTCAAGATTGGATTTGCAGTTCTGAATGACTCCCCAGGTTAAGGAATTGCCGGACAGCTTACAGATCCCTTCATGGAAGGCATCATCCAGCTCTAAAAAGTCAGCATCGCGATCTCCTCCCTCGGGTTTTTCTAAAAGACGCTGCTGCAGCGCGATATTGTCTTTAAGCTCTTCTAAGGCAGTCTGAAAATTCTCATCATTTTTGGTAAGGCCCTCGAGGATGGAGGCACATTCTAAAGAACTGCGCACAAAGCAGATTTCCTTGAGATTTTTGGTTGAAATCTTGGTTATATAGGAACCCTTCTGTGGAAAGACCTCGATGAGATCAACCTGCTTTAATAAAAATAAAGCTTCACGTACCGGCTGCCTTGAAACCTCAAAATGTTCAGACAGCTCGTTTTCCGAGAGGCGGGAGCCTGGCATAATTTTAATTTCGACGATTAGTCTGCGCAGATAGTTGTAGATCTGTCTGCTCACAGGCTCACTGTTATTAATCTTAAAGGCGGGGAGCGGGGTTTTCATATTTAAGCTCGATAGTAATTGTTTTACAGATAAAAATATGGTTTTAAGGTTTTGCTACGCTGGAATGACCTGTCTGTAACTAAAATCTAGAATACTAGTATGCTACCATGTTCTGTCCTGCTGAGCAACTCTTATCAGAATTTAGGTTGCAAAAGACAGCTCCAGGCTAAAAAACAAGCTTAAATCAGTGTAATTTATACAGGTGATAAGCTCTGTGATACTGTTACTTCAAGACGGTTAGGATAAATAATCGCATGCAGTTCAAGTTTTGGGCAGCTGCTGATTGATAGGATCAAGGCCTCATCATATACTACTAAGTTGTGATTTTTATCCGCAGCTTAACTAAAGAGGATGAGATGAATAGATCAGCAGGTACAGCACTTAGAGCACTGGTGGTGGCAGGTACACTCTGTTTTATGTCAGGGGAGGCGCTGGCCATCAAGGTCGGGATCTGTATGCCGACTCAGAATGAGGAACGCTGGAATAATGATGGTAAGACATTAAAGGCCCTGCTTGAGAATAAAGGTTATGAAACGGATCTCTTTTATGGCGGAGATGCCGATGTGCCGATTCAGCAGCGTCAGATCCCAAGACTAATCAGAGAAGACTGCGATATTCTGGTTATCGGTGCCATAGACGGAACGGCACTTGCCGCACAGCTTGAGGAAGCAGAGCAGAAGAATATTCCGGTGATCTCTTATGACCGTCTGATTATGAATTCCAAGGCAGTGTCCTATTATGCTTCCTTTGATAATGTTAAGGCCGGTGAACTGCAGGCTCAGGCCATCGTGGACGCCCTAAAGCTCAACTATGACTACACGCCAAAGACTATTGAATTTGTCTGCGGCTCTTTAGATGACAATAATACCAGGATGTTCTGGCAGGGAGCGATGTCCATACTCAGGCCATATCTGGATGCAGGTCTCCTGCAGGTTCCTTCAGGTCTTAATACGCTGGAGCAGACCGCTACCCCGGGATGGTCTACAGACAATGCACTCAAGCAGTTCTCTGAGGTCCTCGCAAAGGTTGGCTATGGCAGGAATGGGAAAAAGCTGGATGCTATATACTCCATGGCCGACTGTTTATCCCTGGGGGTGCTGACCGCGCTCAATAATGCAGGGATTACAGGCCAGGATCTGCCTTATCTGACCGGTCAGGATGCTACAGCCAAGGCCATTAACGATATCATCAACGGTAAACAGGGCATGACGGTGTTTAAGGATACTCATCTGCTCTCTGAAGTGGTGGCGGATATGGTGGATGCCATTGCTCTTGGGCAGGAGGTCAAGGTAAACGATACGAGTACCTATAATAATGGAGCTGGAGTAGTTAAAGCTTATTTATGCGCTCCGCAGGCTATTGACCGCTCAAATTATAAAAAACTGCTGGAGTCTGGCTTTATCACAGAGGAGCAGCTGAACGATCCGCACAATCAATAGGCAGGAAGGTACGGCCTGAAGCCATGAAACTCAGCTTACGTAACAGAGAACAGTAAAGTCTACAGAGTGTAACTTTGCTGTTTTTTTGCTGAGAGGTTTAGGTCCGCATCTTAAGCTGCGCTCAGCCTGTAGTTAAAAGACTTGACGGAACTGCAGGTAAACAATAATCTAAAAGACTTTGAGTGCACATTAACTTACGGATGAGACGGCAGAATTTCAGAGATTTGTGATCTGTGCATAAAATATTTTCATCTACTTTAAATAAAAAAGACTATAATAAATCTGTCAGAATAGAAAACTGAGCTTCAGGCCTATTTCAAGAGTTTAGCAAAACAGAGCAGGTGTTATATGGGCAATGAAATCAACAATCATCTAAACAGCGTCGGACCACTTTTACCACCGGAGCCAGGAGCAGTAGAAAACCAGAATCCTCACAGGCCGGTGCCGGAGGCGCTGCAGGGGGCAGCACCTTCAACCTCGAGTCTGGCAACGTTTGGCAGGAAAATCTACAATATTCTGAGCTCCATAGGTAGCTTCTTTGAAGCTTCTGCCGTACGCATAAAATATTTGGTGGTGAGACCATCTAATGAGCACAGGCCACCTATGGTTAATAATCTCACCAACTTCCTGCCTAAGACCAGTCCTGATACTGACAGTAAAAATTATGTTCTGAGTCAATCAATCAATGATGCAAGAAAGAACATTAATGCTTTAGATCCACAGACTAAACAAGTACTGGAGGATGTGTTAGCAGATCTCAGAAGGAGCTATGGCAATGGATTGGTACCAAAGAGCATAGCGGATCTCAATGATCTTGTAAGCCGTGATATATATAATCTTTATGACGAGATTGCCTCTAAAGTTGCAAACAGTGATCAATTAGTCGGTTCGGGCAGACTGTATCACTTAGCAAAGGAAATAATCGAGAAACCTTTGCAGCAGCGGACTATGTTTGCACAGTTAAAAGATTATGCCCAGAAACATGACCTAAGCTTCCCTGCCAACATAACGTATGATAATGACATGGGGTTTTATCTCTGCAAAAAGCTTACCCAGGCACTTGAAGCTAAAGGTAAAACCCTTGAAGGAATGCATGATGCGGCAAGCATCCAGGCCTTGCTTAACAGCGAGACTGATTTAGTCGAAAAATTTATCACAAATCACAGCTTATCGTATTATGTAAAGAATAATCAACTGCCATCATCCTATGAAAGGGCGATCTCTGAGATGATGGCCGATATTAGATGGAACTTCCCCCACAATCCTCTGCCTTTAAAGTCTGATGAACTGCTTAAATATGAGCATGAAGAGCTTGATGTGTATAAAGCCATCCAGGATCTCGTCGAACAATCTAAGCTTACGCTCACAGAGGCAAACTTCAAACAGGAGGCTCGTAAGGTCATAGTAGCTGGCATACAAAAAATCATGGTCGAGAATAATTTGGCCAAGCTCTGTCAGAAAAACAGTATTATGCTTAATGTCACTCCTAAACTGGCTGCTCAAATCTTTGAAGATTTATGTGATTCGATAGAGGGGTTTGAAAAAGCAGTTGCGGATACTATAAATGAAGATGCTCTAAATAAGCTGGTTCAAAGCAAACAGACTGATATTTTGAAGTATTTTGCGCAACAGAATGATTCTGTTAAGGAGATGGAGGACAAGTATCTGCCACAAGTTCCTGCTACGAATAAGCCTCTTATGCAGAAATTTATAAGAAGTCTGCTCTTTACGTCTGATTATAAAGAGCAGGCTCAAAAATCATGCGAAATATTTGCTGAGGAATTGAAACACTGGAAGGATTTAGATTTTAAGCAATCAGATCAAGCTGCAGGTAAGTTCTTCGATATTATCAAAGCGGATATGAATGATGATCTGCATCATTTAGAGGGTAATACAGCATCAGATGAAAACATGAACAGCTATGAGGATAATATATATACCACCTTTTTAGCTGATATACCTCGGTGTCTTTATTCGGTAAACGATACGCAGCATAATCCAAAGAACTCGCAGGCCTTAATTGACGATTTAAAAAGCCGTCTTAAAAATCCTACGGATCTGCAGTTTATCACTAAACTCTGTAATCAAAGGGGCGCAGGGAATTTTAGCGTCCCATTAAATTTCGGTCAGTTCTTTTCTAATGGAAGCATCCAAGTGACAGATGAGTTCAGAAAATCCGGACTTGTCATCCATAAATACGATGGAAATGAAAATGTATGCCGAGAATTGGTTTCAGATTATCAAGGGCTTACCTATGAAAAAGGAATCAAATATAGGATAGAGATTGCTGCTGATCAGAAAACCTGCAAGGTTACTTTTGATATGCCAGTGAGGATTGTGACGCCTACTTCGTTTTCTACTCATGTTGGAGAAGTAAGGCGACTAGCAGTTATAACCTGTAATTTAAGTGCAGGCTCCAAGGACGGTCAACCAAGTGTTGAAAAAATTGAGTACGGTCAGACAATCTCAGTTTTAGAATAGAAAGCTCCTTTGAGATTTAGCTTTAGGTACTAGCGGCTCTCCTGTTCAGAGCTCTGCACTTACTGTTTGAACAGGCGGCTGATTGCTTATGAGCACGCACAGCGATGCAGAGCATTGCTGTTCTTTAGATTTTGGGACTGACTCTTCGCGCTTGATAAAAGCTGCTGACAGGATTGGTCTTATGAAAAAATGGCAGCAGAGCTGCCATTGTAGTTGCTGCTTAGCGGTTGATGGAGATTTTGACGACTTTGGCTGGGGTATCAGCATCGTTCCAGATCGAATGCGGCAGGCGTCCATCCACAATAATCGACTCATCTTTTTTGATGACTTTGGTAGCACCGCTGATTTCAGCTCTGAT